>CAUQSG010000039.1:0-14280 GCA_963520725.1 uncultured Flavobacteriaceae bacterium | reverse complement strand
GCCTTATAGTGTTCTGACGCATTAATAAACAATACATCATCAACTTTTTTACATTTTTTCAAAACTAAAATGCAAACTGGAATTCCTGTGGAATAAAATAAATTGGAAGGTAAACCTATTACAGTATCAATATATCTTTCTTTTAACAATTTTGTACGAATTCGCTCTTCTGCTCCTCCTCGAAATAAAACACCATGTGGTAAAATGATTGCCATTGTCCCATCCCCCTTCAAAAAGTGGAGACCATGCAGTAAAAATGCAAAATCAGCTGCTGATTTTGGAGCTAAACCATAGCTCTTAAAACGAAAATCTTCTGCCAATGTATCATTAGGCTCCCAACGCAAACTAAATGGCGGATTGGCAACAATAGCATCAAATTCTATTTTTTTGCTCGGATTCATCTCATTGAGTAAATTCCATTGGTTAAGCAAAGTATCTCCATGAAAAATATCAAACTCCGTATCCTTCATTCCATGTAGAAGCATATTCATCCGAGCTAGATTGTAAGTAGTAATATTTTTCTCTTGCCCATAAATTTTACCTATACTACCTCCATTTTCTTGTATTTTATTCCGGACATTCAATAGCAAAGAGCCAGAACCGCATGCAAAATCCAAGACTTTATCTAATTTGGATTTAGCTCCCAATGTAGGATCTTGGCTATCTAAAATTACAATTTCAGATAAAATGGTAGAAACCTGCTGAGGAGTGTAAAATTCCCCTGCTTTTTTACCCGAACCTGCGGCAAATTTCCCAATCAAATATTCATAAGCATCACCAAGCGTATCTGTATCAGTAGAGAAGTCGGCAATACCTGTTGCAATTTTTGTGATGATTTTGCAAAGTTTCTCATTTCTTTCTTTATAAGTTTTGCCTAATTTATCCGAATTGAGATTGATTTCAGAAAACAAACCTTTGAAAGAGCTATTAAAAGATTCTTCTTCTATGTGACGAAAACCTTGTTGTAGAGTTTCTAACAATTCATCCTTCTGAGTACGAGCCAATTCTGTAATATTACTCCAGAGATATCGCGGTTCAATAACATAATGTACTTTTCTGCGCATTTGTTTCTCAAAATCCTCGATGTAGTTTTTATTTTCTTTATACCATATTTCCAAAGGTGGTGGTACTCTAAAATCCACTCTTTTATCTTCTGACGGACTTTCAGGATAGTCATTTCCTAATTCCTTTTTAGCAGCTTCTTCATAATTGAAAGATAAATACCTTAAGAAAAGAAAGGAAAGCATATAATCTCTAAAATCATCTGCATTCATTGCACCTCTTAAGTCATCTGCAATAGCCCAAAGTGTATCACCTAATTTATTTTGTTGTTTCTGTGTCATACTGTTGTTATTTACTATTCTTCATTAAATATTTGGGGAAAATAGAATTCATATTTATTCAAAAAACCATCTAATATTCGTCTAAATAGATCTTTATTATCATTATTCATTTCTTTAGGGTCGAATATGGAATACCTACCATGGCTAAATAATTGTAAGGCTCGTTCAAAAACTATTTCATCATCTAAATGATTAATACATTTATCAATTTTATCATATCCAAAAAAAGAAGCTGTCTTTTCTAAAATACTTCTTAGAGAATTGAAATGATATGTATAAATTTTATCAGATTCTGCCACTTTTTTTAGCTCGCTCAGTATGGCTATATGATGAAAGAAGGGAGTGTCTTCAGTATCTTGTAAACTATATCCATTCATTTCTTTACCATGTAAGAAATATCGTTTACTTTTGACTTTTCTACCAAATTGATTGTGAAGTACATTAAAAAATAAACTATGATGAGTTGAAATTACTGTTTTAATTGGCATACTAAATTTCCCTTCTGTATCCTTTGTTATTAATAAATTACATAAATCACAAGCAATAGCAATGGCATTGTTTTCGTCTAAAGATGAGATTGGATCATCTATATAGATGTATTTCACCCAACTATAAGCAGGATCTTTATCAATAACTAACTGACAAATAGCCATAAAAAAACACCAGATAAATAGAGTTTCTTCTCCTCTTGATATTTTAATATTCTCTATCATTTGTTGATTACCTTCAATAACTATACTTCTTGAAAAACGCACAACATAATTATCATAGTCAATATCAAAATGTAAATCAGTATAATTACGGAAAAATGCCTCTACCTTGCTATTTAAATCTAATTCGCGTAATCCTTCAAAAAATGCAGATTCAGATTTTAGCTCAAGAAATCTATTTGTATCATTTTCTAAATCATTGTTCCAAAAAAATAAATCTTCTGTAAATGCATTGAAATACAAAGTATCTCTACTTGTTACATTTCCATCTTCATCAAAAGTTTTGCCTATTTGTTTAAACTCCATGGAAAGTCTGGTTTTTCCTATTCCATTGTGAGCAAAAATGAGTATCAAATCTTTCTCTTTTCTACCCTCTTCTGTTAATTTTTCTCGAAAATTCTCAGCAATTTCTGTTAAAGCTCCAAAATTTACTACTGTATTCATTTTTTTTAATTCATTACAGGAAACAATCCCTGCATTAGTCCTTTTTTATGTTGTTTTAATAACTCTATTTTTTGGTCTTGTGCTTCTATGGTTTCATCCAAAGATGAAAGACAATCAGCTATTTTTTGTTGTTCTTTTATTGTTGGTAATAAAACTTTTGTATTTCGCAGGTCATTCATGTTAATTTTCATGGGAACTGCATTTAATAATGATTTACTGCGAATTTCTTTCTGATATACTTCTGATTGAAAATATCCATTTAAATAATGCGGAATGAATTTATCCGATTTTTTTACAGTAGCAAGTGTTACATAAATACTGAATTCGTAATCCCAACTTACTACAGTTGAAAATCCAATATTTCCAATTCTTGTAATCAGAATATCATCTTTTTCAGGTTTATTTTTAGCCGTTAAAATTAAATAATCCTCCTTCGAAATGAATTTATTCTTATTTTTACTTATTAGATTTTCAACACTAAAAAATGGTATTCCTTCTTCTGTATATTTTGGTGTTTGATGTGTCCCATCAAAAATTGAAAATGAAATTTCCCCCAGCGTTTTCTCCTCCCATGCCCCATCATTTATAAATTCTGGAAAACGAAGCTTTGGCAAGTTACCCCCCCCTATAACATCATGATTATCATTGACTTGCGGGAAAAGCTGCTGCATCAAACCTTTTTTATGCTCTTTAAGCAATTTTAGTTTTTCCTCCTGCGCCTCAATAAGTTCATCTAAAGATGAAAGACAATTGGCAATTTTTTGTTGCTCCTTAAGAGAAGGAATTTTAATATTTATATTTTCTATATTTGATTTATTTATCCCTGCTTGAGCTCCACCTCCTGCCAAAGATTCAATCTGTTTTGTTATCCTTTGAAGATAATAATACAAAAATTTAGAATCTAAATTTACTAAATTCACAAACCCTGCAACAGATTGATTTCCACAACATTCAAAATTTAAAAATCCTATTTTTCCTAAGGTTGCTCCTGTCATAGCAAGGACAGTTGTGTTTTGGGGTAGTAGTTTTGTTGAACTTTGTTGTAACCCTTCTGTAGTAATATATTTTGTTGGGTATCGAATAATATTATTTTTTAATTCTCCTGAACCTATCCAACCTATATCCCCCCCCCAATATTCCTCTACATCTGTACTTGGGGTACCTCCAGCTCCACAATAATACCTGTAAATCAACACATTACAGAAACAAAGAACTAAAATAGGGACTTCGTGAAAAGTCCCTATTATTTTTTTGGATAATATTTAGTTTTTAATAGCTTTACTTTTATAAGTGATTGAAAACATGCATATTACACAAAATTACTCTTTCTTTAAATACACTTTATAATTCATTTGTTTCTCTGGATATTCTCCTTCTATTTTCTTCTGGACATAACCTTCTTTTTTGAAATATAACGATACAAAAGCGGTTTTCTCTATAATTGTTGAATAATATCCTTTACTATCGGAATAGAGTTTTATGGTATCTTTTCCTAAATATTCATCATAATTTGTATTACCATTATCATCTTCGTATCGCTCACTTATTATCATTATGAGAGTATTTGGGATAGGCTGTCTAGTTTTTTCATCATAAATATAACCGCTTAATTTCACATCTTCTGTATCCGTAACAAATTTGTAAAATGAAAATAAATACATTCCCAAAAAAGCTATAAATACAAACAATACTGCAAATAATATTTTATAATTTGTTTTCATTGTTTTTTTACTCTGCTATTCCATGTTTCTACTTGTTTTTGTTCTTTAAAAAGATTATAATTCCAATAAACAAAACCTTTATATGTAAGATAAAGAATTATTACAAATATAATTAAGAGAAATACATTTTTTATTCTTTTGTTGTTCATTCCTTGATATTTGTATTGTTTAATCTTATAGGCTCTCAAATCCAGAAAGTTGCATTTCTTCTTTTTATATTTTTCTCAAATATTTGCTTTTATTTTTAAGAATTTGATAATTTACCATCTGCTTTCTTCCTTCGTTGTCCCTTCGGTAATCCTTCGGTGAATGTTCGGTGTTCTCTCGTTTATATTTTTCTAATTATTTTATGGTTTTATTGTGAATTTTCTAATATCAAAACAATAGACATTACCCATTCTTTTTACAAATTATACTTACTAAAATAGTAGATAAAATAATAGATAATAGAGCGCTTCTTATAAAAAATCCATCTAAATTATCTTCACACACATATCTATAACTTTTTGAAAAATCCTTATATAACATTATAAGAAAAAAGAACATATTCATAATAAGATAAACATATGCTGATTTTATGTATCTATATAGCATTGTATAAACTACCAATATGATTATTATTTGAAAAAATAATATTTTCATTAATACAAGCGGAGCCATACCTATTTGACCACCTGTATATTTACTATTAAGGAGTAGTATAAAAAAACATATAAATGTCAATAATCCCTGTAATAAAAATAATATTATTACTTTATTACTTCTTTTTTGCCCTTTGCTCATATCTCTCTTATTTTCACTGTGTTTTCATTTTAATAATCTGAAACATTACCTACCATTCCCAAGCAAAGGGATATGTATAGTATGGATTTTCATTATATTCTTTATCTGAAATTTTCTTTGGTTTCAGATTTCTATAAATATTAAGAATATCTTTATATTTGATTTTATTAAAGTCTATTTTATTATCATCTATCAAAGCAAATTTTATTTTTTTATTTCTAACATCATGGGTGTACTGATATATCCCTAATTCTCGTATAGCATAGAGAGGAATTAAGTTTTTATCTAAAAATATTAGTTCTTCTATTCTATAGGTAAATTGGTCTTTAGAGTTAAATATAATATCAAAATTATTGGCTTCATTAGTTTTTATGCAGAGTATGATATTTACTCTTTTATCCACTAAAATTTTTATTTTTTCATTATAATGAAACAAGCTATAATTCTCATCATTATATTCCATCACAAAAGGTTTCCCAAAGTTATAATGCTCATTATCACAGATTTGCTTATTAGAACTCATTATTTTTATGTCCTTAGGAAAATCCAAAATCTTTATATTTTTACATTTGTCTTTACATGCTACTAATAATATTATTATTAATAAATAATGCAGTTTCATTTTTTTACTTTTTTCTGTTTATTGATATTTTTAATTGTTGTTTTGATAAGCATATCATTGGCATTGTTTAATATAAATCCGCATATAAAATAGTTGTGCAGAAAAGTATAGTAGAATAGTATATTTTTAATTCATCTTTAGTATTGAAATCGATTTCTAAATGGGTATTATATTTCAGTAAATCCACAGGTTTTACATCTGCAATAAATTTGTTGTTCCAATACAATCTATAATATATTAGAAAATAAAAAAATTCTATTTTGTCTTTTTTTCCAAGTATAAATCTATCATATAAATAAAAACTTACATTAGAAATGGGAAGTCCTAAATTCTGATATGTAATTTTCATTCCCAGCCAAAGAAACGATTTTACCTTAAGCAAAAGTTTATCATTTGCATCATATATTTCGCCATAAACTCTTCCGCCCCATTTGGTTTTTCTAGTCATATAGATAAAAACTTCATCATTTTTATAAAAAATAATAGAATCATCATCTTGCACTACGCCTTTTATTTTCATTTTCCACTATTTTTGAAAATTAATACCATTTTAATACATAATGATGGTATGCATATAAAACTTGAAAATATAGAATTATTAATAAAAAGATAATAGCTCCAACCAACAATAATTCCTTTATATTTCTAAATAAATCAAATTTTATAAAAACTCTTAAAACAGATTGATATAATACCTGTATAAATGTCACAAATATTATAGAAAACTGAATTAAAATATCTCCCCCTGATACTCCCCAGTTATGCATAATGATGAGAATCATCATCACTACTGATGGTAATATGTTATAATATTTTATTTTCATTTTCCACTATTTTTGAAAATTATAACTTATTGATAATAACCACTCTAATACCCATCACTATTTTTATCTATGTAGTAGTTCTTTCCGTTTATATTTACTTTTTTGCATAAAGACCGCAGGAATTTCAACATTCCCTTGTAGAAGTCTTTTAATTCTTCACTCGCTTTGTATTCTATAGAGAAATCATCTTTGTCCAAAAACCGAGCATAATATCCTACATCTGTGCTTTTCATTTTTACTGTAGCGTCATCTGCCCATCCACGATACAAAGCCAAATCAATATACGGCCCGCCTACTCTCTGAACTACATGATAAATAGGCTTTTCTGAAAATCTGTTTTTAGTAATCACCAGACCCTCATCATCAAATTTTTTAGAAATGATATAAAATCTAACTGTTTTAGTTTCTATATATTCCATAAACTGATTTACATCTTTTACAATCTCATATTCTGGCTTGTCATAGAGTAAATCAGGAACTAATTTTCCTCCTTGTGATTGTATAAAATCAAATAAAAGTTCTCTCGAATGGTCAGTTAAATAAAATTTAGTATCTGGCATATTGTTTCTTTTTATTATTTATATTTTTTTATTTCCTGCGAAATTTCTTTGGAAAATGTAGCTATTCCATTTAAATCTGTCTGAAACGAAAAATTAATAGAATTCATATAGTTTTCATCATACATTTTTCCCTCTACGGTGATGGTTCCTATATCGTTGATACTGAAAACTATCTCTATCGTTTCATCTATATTTTGAAAGAAAAATTTTCTTATTTTACATTCGCATAAATCCTTTAAATTTCTTATTAAATCCTCTAAATCAGACCTTTCAATATCCAAATCCTCTTCAGAAACCATAATTTCCGTAGAAATACGCACCTTCATTTTGACGAAGACAGGCTCTTCTTTATTCAGCCTGACTATATCCGAAAATTTTATTCTGTCTTTTCCTTGGTTATCCTTTAAAATCATACTAAATTACTTTTAAAAACACTGATTATCATCTATCTATATCTAAAATCCCGATATACTTCGTTTTCTATCTTTCCGTTTTATTCCTTTGGGCAATACGCATTTGAGATATTTATAACTCTCACTAATCTAACCCAAATAATACTAGTATAAAACATATAACAGCTGTCACTATTCCTATAATGACGACTCCCCATGCTCGGATTAAAACAAAATCAGACCTATTTTCTTTTTTATCTTTTATGATCATTTTATATGCTGCATAAGCCAATATAATCCCACTTATTCCAAGTTTAATTCTTGTATCCATTATTATTTTCTATACCTTTTTCATTACAAATATTTATTTCAAAAAATTCCCATCAATGCCCAAAAACAAGCCTTGTGCAATTTACAGAAATTTTAATTTGGTTTTAAAGCTCTTTTGTATCGTTTTTTATTTATCTTTGTCTTACTTAACATTTAAAATTAAAGAGAATGGACACTAATGAACTAAAACAAAAATTCCAAGAACAAATAGAAAACGCTAAAAAAAAACTAGAAATCCTAAAAAGCAAAGCAGAAGAGCTCTCTGGTGATGCCAAAGCAGAACTAGAAGAAAAAAGCAAACTTTTGGAAGCAAAATTAGAAGAAGCCGAAGACAAATGGGATGAAATAAAAGACCTTGCAGAAGATAAACTAGATGATTTAAAATCTGACCTCAGCAAATTCTGGGATTCTGCAAAATCTAAATTAGACGATTTGTTCTAAATTATATAATTGATGAGAAATTACAGTTTTAGAAAACACAAAGAGTTTTCTAAATACATTAAAAGACTAAAATTTATTAGTCAATTTGTTCCTCAAAGTGTGAATGAATTAAGAGTTTCTAGAATTTATAAATGGACTAAAAACCATTCCACTATATGCAGTTGCTACCTTTGTTCCAATTCTTTTTCCAAAAAAGACAGAGCTAAGTCAAAGCATCAGCTAAATGAAGAATTAAAACTATATTTTGAGTATTAAAAAAAACACCTCCTTTTCAGAGGTGTTTTTTTATTTTATATAGTGTGATCTCTCTACTTAAAATACTCCACTCCATTCCTGAAAATATTGTGGTAATTGGCAGTTGGGATATTTTTCAGCAATCCTTCCGCGAAACGCTCTGGATGCCCCATTCTTCCGAAGATTTTTCCGCTTCGGCTGGTAATCCCCTCTATTCCAAAAAGCGAATTATTCGGGTTATATGGCATGCCGTGAGCTACTTTCCCCTCGAAATCAATGTATTGGGTAGCTATCTGACCATTTTTGTAGAGTTCTGTCAGCACCTCCTCACTCGCTATAAAACGCCCTTCTCCGTGGGAAATCGGGATAGTATACACCTCGTTTTTCATACCTTTCAGCCACGGCGAATCATCATTCACCACCTTCACATCCACCATTTGGGAAATATGGCGCCCTATCGCGTTGTGAGCGAGCGTAGGCGAGTTTTCATCCAAATCTCTTATCTCCCCATACGGCAGAAGTCCAGATTTTACCAAGGCTTGGAAGCCGTTACAAATCCCCAGAATCATCCCATCACGCTCCAAAAGGCGATGTACAGCAGACTTCATTTGTTCATTTTTAAGAACATTGACGATGAATTTTGCTGAACCATCAGGCTCATCCCCTGCGGAAAATCCTCCTGAGAAAACAAGAATTTGAGACTGGTCTATTTCCTTTGTCCAAGCCTCTATACTCTCCTCCAAAAGGCTTTTGGTAAGGTTAATGAGCGGCAACGAGGTCACCTCTGCTCCCTCTTTTCGGAAAGCATTTTGGGTTTCGTATTCGCAGTTTGTTCCTGGGAAAATCGGCGCGAAAACTCTTGGTTTTGCGATGTTATGTTTCTTGATAATGATATTTTTAGGACTGGTAGAATTCAGCTTTCCATCGATGTTGATTTCTATTCTGTCTGGCTCGGCAGTTGGGAAAAGATTTTCAAAAGTCTGGGTATAAGCCGAAAGCAATTTACCAAGGTCAAACGCTTTTTTATTGATAACCAAAGTTTTTCCTTCGGTCACTTTTCCTATTTTATGAAGCTGGGAATGAGCCAGTTCCGTTTTACTTTCGATGATAAAACCACCGATGTTTTTCTCTAAAACTTGGCTTTCTGCAAGTTCCACCTCTGCACCGAGATGATTTCCAAAACACATTTTTGCCAATGAAACTGCCGCTCCGCCATCTTTTATGGTCTTTACAGAAACGATGTTTCCTGCTTTTATCTGCTGATGAACGAAATCAAAAACCTCTTTCAGAGTTTCATAATCTGGCAGTCCATTTTCTTTATTTTGATGATAAAAATGATAAATATTATTTCCAGCCTGCTTAAACTCTGGCGAAATTATGTATTTTTTCTGCCCATCTGCACAAGCGAAGGAAATCAATGTCGGTGGTACATTCAGATTTTGGTAAGTTCCACTCATAGAGTCCTTCCCTCCGATGGCCGCCAGCCCAAAATTTATCTGCGCATCATAAGCCCCAAGGAGCGATGCCAGCGGTTTGCCCCATTTCTCTGGGTTTTGACCTAATTTTTCAAAATATTCCTGAAAGCTCAATCGGATTTTTCTATAATCGCCGCCCATAGCTACGATTTTCGCCACGGACTCCACCACAGCATCTGCTGCCCCTATCAGGGAGTTTTGCGAAGATATTTCGGCATCAAAGCCCCACGCTGCCAGAGATACGGTTTCCACATTTTTCGCGTTCAAAACAGGCAGTGTCTGCACACTTCCCTCCATCTCGGTAATCTGGTGTTTTCCACCCAAAGGCATAGCCACCGTAGTCGCACCAACGGAAGAGTCAAACATCTCCAGCAAGCCTTTTTGAGAGGCTGTATTTTTATCCGAAAGTATCTTGATGAGGTTTTCTTCGTTAAATATTTCGGTCTGATTTTCAGGTTTTTGAAGATGGGAAATTTCGGCATTTTGAGATTTTGCACAGCCGTTGGAATTTAGAAACTCTCGGCTCAAATCTACTATTTTAGCTCCTTTCCAAAACATCTGCATTCTGCCCGAATTGGTAACTTTCGCTACCTCCACAGCTTTGATGTTTTCTCTTTCACAAAAATGGATAAATTGGTCTTTATCCTTGACATCCACCACCACAGCGATACGCTCCTGCGATTCGGAAATGGCAAGTTCTGTTCCGTTCAGCCCTTCATATTTTAAAGGTAAAATATCCAAATCTATCTCCAAAGAATCGGCAATTTCACCGATAGCCACAGAAACTCCTCCCGCCCCAAAATCATTAGATTTCTTTATCAAAGTGGTAACTTCTGGATTTCGGAAAAGTCTTTGGATTTTTCTCTCCTCCACGGCATTTCCTTTCTGAACTTCGGTAGAAAGCGTATGTATAGAGGTTTCGTCCTGCTCCTTGGAAGAACCTGTAGCGCCGCCTACTCCATCTCGCCCTGTAGCGCCGCCAAGTAAAATCACGATATCGCCATTCTGTGGTTTTTCGCGTTTTACCCAAGTTTTCGGAACTGCTCCGACCACGAAACCTACCTCCATTCTCTTCGCTCTGTAGCCCTCATGATAGATTTCATTGACCATCGTAGTGGCTAGACCTATCTGATTTCCGTAAGAAGAATAGCCATTCGCTGCCTGCTTTGTGATGGTTCTCTGTGGAAGTTTTCCCTGCAAAGTCGCAGAAACAGGCTCCAGAACATCCGCCGCACCGCTCAGACGCATCGCCTGATACACGAAAGCACGCCCAGAAAGTGGGTCACGGATGGCACCGCCAAGACAAGTAGAAGCACCACCAAAAGGCTCTATTTCAGTAGGGTGATTGTGTGTTTCGTTTTTGAAAAGAAGATACCAAGGCTCTTTTTTCCCATCAAACTCCGCCTCTATTTCTATCGTGCAGGCATTGATTTCATCAGAAACCACAAGGTTTTCTAATTTACCTGTTTTATGGAAATATCTGGCGCAGACCGTAGCCAAATCCATCAGCGAAATCGGTTTCGCTTCTCTTCCTAAGAACTTTCTTTTTTCTAAATAATCGGCGAAAATTTTATCTAAAGTTTCTTTAAACTCGCCTTTGAACTGAATGTCTTTCAGCTCGGTTTCAAAAGTGGTATGTCGGCAGTGGTCACTCCAGTAAGTGTCCAAAACTTTGAGCTCTGTCTCGGTAGGATTTCGGTTTTCCGATTGGAAATAATTTTGAATAAACAGCAAATCATCAAACCCAAAAGCAAAGCCGTACTGCTTGTAGAACTGCTCCAGTTCAGCCTCATTAAAACCGATAAAACCTTCATGAACAATCACAGGAGTTGGTTTTTCCTGCGCTGGAATTTCTAGTTTGGACAAATCCTTTTCTCTACTCTCTACCTTGTTGATAAGAAGGTCTTTAACCTTATCCAAATCCGTGGAAGAAATGCCCTTTATCTCGATGAGTTTTCCACTTCGCACGGCAGCATTGTCCGTTCCTGTAAGCAAAGAAATGCACTGCTCTGCCGAATCTGCCCTTTGGTCATACTGCCCAGGGAGAAATTCTGTAGCGAAATAATGCTCTTGCGCTGGATTTTCTGTGTAAATGATGTCTGTAACTGGGTCTGCGAAAACGCTGCCTACTGTTTTGGAAAAATCGCCTTCGGACAGCCCAAAAACATCATAAATATTATAAACTTTTACATTCTCTACTTTGGGAAGAATGCTTTTGATTTCAGTTAGAATTTTAGGACTTTCTACATCGAAAATCCCTTTTTTCTCTACGAAGATTCTCTTTTTCATTTTTTAGTTATTATAGGGAGTTCTGCAAATTTACATTTTATCCGCTAAAATAACTACTACAAAAAGGAATAATTATCAATGATTTTTTAAGTTTTTTCTGCTCTGTTTTAGTAGGCGTTTCCCATTTTGTAATCTGAACTACCAAAGCATCACATTTCAAAAAAAACAAAACTGCTTTGAACATCTATCCAAAACAGTTTTTTCCTTTCCACAATCCATCATCCTTACAATATTTTATGAATTCTTCTCTTTTAATATCTTTTGAGTTTGCTCTACCATCAATTTGTGAGCTTCTTCTTCTGATAAAGAATTCAATTGCTTTTTCATATCTTGAACCTGCAAAAAGGCTTCCTTTCCGCTTTGCTGCCAGGAAGGACTTGCCCATTTATGTATTTCTTCTAATATCTCTTTCTGTATAGATTCTGTATTTTCCTCTATATTCATTTAATGTAATTTAAATTGATTTTAAATTTACTGGTTTTATTGTTTATTATTACTATTATTAAACAACTCAAACTCTTTTACAATCGGCTCAACCTTTTTGTTATTTTCTCTGAATACTTCTTGATATTTGAAATATTCTTTATAATTCTCTATTTTACTCCAACTTTTATAATCTGCTTGATTTCTTTTTTCTCCAAAAGCAATTTCTTTTATGATGCTATCAATCGGAATGTGAAAATATTCAGCATTTTTCTCAATGTTTGCTATTTTATCTCCACCGAAAAGAAGCCAATATTTGAGGGACATATTTACCCATTTTTGAATTTGACCATAACTGAGCTCATTCCATTCTTTCTTAAGTTTCTCACATAACGCCCTATGTTTTTCATCAAATTCTTTTTGATTTTTTATATCCAAAGAAATCAATTCTTTCAATTCTTTGAGTAAAAATTTTTCTGTTTTAGATTTTTTTTCCTTCAGATTATCGGTTCTTAGCGTTCTTGCAAAATCATTATAAGCCGTTTTAATTCCTGCCTTATCATACCCTTCGCTAATATCAAATTTTAACCTGACAAGAAAATCAAATTTCATTTTTTCTGAAATCAATTCCATAATTTTTATTTTTTAGAATAGTCATACCTTACAAAGGTAAATAAAAAAATACTATCTTCGTTCTTTCAATAAAAAACATTTTACTTATGGGATATTATATGTTTGCTTACGGAGTGAAAACTCCTGAAATCAAAGCTGTTTTTGGCTCTAAAGATGAAGCCTTTTTGCAAAAGGTAAAAGCCAATGATACTTTTAAAAACTATGCTGATGGAGACGATGACAATGAGACCATAAAAGCGCTTACTGATATTATTATGGGCAATCAGTATGATCAGGAAGGGTACATTTATGGCTATGCCTTTATCGGTATTTGTGCAACTTTGGGTGTAGAATTACCTTATAATCAGGAAATTAAGTTTTGGTATGAAACTGAACTCATCAGCCGTATGCTTTTAGAAGACTGGAATATAAAGACTGAAATAGATACTGAACTCTTCCCTGCTGACCATTTTCACCCATTTTCTATCCCAGAGATAGTCGATTTCCCTATGATAAGCTTGCTTGATAAAGAACACCTGCAAGCGCTTTCAGATTTATTATCAAAAGTGCATAAAACACCTGAGGAAATAGATGACTTAATCGATGGCGAAACCGAGGAAGAAGAAGACAAAGGCTATAGCTATGAACATATTATGGGACTAAAAGAGAACATCGCTTTTTGTCTTGAAAACGGATTAGATATGGTGGCTTTTTGCCATTAATTTCAAAAATAAAAAAGTAAAAAAGCTGTCGCAAAATAAGATTTGCTACAGCTTCTAATTTTAATTTCTCTAAAATAACTTGAAGCGTATTCCCTGCGCTTTCCGCCGTTCTTTGTTTTGTTCTATCAGTTTATAAAATGCCATATAATTCATTTATACAGATATAAATAATAATTATCTAATCATCACACTCAAAAAAATACAATATAAAGCATAATTTGTCTTTAAATTAAGTATAAATATTTATGGTTCAGCCCACACATCTGGAATTTTACCTGTCATTTAAAAATAGATAATATAATTAATACCAAAAGTATTATTATTAGTATATATGAATCAAAGACCCTTGCTGTAT
>CAUQSG010000038.1:0-14489 GCA_963520725.1 uncultured Flavobacteriaceae bacterium | reverse complement strand
TGGTCTGGGTGACGGTCTTCCCAAGCGTTACAAAAGACAATCTCTGGTCGGTATTTTCTAATCATCTGCACTATTCGCAACTGATATTCTTCGGAATTAACCAAAAAACCGTCTTTCATTTTTAAGTTTTCTCTTGCTTTCAGACCTAATAATTTTGCTGCATTGGCAGCCTCCTCATACCTTGTTTCTATGGTACCGCGGGTTCCCATTTCTCCCTGTGTAAGGTCTATGATTCCTATACTTTTTCCTTCGGAAGCCAATTTCAAAAGGGTTCCGCCACATGCGAACTCTACATCATCAGGATGAGCGCCTATTGCTAAAATATCTAATTTCATTTTATTTTATTCTATTTATGTATTATATTTATAGTTCTTGGATAAAGATTATACGGCTGAAGCCCTTCTCTACTTACTATTTTCTGTCCAATATCCGTGCATGAATATCTTATCAATCCATTCGCCACACCAAAAGTCCCTTCATCTGTCAGGAAATACAGAAGTTTGGTCAATGGATATTTCTGAGTTTTTAGGTTTTCTTTATTTGGCAGAAGTAGAGAATCACCTTCTTTTATTGGAAGAATTTTAATGTTTTCTCTCAATTTTGTGGCTCTCTCTCCGTATGGACGGCTAATCGTGTTATAGCTGATTACGCCTATATGATTAGAAAATTTCTCTAAACTTTCTATAATTTTTTCATTTCCTTCTAATCGGGAATATTTCACATCTTTAAGATCTAAATTTAATTTTTGAAGCACGGCATTCAGATTACTTGTATTCGCACCATCAAAAATCAACTTTTTATCTCCTGATTTCAGCATTTCTTTTATTTCTTCCAAAGAGACATGCTGTTTTTCTGAGTTTTTATTCACCACAAAACACACTGCGTCCGCCGCAAAATAAGAAGGCTGCCATGGAAGTTTTGTCTTTACATCCCAGTATTTTCGTTCCTGCTCAGTGAGTTCACGAGACATGATAATCATATCCACTTTATGATTGAGCAAATCTTCCAATGCTTGATCTTCTTTGCTGACTTTCAGGTTTATTTTGGCATTAGGATAAACCTTCATATATCGCTGAGATAGCGCTTCTGCTATATTGGTAAAGGAATCATCATACTGTAAAGTGATTTCGCCTCTGGTATGAAGTGGAATGGCCTCTTCTTTTTTTTGTTCCTCGCTTTTACACGAAAAAACCAAAAATGCTAATAAAATATATAAAACTAATTTACTCTTCATCTCTTCTTTCTTTTCTTAAACGAATAAATGCTCTAACTAACCTAAATACCCCATAAATACAGAGTAAAATACCCAATGCATTTGCTGCTATCGGGTCTAATTTTACACCAAATGATCTTGTAATAATCACAAAAACACCAACAATGATATACAAAAACCCTACAACGAATGTTAATATATTATAAAACATAGTGACAAATATAATAAAAAAAGAGAAGTAAAATTACTCCTCTTTTTTATTATTAGGTTAAAAAAGTTATTCAAACTTCATTTTCAATGGAAGGCTGTAATAAGATCTTACATTAACTCCTCCTTTTTTAGCTGGTTTCCATCCTTTGATAGATCTTACCACTCTCTCTGCTTCTCTGTTGAAATCAGGATTAGATCCTGTAGCTTTTACCTGAGAAACAGTTCCGTTAGTTTCCACTACGAATTTTACAGTTGTAGTAAGCATTCCTTCTCCTTGTACCGCTTCACTATCAAAGTTTTCTGCGACTTTTGCTCTAAACCCGTTCAATCCTCCATTACCATAGTCAGCTTCTACATCTACTGAAGTATGAATCTCCTTTGTATCTACAGGTTTATCTACAATCTTCGCTCCTTCTATTTTAGCCTTATCTCCTCTACCTCCTTCTACACCTTGTACTGGTGGTGGAGCGTTGTTAGTTACCGCAACTCCTTCCTGAGTTTTTGTAGATATAGCCTTGTTTTCCATCTCTTTTTTAGTAGGTGGCGGCGTCTCGATAGGCGCGTTTTCTACTGGCTCAGGAACTACATTGGCAATAGTAGCCACTTGCTCTGATGGAGGAGGTGCTACATCATCCAAGCTCTGCAATACCTCTTCTTGTTTATTTTCCAAAGGCTCATCTGGAGCTGGATCTTCTTCCTCTGGCATTTCAAGATCCTTAAGATTTACTTCTACTTCTATTCCATCCCCTTCTTTCGCTTCCGTTTTTATCGCTTTAGAATATAACAATGGCAAAAGAATCATGCCGGAAAAAAACAATACTCCTATAACGAATGCTTTGGTTAAAAGACCTCTATAACTTCTCCTCAAGTCATAGGCACCATAGGCTTTATTTCTATTTTCAAATACCAACTCCTCGAAGTCTGCGTATTTTAATTGTTCTTCTGCCATAACTTTTGGTTTTTAAATTATTTTACTTTTTTCTCATAAACCTCTTTTTCAAAAGGCTTCAATTCGGAAATACCAAAGTGCTCACTTCCTGTAATTTCCATTTCATCCAGAATATCTACGAAATGTTTAAAACTTGCATCATCTACAGGTTTTATAATTACCGTAAAATTCTCTTTCTTCACAGCATTCTTTTTAGCCTGCTCTATTACTTTTTCTACTCCTTCTCTGTCATAAGATGTTTTGATAAGAGTACTCTCATTAAGTCCTTTTGCATCCTGCTGGTGATAAAATAAATTATCATCCTTTCCTATAATGAATGTAATAGAGTTTCTTAGATCTACCATAGGCGGTTTAACCTGTGTAGTCTTATCATCAGGCTTCGCTGGAAGGGTCAGGTCCATAATGTTGGGTTTAGTAAAGGTAGTGGTAAACATAAAGAACATCAATAAAAGGAAGTTCAAATCTACCATCGGTGTCATATCTACACGAGTACTATTTTTTTTGGAACGGACTTTACCTCCTTTGTTACCTTTTTCTTGTACTTGTACTTCTGCCATTTTTATTCTTTTATGTTTATTCCTCTGTTGTTACCAACACGAAGTTATAAAATTTTATATCTTTCAATCCCTCGAATAAAACCTTAAATTTATCATATGATGCATTACCATCTCCTTTTACGGCAAGGGTTGCATTATTGTTTATTTTTCGGTTTATATCCACCCAGTCTATCAACTGTTTATTTGCACTATCCAAAGGAATTGTACCTCCTTTGAAATTCTTTCTCTGGTCTTCCGACAATTGTAGGAAACCTTTTAGCTGAGAAACCGACACACCTACAAATTCAGTTTTCGCAAAAATTTGTTTTTCTTTATCTGTAAATGTGATTTTATTTTTCTCTCCCATTGCCTCTAATAGTTTTTTTCTATGTTCAGGGTCACTGGTAGGAGTAAAATAATATCTTCCATCGTTCGTTACGCTAATTGTCATTGTGTTAGCTGCCTCAGTTAGTTTCGATTTAGAAACAGAAGAAGGCGTTACAATGTTCTCCACATCGGGCTGTTTAAACTCCGTTGTCAAGATAAAAAAGGTAAGAAGCAGGAAAGTAACATCACACATGGCGGTCATATCGGTCAATACGCCGTGTCTTTTTGGTTTTACTTTCGCCATTTTGTATTATTTTATATTAAACTTCTATACTTTTGGATAAATCATCATCCTTTTATAATGCTGAATCTTATCTTTGAGTTTCAGCGAAAGATTGTTGAATAGACATTGCGATTTCATCAATCTTAAATGTCATACCATCTATCTTAGATGTAAAGAAGTTATATAAGATAATAGCAAGAGCAGATGTACCAATTCCTAATGCCGTGTTGATCAAGGCTTCAGAGATACCGATAGATAGAGCTGCAGCATCTGGAGTTCCTCCACCAGCACCTAAAGAGTGGAACGCACCGATCATCCCCATTACGGTTCCTAACAACGCGATTAGCGTAGCTACTGTTCCTAATGTAGAAAGGATAGACATGTTCTTTTCCATCATAGGCATTTCTAGTGTAGTAGCCTCTTCGATAGACTTGCTAAGAGCAGCCATCTTTTGCTCTCTGTTCATAGTAGTTTCTTTGCTAAGAGCTTTATAAGTAGTCAAAGCTTCTTTAACAACATTTCCTACAGAACCTCTTTGTTTGTCACATTCTTCTTGTGCTTCAGAAATTCTATTTTCTTTCAACAATTGTCTGATTTTCAAAACAAATGCTTCAAGATTTCCAGCTCCTTCCGCTTTGTTCAAAACGAATAAACGCTCTAAAGAGAATACCAATACTGTAATAGCACAAGTAATAAGGACAGGTACAATCATACCTCCCATGTACACCATCCCCATAACAGACTTAGGTGTCAATTCTTTTAATGGAATATCCAAAAACGCTACTGAAACACCACTAACTTCCTCACCTTTATGAGTAAAGTTTCCTGTACTACCAAAGATGAATAGATAAATACAAACACCTACTACTAATAAAAGTGGTAATACTAAAAATGGGTTAAGACCTCCTGTTTTTCTTGCAACTACTTGTTGCTCTTGAGTTGAAACATTCATTTCCATATCTAAACTAAATTATAAATTATTTTTTGATTGCGTAAAATAAATACTTTTTTTTGTTCTACACAAATTTATTTCATCAAAAATTGAAAATTTTAAGAAATAAATATGTTTTTTAATTAAAATAAGCTTCTATATTTATAGAATAATCAAAAAGTTTACCAAATTTTAAAATCTTTATCAAATTAGGATACTATATTGATGATTTTCTTCGGAACCACTATGATTTTCTTTGGTTTAGCTCCGTCCAGCTGCTGGATTACTTTCTCATCTTTCATTACTATTTCCTCGATTTCCTCTTTAGAAAGCTCAGCAGAAAGAGAAAGTTTGAATCTCATCTTCCCATTAAAACTGACTGGATATTCTATTTCATCTTCCACCAAATACGCCTCATTCAGAGCAGGGAAAGATGCAAAATCTATACTTTGTGAATTACCAAGAAGACTCCAAAGCTCCTCACAAACATGCGGTGCGTAAGGAGAAATAAGAACCGCGAGCGGCTCTAAGATAGCTTTTTTATTACATTTTAGTTTCTGTAATTCATTCACGGCTATCATAAACTGCGACACAGAAGTATTAAATGAAAAATTCTCAATATCATAAATCACCTTTTTAATCAATGTATGCAGGATTTTAAGCTCCTCTTTCGTAGGCTCTTCCTCTGAAACCGAAAAAGTATCCCCATCAAAATAAAGATTATAGAACTTCTTAAGGAAGCCATAAACTCCGCTCAAGCCCTGTGTATTCCATGGCTTAGACTGCTCCAGCGGCCCAAGGAACATTTCATAAAGCCTTAGACAATCCGCTCCATATTCCTCGCAAATATCATCAGGATTTACTACATTATATTTGGATTTAGACATTTTTTCCACCTCTCTTTCTGTGATGTATTTTCCGTCTTCCAAGATAAATTCAGCATCCTTAAACTCTGGTCGCCAAGCTTTAAACTTATCTAAATCCAGCTCGTCCGAAGTTCCTTTTAATAAAGAAATATCGATGTGGATTTTTTGAGTTTCGTAGTCTTTTGCCAGTGCTTTTGAAACATACTTATTCGTTCCATCCACACGATACACAAATGCCGAAATCCCCAAAATCATCCCTTGGTTTATCATTTTTTGGAAAGGTTCTTCATGGCTAATGAATCGTCTATCTTTCAAGAACATAGTCCAAAAACGAGAATAAAGAAGGTGTCCCGTAGCATGCTCACTTCCACCGATATACAAATCCACCTGCCCCCAGTAGTCGGATATATTTTTATCGCAAAACTCGGCTTCGTTATTTGGGTTCATGTATCTCAAGAAATACCAAGAGCTCCCTGCCCAGCCTGGCATAGTGGACAATTCAAGTGGGAAAACATTTTGATTGTCAATAAGTTCCGTAGAAACCACTTTTTGATTAACCTTATCCCAAGCGAAATTTTTAGCATTCCCAAGCGGCGGGTCTCCATCTTCGGTTGGCAGGTATTTTTCTACTTCTGGCAACTCAAGTGGAAGCGCAGAAACAGGCAGAGTGTACGGCATTTCGTTTTCATAATAAATAGGAACAGGCTCTCCCCAGTATCTTTGGCGTGAGAAAATAGCATCCCTCTGGCGGTAGTTTATCTTGGATTTTCCTACTTTATGATTTTCCAAGTATTCCACAACTGATTTTACTGCTTCATGATAACTACTACAGCCATTTAGAAACTCCGAATTTTGGTAAACCATACCTTCTTTCTCGGTAAAAGCCTTCTCGGAGATATCTTTGTCAAATATATTTTTTATCTCAATATTAAAATGTTTCGCAAAGGCAAAGTCTCTCTCATCCCCCGCAGGAACCGCCATCACAGCGCCTGTTCCGTATCCTGCCAATACATAATCGCCAAGCCAAATAGGGACTGGTTCTTTAGTAATAGGATGTTCTGCATAAGCCCCCGTGAACACCCCTGAAATAGTCTTCACATCTGCCATTCTGTCTCTTTCAGAGCGTTTGGAAGTGGCTTCTATATAGGCTTCCACAGCTTCTTTCTGCTCTGGTGTAGTGATTTTCGAAACCAATTCGTGTTCCGGAGCAAGCGTAACGAATGACACCCCAAAAATAGTATCAGGGCGAGTAGTGAAAACCTCTATGAAATCATCAGAACCTTTAATACCGAATTTCACCAAAGCACCCTCAGATTTTCCGATCCAGTTTCTTTGGCTTTCTTTCACTGCTTCTGACCAGTCCAGCCCGTCCAGCCCTCTCAAAAGTCTGTCCGAATAAGCTGTAATACGCATAGACCACTGCATCATTTTCTTTTGATAAACAGGGTATCCGCCACGCTCAGACTTACCATCTTTTACCTCATCATTGGCAAGAACCGTTCCGAGTGCAGGACACCAGTTTACCGTAGTTTCTGCTCGGTAAGCCATTCTGTAGTTCAATAAAATATCTTGTTTATCCGCCTCAGAAGCGTTTAGCCATTCCTCCGCAGTGAAATTTAGTTCCTCAGACTGCACAGCATCAAGGTTTTCTGTCCCAAATTTTTCAAAATGAGCCACAAGGGTAGAAATGTTCTCTGCTCTGTCCGTAGCCTTATTATACCAAGAATGAAACAGTTCTATGAATATCCACTGCGTCCATCTGTAATAGGCTGGGTCAGAGGTTCTAATCTCCCTGCTCCAATCGAAGGAAAAACCGATTTTTTTAAGCTGCTGTTCGTATCTATTGATGTTTTCCTCAGTGGTAACCGCAGGGTGCTGCCCTGTCTGAATCGCGTATTGTTCAGCAGGAAGCCCAAAGCTGTCATAGCCCACAGGATGAAGGACATTATACCCTTGGTGCCTTTTGAACCTGGCATAAATATCACTCGCAATATACCCCAGCGGATGCCCCACATGGAGCCCCGCCCCTGATGGATAAGGGAACATATCTAAAACATAATATTTCGGTTTGCTGCTTTCTGACGGCTGCAGGCTTTTGAAAGTTTGGTTTTCTTCCCAAAACTTCTGCCATTTCTTTTCTATCTCTTGATGATTGTAAAACATGGTCTGATGATTTAAAGAGGCAAATTTAATATTTTGAAATGAAAAAGCCTTACTAAAAAGTAAGGCTTATGAATATTTTAATCTAAAACAATTATAATTTCTGCATTGTTACATAAACTGTCCCTGTAAAGAGGAATCCTCTTACTCGTAAATCAGTAACACTTTCCTCTGCTTCCAGCTCTGTACTTGTAAGTTTTTTCACTATGGAACGAGTAGTCTCTGGCCCTAGATGTACAACCAGTTCTTTGGTATCCTTGTCAAAAGTGTAGGTAATATTTCCTTCTCTTTTCTTTTCACAGCTCCCTGATAGATTCGCCCACACCTCTGTAGTTCCTGTACCACCTTGTAAAAAAGTAGTTTTTGTCTTTTTTTCACAAGAAGTAATCGGTGCATCCATATCTATAGCTGTGGTTATTCCTAGCACAGTGATATTTCCTTTCAATCTCGTTTTTGTAAGACCCCAGCTTCCTATCAGCTTGTCCTGTGGCTGTGGAGGCATTTCATCACTCCTGTTACAACTGAGCACTAAAAAAGAAAACAACGCGACCAATAAATAATTAAATTTTCTCATAACTTTATAATTTACCAAGATCTTTTTGCATCACTGTATAAATCTTACCTGTAAAAATTCCTGATCCTATATCCGCATTAGAAACCCATTCTTCTCTTTCCATCTTGTTATCTGTAAGATTATTGATAACATAGCGGTAAGTCTTCGCCCCCATTCTTATAACCAAAACTCTTGTATCCTTGTCAAAAGTATAGGTAATACTACCATTACTTACCATAATACATTTTTTTCCAGTATCTGCCCATTCCTCTGCAGTTCCTGTTCCACCTGGCAATAAATTAACTTTTGTTCTTACTTCACACATAGTAAGTGGTGTAGGCGAAATCCAGTTTTTTACCACACCTCCTCTATGCAGACGAAGTTCGCCTGAATATGTCAATTCTATAAGATTCCATTCTCCCACAATTCTTTCTGGTTGCAATGGTTGTACAGGGACACTTGGATTTGGATTTCCATTCGTATCTGTTCCTTCTTCCTCTTCTCTACAGCTAAACAAGAAGAGAGAAAACATCACCATCAATAAATAACTAAACTTTCTCATAATCAGCATTTTTAATTTTTGACAAATTTAATATAATATTTTGAAATAAAAAAAATCCTCTTTGATAAAGAGGATTTAATTTTTTTAAACTTCAAATTATTTTTTCCTTTCGGAAAGTTGCTTTTCATATTCAGCAAAATCGCTGATTGGTTTTCCTGCAACTCCGCTTTCTACGGCTGCTTTGGCAACTGCGGCAGAAACTTTTGCAAATAATCTGCTGTCAAGTGGTTTCGGAATGAAATAATCTTTCCCGAAGCTGATTTCAGCCAAATTATAAGCCTGTTTCACTTCTTCTGTTGCTGGTTCTTTCGCTAAATCCGCAATAGCATGAACCGCCGCTATTTTCATCTCTTCATTGATGTCTGTCGCCTGTACATCCAGCGCACCACGGAATATGTAAGGGAATCCCAAAACATTATTCACCTGATTAGGATAGTCACTTCTTCCCGTTGCCATAATCACATCTGGGCGGGTCTGTTTTGCTAAATCATAGTTTATCTCTGGAATAGGATTTGCCAAGGCGAAAACAATAGGGTTTTCTGCCATTTTCGCTAAAATCTCAGACTTGAGAACATTCCCTTTAGAAAGTCCAATGAAAACATCTGCTCCCTCCAAAACTTCATCCAGAGTTTCCGCTTCGGTATTTTGTACAAAATCCAATTTCTCAGGCGTAAGGTTGGTTCTCTTATGGCTGATAACCCCCTTGCTGTCGCACATTATGATGTTTTCTTTTTTCAAGCCCAGCTCTATGTAAAGTTTAGAACATGCAATAGCCGCCGCACCTGCGCCATTTACCACCATTTTTATATCCTCTATCTTTTTTCCTGCTATTTCTAAACCATTGAGCAGTGCCGCCGCGGAGATAATTGCCGTTCCATGCTGGTCATCATGCATCAGTGGAATATCCAGCTCTTCTTTTAGTCTTTTTTCTATATAAAAAGCCTCTGGCGCTTTGATATCTTCCAAATTTATCCCTCCAAAAGTAGGCGCTATCGCTTTCACGATTTCTACAAATTTATCAGGGTCTTTTTCATTAACTTCTATGTCAAAAACATTGATATCTGCAAACACCTTGAACAAAAGCCCTTTGCCCTCCATCACAGGCTTAGAAGCCTCAGCACCGATGTCACCAAGCCCCAGAACAGCAGTTCCGTTACTGATTACTGCCACCAGATTTCCTTTGGAGGTGTATTCCTAGACCTTAGATGTATCTTTTTCTATTTCAAGACAAGGTTCTGCCACCCCAGGAGAATACGCCAAACTCAAATCCCATTGTGTAGCGTAGGGTTTAGACGGCACCATTTGGATTTTCCCTTTGGGCTCGGCTCTGTGATAGTCCAGAGCAGCTTTTTTCAAGTTTTCTTTATTGTTTTCCATCATTTTAGTTCGATTATTATTTCTCGGAATAGAGTCCGCAAATTTCTGCTTTTTTTCGGAATTATCATTATATTTTAATTGAAAATATTGATTTTAAAAATAATTTTTATTTTTGCCAAAAATAATTTGATTTATGAAAAAAATTTTTGCAGGATTGCTTTTAGCAATTTCTTCTGTGGCATATTCACAGGAAGCATTCACTGGTGCTAATGATATCAGAGCTTATGTAGGAGCTAACATCCAAAGCAAAGGTACAGGTGTCACAGCAGGAGCTGACTATGGACTAGGGAGAAGCTTCTCAGTAGGATTACAGATGAGCTACCTTTTGGGAACGAAACACAATGTTAACGGAGTAGAAAAAGCTCCTGTAGGAGACAGATTTGACCTTCGTGGGAGATTCAATGCTAATTTAGGTGGAGTTATGAACCTGCCAGAGCAGCTGGATGTTTACCCAGGTTTGAGCTTAAGCTTGAAAAACTTTGGAGGGCATATCGGTGCTAGATACTTCTTTAATAAAGGTTTTGGAGTATTCTCTGAAATCACTTTCCCTATCGCAAGATACAAAACAAGCGCAGCTGGATATGAAAAACTAAACAACCAGTTTACTTTCCAAATCGGTGCAGCTTTTGACCTTAACTAAAAAATAAAATCCCTCGTAATTGAGGGATTTTTTGTTATTTTATCAATCCGCCTTAATCTTCTTTACTGTCACGGCTCAGCATATTAGGATTTTCTTTGGCTAGTTTATTTCTTGTAGGAATTTTATAATTTACAGAAATCCCGAAAGTACGGGTGTCACTCTTGTCACTTGTCAGCACATTAGATGCCTGATAAATAGAGCGTAGAACCATTTTATTCGTATTGAACACATCATACACATACAGCGAAACATTCAGCCTGTCTTTCATGAATTTTCTTGACAATGTGATATCCATCGCATTATTCATTGGTTCATCAATTTTATAATAATAAATTCCTGCATTGGCTGGAGTATAGCTGTAGTTCGCATTCAGTTTTATTCCCTTTGGCAATACAATCTGGGCATTTAGGTTAAAAAACCATCGTCCATTAGGATTAATATCAGGAAGCCTCTGAAATTGATAGTTTGTATAGAAATACAAATAGCTGACTTCACCAGTATTGATAGTATTTATTGTATTCTTGATTTCCTTGATTGGCTTTGTAAAAATCATAAAAGGAATTGGAAATCCTATATTAAAATTATGTATTTTCACAGAAGAAATATTTTCATAACTTAGAGAAACCTCATCACCGCTTCGGGTCATTTTTTGTTCAACATGATTATCACCCAAATTTAAATTATACCCAAAAAATATGTAATCAAACGCTGAAATTTCAGCTTCTATATTGTCATAAATCGTAGGCTGCAAATTCGCATTCCCTATCATTTGGTAGTTGCTATTTCTATAAATATTGCTATTCGGATTTAAAACCGAAATACTCGGCAAGCTGATTTTCTTATTATAATTAACTGCAAAATTCACTCCTTTCGTAATGTTATACTGCACGCTGGCATTTGGGAAAAAGCGGTATTGCTTGAATTTATGCAAATCATCATATTGATGAGTAGTGCTATTGTATGTAGTTCCGCTGATGTCATAATCTTCAGCACGAGTTCCGAGGATAAAATCCAACTTCCCTATCGTAGTCTGCAGTTCTACATAAGAAGACGCCGTCTGTCTCTGATAGTCCAAATTGGTAATTCCGCTGTTTTTGGTAGTAAAATATCGTCTATCGTAAAGCCCACCAACGCTGATTTTCCCTGTGTCAAAGATATTGAGCGGCTGAGAAAAATCCACTCTAAATTCTGCCATTCTCGCATCCGAGCTGTTATCCAAAACCAACTGATTGGTAGGAATTTGATTCAAAAATAAATTCTCTTGTTTAAAATCATTGTCCCTTTTAACATAAGTGAATTTAAAATCCAGCTTTCTATCTGAACCTCTAAATCTTTTTTGGTAAGTCGCCGAAGCCTCGTGTCTCAGCCCCAAGCTTTTGGTTTCGTCTTGTCTAGCGTAGCTCAGTCCGCTATAAATTCCGTTACTTTGGACAGCGACATCATTATTGCTGTAATTCAGATTATAATTTAATAGCAATCTGTCGTTTTGGCTAAAATCAAAAGTCAAAGCCGCTTTTGTAAAATAGCCTCTGTTCCTTTCATCATTAAATATTTTAGAAATATTATCCACTTCGCTGTCTTCCATTGCTTCGCGGTAGTTCTGCCCTACATTCAGCTGCCAGCCAAACCATCTGTTTTTGGAATTGAGCAAAATAGAATTGTTCGTTTTGCTTCGATATTTGTCATAATTACTAAATGAGTAATTTCCTGAATAAGTCGCAGTAAGGTAGCTTCTTGCTGATTTTGAAGTGATTATATTCAGAATCGCACCACCAGAAGTCGCTGGATATTCCGCCCCTGGGCTGGTCACCACTTCTATCCTGTCTATAACACTAGCAGGCATTCCTTCTAGAAAGGCGCTTAACTCATTGCTGGTAATATTCAGTGGCTGCCCATCCATATAGACATCCAGCGCTTTCCCCTGATACGCCATCCCTGTAAGGTCTGAAACGATAAGCCCTGGCAGTTTTTTGATTCCTTCCAGAGCCGTTCCCGTGTTGAGATTCGGCTGTTCAGAAAAATCAAATATCGTGCGGTCAGCCTTCTGCTCCACCGCTTTTTTGGTTTTAGTAATCGTTACTTCTTTTATTTCCTTTTCTTTCTTCGGGGTTTGTGGTTTATCTTCTTGTGCCCATCCCATCACAGAAATAAGAAGTGATAATACAGCGATTTGTTTTTTCATTTTATATTTTTAAAGCATCCAAATATAAAATATTTATATTTAAATAAACGAAAAAAAAATCCCTCAATTATGAGGGATTTTTTGTTATTTTATCAATCCGCCTTCATCTTCTTTCTTATCACTGCCCAGCATATTAGGATTTTCTTTGGCTAGTTTATTTCTTGTAGGAATTTTATAATTTACAGAAATTCCGAAAGTACGGGTGTCATTCTTAATGCTCATCAATACATTAGGTGTCTGATAAATAGAGCGAGCAGACATTTGATTAGTATTAAACACATCATTCACATATAGTGAAACATTTAGTCTGTCACTCATGAATTTTCTTGATAATGTGATATCCAATTCGTTATTCAGCGGTTTATCAGTTTGGAAATAGAAATATCCTATTTCCGCTGGGATATAGCTGTAGTTCGCATTCAGTTTTATTCCCTTTGGTAATACAATCTGGGCATTTAGGTTAAAAAACCACAGTCCATTAGGTTTGATTTCTGGAAGCCTCTGCAACTGATAATTTGCAAAGAAATACAAAAAGCTGATTTTATCAGGATTGGTTGTGCTCATAGAACCCATAATTTCCTTGATTGACTTTGTAAAAATCATAAATGGAATAGGGAAACCTATATTAAAATTATGTATTCTCGCGGAAGAAATATTTTCATTAATCATAGAAACCTCATCACCGCTGCGGGTCATTTTTTGTATAACTTGATTATTAACCAAATTTAAATTATACCCAAGAAATACATAGTCAAATGCTGAAATTTTTGCTTCTATATTATCAAAAATCGTGGGTTGCAAATTCGCATTTCCCGTTGTTTGAACATTACCATTTCCATAAGTATTGTTATTTGGGTTCAAAAGAGAAATACTCGGCAGGCTGATTTTCTTATTATAATTAACCGCAAAATTCACTCCTTTCATGAAATTATACTGCACACTGGCATTTGGGAAAAGGCGGTACTGCTTGAATTTATGCAAATCATCGTATTGATGCGTAGTGCTGTTGTATGTCGTCCCGCTGATGTCATAATCTTCGGCACGAGTTCCGAGGATAAAATCCAGCTTTCCTATCGTAGTCTGCAACTCCACATAAGAAGACGCTGTCTGTCTCTGATAGTCCAAATTGGTAATTCCTCTGCTTTCCGTAGTAAAATCCAATCTCTCGTAAAGCCCACCAACGCTGATTTTCCCTTTATCAAAGAGATTAAGAGGCTGGGAAAAATCCACTCTAAATTCCGCTGTTCTCGCATCTGAGCTGTTGTCCAAAAGAAGCTGATTAGTAGCGATTTGGTTTAAAAACAAATTCTCTTGTTTAAAATCATTGTCTCTTTTTGTATAAGTGAATTTAAAATCCAATTTCCTATCCGAACCGCTAAATCTTTTTTGGTATGCTGCCGAAGCCTCATGTCTCAGCCTCATGCTTTCGGTTTCATCTTGTCTGTTGTAGCTCAGTCCGCTGTAAATCCCATTACTCTGGATTGCAGCATCACTATTACCATAATTCAAATTGTAATTTAGCAATAATCTATCATTTTGGCTAAAATCAAAAGTCAAAGCTGCTTTTGCAAAATAGCCTCTGTTCCTTTCATCATTAAATATGTTCGAAACACCATCTACTTCATTATTTTTCATGTTTTCAAGATAGTTCTGCCCTACATTCAGCTGCCAGCCAAACCATCTGTTTTTGGAATTGAGCA
>CAUQSG010000037.1:0-14496 GCA_963520725.1 uncultured Flavobacteriaceae bacterium | reverse complement strand
TTTAGCAAAGGCTATTTTGATGCCAATACACCCGAAATGCGTTTGGAAATGAAGCGCTCGCTCAATGCTATTCGTTGGGCAGATGCCGAGACAGGAACCCCTACACCAGGTTACCCTATGCCCGATGAGCCATCGGATAAAGTGCCTCAGTTCTTAAATGATTATATTGAGTTTTACAAAACACCACGAGGTTTCCACGAGCGTTCGGTTTCTAATCACGTTTGGACAGCTACTACACTGCTTTCATTTATGAATTTCCCTCTGTTAGCCTATGCAAACGAAATAGAAGTGCCAACCCTTATGATTGCAGGAGAAAATGCTCATTCGCGCTATATGAGTGAAGATGCCTATAAGCTAATAGGGAGCGAGAAAAAAGAACTGCTGATTGTCCCTAATGCCCGCCATACTGATTTTTACGACAATCAAGCTGGAGTAATTCCGTTTGATAAATTGGAGGCGTTTTTTAGTGAGAATATTTAATAAAATAAAGTATAAGACCTAAAACTAATATTTTGTTTTTTAGTTTGATTCTATCTTTTTGTGTGCAAGTATTCATACATTAAATATAATCTTAATTATCAAAGTTTTTGGTTTTGATATTACCTATAAATTGAAGGTTATTCATACTCTCAAATTTAATGAATTTAACATATTTTTTGTGTGAAGAAGAACATAAATTGGAAATAAAAAAGAAAATATGTTTCTCTATTTCAAAAATTATTCATACCTTTGCAAACCCTTTATGGGAAAAGTATGTTTAATCATAAATGATAAATTGTGAATACATTAAGTTACAAAACAGTATCAGCAAATAAGGCTACCACTAATAAAGAATGGGTTGTGGTAGATGCTGCTGGGCAACCTTTGGGGCGAATGGCTTCCAAAGTTGCAAAGATTTTGAGAGGTAAGCACAAGACGAATTTCACTCCTCATGTAGATTGTGGAGATAATGTAATCGTTTTGAATGCAGGACAAGTTGCTTTATCAGGCAATAAATGGGCAGACAAGGAGTATATCTGGCATACAGGATACCCAGGTGGACAGAAATCATTAACAGCTGAAGAATTGCAAAAGAAAGACAGTCTGAGATTGATAGAACATGCAGTAAGAGGTATGCTTCCAAAAAATAGATTGGGAAGAGCTATTCTTAAAAATCTTCATGTTTATGAAGGAAGTGAGCACAAACACGAAGCTCAACAGCCAAAAGTAATTAACCTTAACGAAATTAAATAATTATGTCTATAGTTCACAAGATAGGAAGAAGAAAAACTTCTGTAGCAAGAGTTTATGTGAAACCAGGGACAGGAAATGTTACTGTTAATGGGAAAGATGCAAAAACTTATTTTTGCACAGATGTATTGGTTTACAAAGTAAATCAGCCGTTTTTATTGACTGAAACTGTTGGTCAGTACGATGTTACTATCAATGTAGTAGGAGGAGGAACAACAGGTCAGGCAGAAGCTATCAGACTTGGAGTATCTAGAGCACTATGTGAGATTAACGAGGAGTTTAGAGCTGTTCTAAAACCTGCAGGACTTCTTACAAGAGATGCTAGAATGGTAGAAAGAAAGAAACCAGGTCAGAAAAAAGCAAGAAAGAGATTCCAGTTCTCTAAGCGTTAATATTTTGTATTCAATATTCAGTTTCATCTGTATATTGTTTCGCAAAAACTATTTTATACACAAGTATGCGAGGCGTCTCGCTTAGCAGAAAGTAAAAATTGCCCGTTTAGTTTAGCATCTAAACAGTTCTCCCATCAAAGAACATGTTGATTGCGTAACAGCGGAAAGTAAACTAACAAAAAACAAAAAAATGGCAAAAGTTCAAGTTAAAGACTTATTAGAAGCAGGAGTACATTTCGGTCACATGACTAGAAAGTGGAATCCTAATATGGCTCCATACATTTTTATGGAGAAAAATGGTATTCACATCATTGATTTACATAAAACAGCTGTGAAATTAGAGGAGGCTTGTTCTGCTCTTGAAAAAATCACTTCAGCTGGTAAAAAAGTTCTTTTCGTAGCTACTAAAAAACAAGCTAAAGAAGTAGTAGCAAAACACGCTCAAGAACTTAATATGCCTTACATCACAGAAAGATGGCCAGGTGGAATGCTTACTAACTTCGTTACTATCAGAAAAGCGGTTAAGAAAATGAACGCTATCGATAAAATGAAGAAAGATGGTACATTCGAAACTTTATCTAAAAAAGAAAGATTGCAAGTAGACAGACAAAGAGCTAATCTAGAGAAGAACTTAGGTTCTATCGCTGACATGGTTCGTCTTCCTTCTGCTATCTTCGTGGTAGATATCATGAGAGAGCACATCGCAGTTACAGAAGCTAAAAAATTAGGTATTCCTGTATTTGGTATCGTGGATACTAACTCAGATCCTAGAAAAGTAGACTTCGTAATTCCAGGAAACGATGACGCTTCTAAATCTATCGATATGATTCTTTCTATCGTTTCTGCTTCTGTAAAAGAAGGTTTGTCTCAAAAGAAATCTTCTGAAAAAGCAGCAAAAGAAGAATCTGCTGAATAATAAATTTAGAAGATAGAAATATATAAAAAACACCTAATTTATTAGGTGTTTTTTATTTTATCTAAATGATGTGTTTAAAGGTGCTTTTTGAAATAAAAAAGGAAAAGAGAATGACACTCTTTTCCTTAAATTTTTTGAGATATATAAGTTTTTATTAAATGAATAATAAAATCAGCATCTGGGCTATGAAAATCCTTAGAATGGTTACCATCGGGTAGACTTGCGCATACGCCTGAACAGGTATGTCTGAATCTAAATAAGAAGTACTGAAAGACAGCGCAGCAGTGTCTGTATAAGCCCCACTGATTAGCCCCGATAAGCTTAGGAAATCCAGTTTGTAGTAAAATCTTCCTACTAAAATAATGAAAATACAAGGGATAAGCGTAATGATAGAGCCATAAAACAGCCACAGCCAGCCATTGTAATGAATGAAATTATCATAAAATTTAGCACCGGCAGTTATTCCTAACGAAGCGAAGAATAAGCAAATTCCCAACTCTCGCATAAAATGAATTCCCCCGTTATTGAAATAAGAATAAATAAAACTAATCCTTCCATAACGGCTGATGATAAGGGCTGCCAGTAGAGGTCCTGCAGCGAAACCGAGCTTTATCGGCAGCGGCATAGATGGGACAAAAATAGGTATAGAACCAATCAAAATTCCTAAAAGAATTCCCCCAAATAAAGATAAGAAATCTGGTTTCAGCAGGACTTTTTCCGAGTCGCCTATCAGTTCTTTTGCCTTTTGGATAGATTCTTCTTTTCCTACGACACGGATTTTGTCTCCATAGAAAAGAACAAGCGAAGGTCTTGCCAGAATTTCTTCCCCAGCACGGAAAATACGGGTGATTTTTAGGTCATATTTTCCGAATAAATCTAAGTCGGACAATTTCTTATGCACCGCAGTTTTTTTGGTCACAAAGAGATTTTTAACCATAATTTCGCCTCCCTCGATGAAGGAATCCGATGAAATTCGCCCTATTTGGCTGATGAAAAAATCTACATCAGGCTCAGTTCCTACAATCATTAGGACATCTCTATCATTTAGAATCACGCTGGATTCAGGAGTGATAACTTCTTTGGTGCCGCTTCTTTTTAGGTGCGTAACGATGATGTTTTTGTCAATTTCTTTAACCGCCTCACTAATGGTTTTACCCACGAAATGAGGATTTGTAATTCTACATTTCTTTGGAATAATGGGCTGGGAACGATGAATGATTCGCTCTCTGAATTTGACTAATTCTTTCTGCGGGTCTATTTTTAGTAAAACTCTGGCAAGAATAATAGAAAAAATCACTCCTAAAACCCCCATAGGATAGGTGATGGCGTAGCCTATGGCAGGGCTGTTCAGGTGTCTGTCAGGGAACTGTGGGCGCAGTTCGTCAATCATGTTTTTTGCGGCTCCTAGGGCAGGCGTGCTGGTAACCGAACCAGATAAAATCCCCACTGTGTTTTCTATTCCTAAATCTGTATTTAGAAATATGATGAAAGCTAGTGTAGTACTGAGAAGAATACCACTCGCCGCTAAAATATTGTATTTCAGCCCTTGAGCTTTAAAAGCTGAAAAAAATGATGGACCGAGCTGTAAACCAATAGCATAGACAAAGAAAATCAGTCCCAAATCTTTGATAAAGTTAGAAATGGAAGCATCCATTCTATAGCCATAATGTCCCAAAAAAAGCCCAGCAAACATCACTGCCGAAACTCCTAAAGAAGTGTTTTTAATCTTTAAATTCCCTAAAAATACTCCTAAGCCAATTGTTAAAATCATCACAATCAGAGATTGTATAGCTGTAGGGTTTTCGTTTGGTAACAAAAGTTGTGAAATCCAATCAAGCATCGATTATATATAGTTTTTATCCTTTGCAAATTTAAAGCAAATCTTGAAAAATAAAAAAGACTTAATAACAATAAATTGAACTTTTATTTATATTTGAACGAAAATTTATACATTTGGATAAAATTTAAAATATGAAAGTAAAAGTTTTAGCCTCAGGGTTACTATGTTCAGCAGTGTTTGTAGCTTGTGTTACGAACCCTATGACAGGGCGAAGCAGTCTACAGTTTCAGAATGACAGTGAACTAGCGCAGATGGCACTTACCCAGTATAGAAATACTTTGTCTAAATCAAAAGTAATAAGCAATACCAATGAAGCAAAACAAGTAAAAAATGTAGGACAGAGAATAAAAAATGCAGCAGAAAGTTATTATAAAGCGATTGGGAGAGAAAAGGCTTTGTCAAGCTATAATTGGGAATTTAATTTGATTGAAGACAAACAAGTCAATGCATGGTGTATGCCAGGCGGGAAAGTAGCATTCTACACAGGAATTATGCCTATATGTAAGACAGAAACAGGTGTGGCTGTGGTTATGGGACACGAAGTAGCCCATGCACTAGCGGGACACGGAAATGAGAGAGTTTCTTCAGCAATATTAGCCCAAGTGGGAGGAACATTGGTTAGTGGAGCGATTAGGAATAATGCAATGGCATCGGTTTTTAACCAGTTGTATCCTATAGGAGCGCAAGTGGGGCTTCTAGCATATGGAAGAAGGCAGGAGCTGGAAGCAGATGAAATGGGACTTTACCTAATGGCGATAGCAGGGTATGACCCTAGGGAAGCTCAGCCGTTCTGGCATAGAATGGAGGCGGCATCTGGTGGAGCAAGACAGCCAGAGTTTCTCTCTACTCACCCAAGTCCAGAGAACAGAAGAAAAGATATGGATAAATACATGCCTAAAGCATTAGAATATTATAAAGCATCAGGAGGAAAATAAAAATTAAATTAAAAAAGAATATGAAAAGTTTATCAATAGTAGGAGGGATTTTGCTGCTTATTTCGGGAGCATTATTTTATTATTCCACAGATTTTTTGTTAGAAAAAATCACGATGTCTCACATGATGGGAGTGATGGGCGGAATAGGTATCGGCCTCTTCATCGGTGGAATAGTGGGCTATATCAGTAAAGGTTCTGCGATAAGAGAGGAGGAAAAAAGAAAGCAGTTTGCCCAATTACAGAAACAAAACAAAGAATTAGAAAAAAAAGTGGAGAACATCAATAATAATGGTTCTTCTAATGTTTAAAGAAATAAAAAAGCTTGGGAAATTTTCCCAAGCTTTTTTGTTTAATGATAAAAATTTAAATCTAAAACTCATACCCAACCCCCAGAACTACGAAGCTAGGACGGTTGTCATATCTTACAGTTTCGGAAATGTTATTGTTGATAAAATCTCTTTGGTCTTTGGAGAAACTTCCTTCGTATCTCGCATTGATGATGAAGTTAGACAATCTAGCCTCTGCACCAACCTGATAACCAACCGTGAATTTGTTCCCTGCATTTTCTTTGAAATTATTCCATGTATTTTCTTTTGCAAGGTTGTAGGAAGCCACAGGCCCTACGAAAACCCCTAAATTATCCGAAATAAGGTTTACTCCGACTAATACAGGAACATCTATTCTGTTGGTTTTCGCTTTCAAAGTCGTTTTAGTTCTTCTTTCAGTGAATGAATTATTAAAAGAAGTGTAATAAATTTCAGGCATGATGAACAAGGGAGTAGAAGGGAGGTTTACTCTAGCTGAAAGCCCTACATTAAACCCTGCACTTTTGCTGCCAGAATCTGTGTAATCTAGTACAGATCTTTTTATTTCAGACCATTTGGAAGAACTAGTATTAAGCAAAACATTCGCTTTTACGCCTATTTTCACTTGTGAAAATCCCATTAATGAAAGCCCTAAAAGAGCCATACTTGAAATCTTTTTCATAATATTTGAATTTAATCTGATAGGACTATAACGGAATTTAAACATTTTTATTGTTATTTAATAAATATTGTCTCAGTTCTTTGAATAATTCGGAAGAATAAACAAAATCTATTAAATACTGGCTTTCCGCATTGATGAGGATATCTTTATTCCCTTCCCATTCTTTCACACCTTTTCTTAGATATACGATTTTCTCACCGATGGTCATCACTGAGTTCATATCGTGGGTGTTGATAATGGTAGTGGTGTTATATCTTCGGGTAATTTCTTTGATTAGATCATCTATAACCTTCGATGTATAAGGGTCTAGCCCAGAGTTTGGCTCATCACAGAAGAGGTATTTAGGATTGTTCACGATGGCTCTCGCGATGGCAACTCTTTTCTGCATTCCTCCAGAAATTTCGGATGGATATTTGTGGTCTGCATTCTCTAGATGAACATCGTCTATTACTTCTTTTACGCGTTTTTTCTTTTCGGTATAGGTAAGGTTAGTGAACATGTCTAGCGGGAACATGATGTTTTCTTCCACGGTCATAGAATCAAACAGCGCACTCCCTTGGAATACCGTTCCTATTTCTGCTCTCAGCTCTTGTTTCTGCTTTGGCGTCATTTCTACGATGTTTCGCCCATCGAATAGGATGCTTCCACTGGTGGGTTCAAAGACATTTAGTAATGACTTCAAAAATACCGTTTTCCCAGAACCACTCTGTCCGATGATTAGATTGATTTTTCCTGTTTCCAGCGTGGTGGTTATTCCTTTTAGGATTTCGGTGTCCCCAAAACTTTTCTTTAAATCTACTACTTCTATCATTAGCCTAAGAACATTTGAGTTAAAATTAAGTTAGCGATGATGATGGCTACAATAGTCCAAACTACCGCTTGGGTACTTGCTCGTCCTACTTCCAGCGATCCGCCTTTTACATTATAGCCAAAATATGCAGGAATGGTTGCAATCAGAAACGCAAAAACCGCCGTTTTCATAAAAGCATACCAAATAAAGAAAGTAGGAAAATCCATCTGAACCCCCGTGATATAGTTGGATTCTGTCCATGAGCCAGTGAAAACACCAGCCAGATATCCTCCGAAAACTCCCACTACGATACTGATAGCAATGAGCAGAGGATTAAAAATAACACAAGCCAAAATCTTCGGAAGGATAAGGAAGTTAGCCGAGTTTACTCCCATAATGTCCAGTGCATCAATCTGTTCCGTTACTCGCATTGTCCCAATAGAAGATGCGATGTAAGAACCCACTTTCCCCGCTAAAATCACACTGATAATCGTAGGTGAAAATTCCAAGATGAGAACCACTTTGGTAGCGTGTCCTACATAAGGCAGCGGAATGGGAATAGATGCCGTGCTAAAGTTGTTATACATCTGTATAGCGACCACCGCCCCCACAAACAGGGAAGTGAATAATACTAAACCAAAAGAATCAACCCCCAAATCGTTGATTTCTCTCATGAAAAGCTTTGAAAAAACCTTGGATTTCTGTGGTTTTCTCAGAACCTTTCCTAAAAGGAGCACATATTCTCCTAAACTTCTGAACATTCTAAACATGATGCAAAAATAATCTTTTTTGTTTAAATTGCACCACCTAAAACATCATTTGTGGCAAAAGTAAAAACAGCATATTTCTGTCAGAATTGCGGAACGCAGTATTTGCAGTGGCTCGGACAGTGTAGGAACTGCGGTTCTTGGAATACTCTGGTGGAGGAAATTGTAGAAAAAACAAAGTCGCCTACTTACCATATTTTGGGCGAAGGGAAACAAAAAGTAGTGACGATAACGGATGTGGAGGTGAATGCCGAACATCGTATAAAAACTCCCAGCGAGGAGCTGAATAGAGTGCTGGGAGGAGGCATCGTGCTGGGCTCAGTTACCTTGATAGGCGGCGAACCAGGGATTGGGAAATCTACACTGCTCCTGCAGCTTGCCCTGAAAATGAAGAAAAAAATACTCTATGTTTCAGGCGAGGAGAGTGCATCACAGATAAAAATGAGAGCGGACAGGCTTACCGAAATCCAAAATCCAAATTGTTTCCTCTACACCGAGACTTCGGTGGAGAAAATCCTTTCCGAGGCGAAAAAACTTGAGCCAGATTTTGTGATTATAGACAGTATCCAGACGCTTCAGTCCCAGCTGATAGATAGTTCGCCAGGGACAGTTTCGCAGATTAGAGAATGCTCTTCGGAGGTCATTAAATTTGCCAAAGAAACCAATATTCCAGTTTTCTTGGTGGGACACATCACAAAGGATGGGCAGATTGCAGGGCCAAAAGTCCTAGAACATATGGTGGATGTGGTTCTCAATTTTGATGGCGACAGAAATCACCTTTTCCGACTGCTGAGAGCGAGTAAGAACAGATTTGGTTCCACTTCTGAAATTGGGATTTATGAAATGATTTCAGCAGGATTAAAAGAAATCAAAAACCCTTCCGAAATCCTCATTACTAAAAAATCCGAAGACCTTTCAGGGAATGCAGTGGCGGTTACTTTGGAGGGAAACAGAGCCATGCTTCTGGAAATTCAGGCATTGGTAAGCAGTGCGGTCTATGGAACGCCGCAGCGTAGTTCCACAGGTTTTGACAGTAAGAGGCTGAATATGCTCCTTGCGGTTTTAGAAAAACGGGCAGGTTTTATGCTCGGCGCGAAGGATGTTTTTCTGAATATCACAGGAGGAATGAAAACGGGCGACACGGCGCTGGATTTGGCAGTAGTGGCAGCCATCCTTTCTTCCAATGAAGATGAGGCGATACCTGATAATGTTTGTTTTGCGGGAGAAATAGGACTCAGCGGAGAGATTCGCCCTGTTCCGCAGGTGGAGAAAAGGATTTTGGAGGCGGAGAAATTAGGCTACGAGAGGATTTTCATTTCTAAACAAAACAAACTTCCTAAAAAAAGCTTTAAAATAGAAATTGTGGAAGTCAGCAAAATAGAGGATTTTCATCAAAGATTGTTTTAGGAAGTCGCTGGTTTTCATCGGCTTTATCAAATTAAAATGCAGAATACAAAATGAATTTTTTAGCCCATTCTTATCTTTCTTTTTCCGAGGAACAGCTCGTCGGCAATATGATTGCGGATTTTGTGAAGAACAGAGATGTAGCCCGCCTTCCAGAGAGCATACAGAAAGGCATAAAACTGCATAGAGCGATAGATACTTTCACGGATGCGCATCCTCTGATACATGAAGCGAAAGCACCTTTCCGACCGCTGGTAAGATTGTATTCTGGGGCGTTTGTGGATGTGGCGTTTGACTATTTCCTCGCAAATGATACCGCCGAAAATTCCCAGCGCGAGTGGCAGGAGCATTCGCATAGGGTCTATGCTGTCCTCCGCCGTTACGAGGAATTTCTGCCCGAGGTTTTCAAAAAAGTTTTGGATAAGATGCAGCAGGACGACTGGCTCTACAACTACCGAAATGAGTGGGGGATAGAGTACAGCTTTCGGAATGTGGTAAACAAAGCCCAGTTTCTGGACAAAACCACCAATGTATTCCCTGCGTTTTTAGCAAATAAAGATTTCCTCCGTGAGAAATACGAAATTTTCTTCCCTGAAATCAAATCATTCGCGCAGGATTTTGTAGATTAAAATAAGAAATTGTTTTTATTGGATAGAAAAACTTTTAATATTTATATAAGAATAATTTGGATGAATACTTAGATAATGATTATAATATTTTTTTACTAAAAAAATTATTTAGTTTTGCAATGTAAAATTATAGATATGAAAATAATTGGTATAGAAACACGCACAACAAATCAGAATGGACAAGCAATGCAGGACATCGGAGGTCTTTGGAATAGATTTTTTTCTGAAAATATCATCAGCAAAATCCCAAATGCAGTGAACAGCAATGTTTACGCTATCTATACAGACTACGAAAGTGATTATACAGGTGAATATACCACGCTTTTGGGACTGGAAGTATCTTCGCTTGATGAAATCCCAAGCGGATTGGTCGGAAGGGAGTTTCCTAAACAGAATTTTAAGAGATTTCTTGCTAAAGGAGCAATGCCTCAGGCTGTAGCAGAAGCATGGCAGAAAATATGGGAGCAGGATAAGGAGCTAAATAGGCTTTATCAATATGATTATGAATTGTATACAGAAAAATCTCAGCAAGGCGACCTCTCGGAGGTGGAGATTTTTATAGGTGTAAAAGATTCTAATATATAAAAAGACAATAAATCTGAATTTTTAAGAAGAATTTAAAATAATTTGATAAAGAAATATTAGTATATAATTCCATTCCCTTTGCTTCGGTAAGGGAAATTTTGTTTAATTATAAAATGTTTAATAAATTTGGAGTAAATTTTTAGAAATGAGAAGGATATTATTATTACTTATTGCAATATCATTTATCAGCTGTACGCAGACCCAAAAAGCCGTGTATCAACAGGAAGAAACATACACCCAAGAAGACCGAACACTGATTGTTTTTTATAATGAGAATGAAATTTCTCTTCTGAAATTAAAAAGAAAAGTAAAATCCTATGGTGCGGAAATTATCTATGAATACAAGGAAATGAAAGGCATCGCAGTGAGAATCCTCCCAAGGGAAATCCATAGAACAAGGGAGAAAATACTTTGAAAACATAAAAGGAGTAACCAATGTCATGAAAGACAGCAAGGTAGAACTACATTAGAAAGTTTTTTATAAAATAAAAATCCCTATCTGTGATAGGGATTTGTTTATTATTTCTTTTCTTCGCTATCCTCAGGAAAACGGCTGAGGGTAAGGTCTTTGGATATTGCTGCCAATTCCATTTTCAGCTTACCAGAAAGCGTCTCTATGACTACGCCGTCTTCTGCAATGGAGAAGATACGCCCGTGGATACCAGAAGTCGTTACGACTCTTCTCCCTGGTTTCAGATTCTCCTGAAATTGTTTTTCTTTTTTCTGTTTCGTGAGCTGTGGTCTTATCATTAGGAAATAGAATGCAACCAAAATCAGCAACATCGGTATGAACTGTTGTAAGTTTTCCATTTTATATTAAAGTTTTTCTAAGTGTTTATTGTACATTTGCCTTAAAACTCAGTGTAACAGGAGAGTTTTCTGCGTTCATGAATACTTGTGCAGTTTTCGTTACAGCTCCATTGAAGTTTTTGGAGTCAAAACTCAGTGTTACTTGTCCCTTTTCTCTTGGTGCGATGGCGTCTTTGGTGTAGTCTGGCGCTGTGCATCCACATGCAGGCTGTACGGAGTTGATATACAGAGGTTTGTCACCTGTGTTAGTCACTTCGTAAACATGCTGCACCACTTCACCTTTTTTCATCGTCCCAAAATCGTGCTCTTCTTTAGCAAAACTCGCCTTCGTCATTGGTTGTTCTGGTTTAGCTTCTTCCACAGGCTCTGGCATTGGGTCTGCTTTTTCGTTTTTTTGGCAAGATACTACTGCAAGGAGCATCATCAGCCCTATTCCTGAAAGTTTCAAGGTGTTTTTCATTTCTTTTTTGGTTATTTTAAGGTTAAAATTTAATTTCTATTGTTGCTTTTGATGTATCGGTCAAGGATTCCGTTTACAAAGATTTGAGATTTGTCAGTAGCGAAAGCCTTTGCGATTTCTATATATTCATTGATGATGATTCTGGCAGGCGTCAGAGGGAAATAGTCCAATTCTGAAATAGCGGTAGCCAAAATGATTTTGTCCATTAGCGAGATACGGTCTAAATCCCAATTCTCCAGTCTTTCTTCTATCTTTTTTTCGGTTTCTTCCCAGTGGTTCAGGGTTTCGTTGAGCAGTTTCAGAGCGAAATTTCTATCATCTTCATCTTTTATCATCTTTATCAAAGTATGCGAAGGTTTGTCCTTGCTGAGGAAACCGATAGTTTTCTGCGTCATGGAGTTGGCGATGTGGAAATCATCCGCCCAGTGAAGTTCTAAATCTTCTAAATGGTTCTGGAAATCCTCGTTTTCTGCGACATATCTTAGGAAAACTTTTCCGATGAATTTTTGGTCTTCCTCGAAAGAGAATTCATCACCTTTCATATAATCTTGAAAGAGTTTGCTGGCTTTTATTTTGTTAAAAACCTTGATGAGCAGGTCATCATGGATGTCCCAGATTAGATTCTGATGTTTAGTGCTGAAAGACAATCTTTCTTCGTTTTGCTCGAGAAGTTCTATCGCCTGATTTCGGATGAATTTCCGATTGGGATTGAGGTCTTCTTCGGTTTTTATATACTTGTTTTTGTTCAGCTCCATTTGTTTCTCTGCGATTTTTTTCAAGGCGATGAGAAAATTAAGCTGATAGATGTACAAAGAGTAAATCTTATCTATTTCGACAAACATATTTCTTGCCAAAACATCCTGTTTTATAGGATTTTGCTGATAAGAATAAAGGGTCTGGATGGTTTTTTCTCGTAATTGTCTTCTTCCTAACATTTTTCAAAGAACTTTAAGTGGGCAAAGATAAAAAAAATAAAATATTCAATATCAAACATCAATTATTTTTTTTGATGAATTTTGTATCTTTACGCCGTTATTAAGCAGATTGAAAGTGAAAAGAAAAATTATCTTTTGGGCAGTTCTTTTAGGGCTGTTTTCTTGTGAAAAAAAAGAGAATTTGGAAAAAATTTTTTCCAAAGAGAATGATGATTCGCTCAAAAAAGTAGAACACCCACAGTCAGAGGAAAAACTCAAAAAAGATATTATAAACATAGTGGCGGTTGGCGATATCATGATAGGAAGCGCCTATCCGTCTAAAAAATATCTTCCGAAAGATGATGCGGCAGGAAGTTTTTCAGAGGTGAAAAATCATCTGAAAGGAGATATTGTTTTTGGAAATTTGGAAGGCGTTTTTTTAGATGAAGGCGAATCCCAAAAATGCGAGGACAAAGAACCTCAAAGCTGCTATGTTTTCAGAATGCCAGAGCGGTACGGGAAAATCATCAAAGAAGCGGGGTTTAATCTGATGAGCACAGCGAACAATCATGCAGGAGATTTTGGATTATTGGGAAGAAAAACAACAGCCAAAGTTCTTGACAATGCAGGGATTTATCATGCAGGGACAAAGGAATATCCAGTCGTGATTTTCGAGAAAGATAATATAAAATACGGTTTCTGCGCCTTTGCGCCGAATAAAAATATGCTCTCTCTATTGGATGTCAAAAAAGCCAAAGAAATAGTGCAGGAACTAAAATCCCAAACGGACATTACCATTGTTTCTTTTCATGGCGGTGCGGAAGGGACTGAGCATGTGAGAGTTCCTAAAAAAGCAGAAATTTTTTACGGAGAAAATAGAGGAGATGTGCATCATTTCGCGCGCTCTGTGGTGGATGCAGGAGCGGATATTGTGCTGGGACACGGCCCGCATGTGACCCGTGCAGTGGAGGTTTATAAAAATAAATTCATAGCGTACAGCCTTGGGAATTTCAATACTTATGGGAGGTTCAGCCTTACGGGAGACAAAGGCATCGCGCCTCTGCTGGACATAAAACTGAAATCCAACGGCGATTTTCTCTCCGCAAAGGTGGTTTCTGTAAAGCAGACCAAAGAAAAAGGACTGGAGCTGGATGCAGAGAACAGGGCATTTCAGCGGATAAAAAAACTCACCAAACTGGACTTCCCAGAGCAGAATTTGAAATTCGAAGAAAACACGATAAAACTCTGATTTTTCGGTTGAACAAAGATAAAATCCTATTCGAGGGTGTAAAATGACAACTCAGTAGGATTTTTTCTATTTTTTAGGTATGAAATTTTAAATTTGAAGACTTTTAAATAAAAAAAACATCAATTTATTTTAAAATTTACTACTATGCATTGCATAGTTTCGAAAAATTATTTATGTTTGCGACAAGAAATCATAAAATTAATATAAAATGAAAAAACAAATCGCTGTATTATCACTCCTTATTTCTGTGATGGGATGGGCACAAGAAGAAAAACCACAAACCCAAAAGAAAGAAAAGGAAATAAAAGAAGTAACGATTACTAAAACCAAAAAAGCGGTGGAGCAGAAGGCTGACCGCACGATATTTGATTTTTCTGAACAGCCGAATCTTAACACGGGAACAGCGCTGGAAGGAATTAAAAAACTGCCAGGGCTTATCGTTTCAGACCTTACAGGGATGGCGTATCAAGGGAAAATGCTGGATGTCTATATGGATGGGCGACCGCTGAATATTACCAGCAATGAGCTAAGCGCCTTTCTAGAAGGAATGCCCGCAAATGCCATAGACAGGATAGAAGTGGTGACCAG
>CAUQSG010000036.1:0-14721 GCA_963520725.1 uncultured Flavobacteriaceae bacterium | reverse complement strand
CAACACTTTTAGAGGTCGTTATTCCTTTACTGCAACACTTTTAGAGGTCGTTATTCCTTTACTGCAACACTTTTAGAGGTCGTTATTTACTTTGCTGTAACATTTTTAGAGGTCGTTAGATGTATTTTTGGTAATTTTTTGAGAGTTCTTTTGGAAAGCCATCTACAAAAAAAGCTAACTTTTGTGCCATATCTTTCGTATTAGTATTTTTCATATAATCAACATATGCTGTTTTTTTACTATCTATGTCTATTTGCTCATTTTTTAGCCACTTTATATACTCTTCTCTTAATTCAGGGATTGGCAAGTATGCTTTTTCAGGATAACGCCTTTTGAATGCATCCAGCAGCATTTTTTTTAAAAGATCTTCTTTTACTTCTCTCCAAGTGTTTTCTATAATCATTTCATTTTGTTGAACCATAGCCCCTCCTTCTATTTTGATATGGATACCATATTCATAGCGATGGCTAGGCTTTTTAAACCATTCGAATTGAACTTGTTTTAAATCTTCGAGATTAGAAAAATCAGCAAAGGCTTTATTTATTTTATTCTTTATATACCTAGCATTATCGCTGTTTATTCCAAGCCTTTCCTTTACTTCATTAAAATCTAATTCGCGGATACTCTCATTGCGCCCTCTCATTTCATTAATCAAATTTTTGACAAAAAAATATAATCCGTCACTATTTTTCTTTGTTGTAATTTTTAAACTATTAAGATTGACATTGAAAAACAGAAAAGATAAATTTGAAATAAATCTTTCGCTTAGATCATATTCATATACTTTTTTTAGATTCCTACCTACTTGTATTGTTTTTTTGGTTAATGAAGTAATAAACTGGATACTATCGATTGTTTCTCCATTTTGGTATTTTCCTACTTTTGAAAGATAAAACTTGCCTTTAGGAAATTGAAAAATATCCGCATAAAGGCAGTAAAGTGCGTTTTCAAAAATAGTGTCAAAAATAGGAATACCTATTTTTTCTAAACTTTCTGCTGATGTTTCAGCTAATTGTCTTGGGTTAGGATGTTTAGCCCATATATAATTCTGTGGAGATAATCCAAACTCCTTACAAAACAAAACAGGATCTAGAGTTCCTGCACCGAATAAATCCTGCTGATGCTGCTTCGCAAAATAAACCAAGAGCATGAACATTAGTTTACTATCATCGAAACTATATTTTTTAAAGTAATTATAGTGATAAGATATATTTTTATCTACTCTCACCAAATTTCTATTAAAATTTGTCATATTTTATATTTTCTTCTTTATATTTGTAACGCAAAAAATAATATTTAGCCCTATTCAACTTTTATGGTTGTTTGGGGCTTTTTTATGGGAAATCTGTAAGAGGACAACTTTGTCTCTCCTTACCATTATAATTCAATATTTTTTCCATGGCAACTTCTCCTAAGATAAACTCATCTAACACTACTTGATGCCCTTTTTCTTTGTAATATTGGTATAGGGCATTTTTTGCTTCTTCTATCATCTTGTTAAATGTATATTCTATGATAGAAAGAAAGTTTTTACCCTCCTCCAGAACTTGTGTCTTTGCAATGAATAAATTCCGATTGATAATATATCCATTCCTCTCAAAAGGAAGAGAAAATATGTATCCTGTTTCAGCTAAATTTAGTTTAAAACTAACATAGAGTTTTATCCCTCTAAAATAGTTTTCTAATTTTTCATTGTAGAAAGTTCCTATAATTTCTTTATTTTTTATTCTTCTTACTTTATAATATTTCCATTTTTGCTCCTTATTAAATTTTTCACAAATGAATTTATGAAACTTAAATAATCCTGTATTAATATTATGATATACAACAACCTCACCCGTTGATAACTTTACTGCCGCCTCATATTTTTTCATTGTTGTGTATTTTATTAAATCTAATGATTATTATAATTGTATTAAATATATATTCATTATATTCTTTTAATTCGTCGTTGCTTGTAAATAGATATATAAAATATACTCAATATATATTGTTATAATTGAGTATATCTATATATTATATTTTTTCTCTATTTCAGACACCAACTCCTTAAAAAACTCCATCCTCGTATATTCTATATTTCCTTTTTCATACATCATGAAATAAATAAAATCATTTATAAAATCTATATCATCTTGTGGAAGATTAATCGTGGAATCTTTTATTTCCATAGAGGAAGTTTCAAAGCGACGCCCTTTTTTTAATTTTACTTTTTCTCGCCCTCTTTGAATATTGTATTTCTCATTCAGAAGATTTATTCCCTCTGAAATTGCTCTCGTAAAATTGAAATCCCTATCTTTTTCCTCTAAAATTTTATAATTTCTAAATTTCAATAGCTTTTCAAAATCATCAAAGTACATTCTTATACTTATTCTATGTGTTTTTTCATCAGCTGTCTGTTGTTGGCTTTTATTCCTATTGAGACTAAGAACGAAATCTTTACTTTCTTCCATTTTAATTATTTATTTTTGATAATAATTCTTTTGCTAATTGCTTAAAATCTTCTGCAACTCTAGATTTTGGTGCTATTTGAAAAACTGTTTTCCCTAATTTTTTAGCATCTTCTACCTTAACATCCTCTCTAATATATGTATTTAGTACAAACTCTCCAGCTTGCTCCTTTGCTTTGATAGAATACTCCTTAAAATTTCTACTATTTACCTTTACCATATTAAAAAAGAAACCAAGGAAATCTAAATTTCCATTATATTCATCTATGATCCTTTGAATACTTGGAAAAAGTTTATTAATTCCTTTTATAGAGTATTCTTCCGCCCAAATAGGACTAATTACATAATCTGAACTTGACAAAGCCAATTCTCCCAAAATCAAATCACCATTCAATGGTCTAGGCGGACAGTCTATCAATACAAAATCAAAATTCATTATACTATTCAGCAGCTCCAATCGTTCTTTGATGATATATCTTTTATATTTCTCTTTTTCTATATTCCTATCTCCACAAAGAATAAATAAATTTTCTTTCTTTTGTGTAACCCTAAAATCGCCATCTCCATCAAGAAAATTTTTAATCGTATAAGAATAATCTTCAGGTATTTTATACCCATCCGATAAATTTCTTTGAGAATCAAAATCTATTAGAAGAACTCTATTCCCCATTTCTGATAATGCAGCCCCAAGATGAATAACTGTAGTTGTTTTTCCTACTCCTCCTTTTTCTGTTATAACAGATATTACTTTCATTATTTAAAAAATTAATCTTATTGCAAATATATAAAATAAATATATATCTTTATTATTATTTTAATTTATAATATTCATTTTATACCTCAATGATATTTCACAACTACACAGCCTGTATATCAACATTTTATAGATGAAAATATTCGTAAAAGCAAAACATGACAAAAATCATATATAAAGATAATTCTACAACAATATGATATCATTACATTTGTTGCAAATGTGTTTTTATATGAGGAAAAAATCTATATTCTCAATACTTTGTATTTTATTTTTTCAATTTTTTTATTCAAATAATATTTTTAAGGATTCTACCCTCCTAAAGAATTCCTCAGACTATATAAAATATCATCCATCTTCTAAAGAGGATTTTTTTCAGGAATATTTAGGAAAAGAGAATAAATATAAACTTCCTTCTGAAGATAAAGAAAGAGGAAAGGCTATAGGAGCTTTTGAAGAATTAGACCAAAGTGGAAATTATGCTTATTCTATTAACCCCAATGAACTTACCACTCTTCCTGTTGGGCTTCGTGAGAATAAAGGGAATGTAGAATATTCCATAGTAGTTACCAAGGCAAAATTCACCCCTGAATATGCTCTTATCAATGTATATGCCAGAGTAATTACTCCTCAAAAGGGAATAGATGGAGGACGACAAAAATTATATTTTGGAGCAGAAAATATCAAACTTTCTTACAATGGTAAAATTATAGGAGATGCTAAGCTTTCACTTTTGGGAGACATACATATTCCTTTTAATAAAAATAAATGGCTCTTAACCTTAGAAGGAGGACATATAAACAAGGAGAGTGGAGAAAGTATTAATGATAATACTTATGTGATAATTGATTGTGATGGTATAAAAGAGTTGGCTCTAAAAGGAAATGTCCAGATTTCAAGAGACATACTCAGCCCTGTTGAACAAAATGGAAAACTTCTCCCTCTACCTAACCGAGTAAGGGGAGATTTTGCTATAAAAGCTAGTGATTGGAATGACTTACTTGTTAAAGTTTCCATCACTCCTTTTGCCATTACTTCGCAGACTCAGCATAAAGACAAAGGATATTTTACTTTTTATGCAAGTGAAGCTATTCTCGACCTTAGTGATCTACGAAATGATCCTGATGTCATTTTCCCTCAATATTATGCTACGCAGGGATATCTTATTGCTGGGGCAGAATCATGGCGTGGGCTTTATGTAAGAGCTTTGGAAGTAGGACTTCCTCAGGAAATAAAAACTTCGGATAAAATAAATTCTAGAGTTAGATTAGCAGCACAAAATTTAATTATTGATAATTATGGTGTGTCAGGAAGATTTTCTGCTGAAAATCTTTTCCCACTTGAAAAAGGCATTACCAGCAAAGAAAATGCATGGAGATATTCTCTAGACAAAATAGGAGTTGATCTAGCTGCTTCTAAAATCGTAGGAGCTAATCTAAGTGGAAAAATTCAGCTTCCTATTCAGAAAAAAACAACAGATGAAAATTCAAAAATTCCTCAATATCTAGGATATACAGGACAAATTACAGAGGAAGAATATCTAATTTCTGTAAATACAGTTGATGATATTGATTTCAATATATGGAGTGCAAAAGCTACCATTGCAAAAGGATCTGCTGTAGAACTTAGAGTTGTTAATCAGGAATTTCTTCCCAGAGCTATTTTGAATGGAGAACTTACAGTAGCTGCTAATACATCTCCTAATGATCAAGATGCAAAAAAAGATGCCCATTTTAAAGGAATTAAGTTTGAAGGATTAGTTCTACAAACTAAAGCTCCTTTTCTTACTGCAAAAAGTTTTGGGGTAGAGGGAGAACAAAGACTTGGTGGTTTTCCTGTGAGTATTGGGAATATCGTGATTTCTGCAGATGCTAACCGAGCTGATTTAGGCTTTGAAATCCATGTAGGTCTACAAGAAAACAAATTCTCTGCTTCAGGCGGTCTCATCATACATGGAGCAATTACTAGTAGTGATCACCGACAAAAGTGGGAATATAATGGATTCACGCTATCTAAACTTTCCTTAAGAAATGTCGATGTAGGAGTAGCAAAATTAAACGGATATTTACATCTTATGAAGAAAGATCCATTATATGGAAATGGATTCAATGCTTCATTAGAAGCAGAAATTGCAGCTTTACAAGGAGCTAAAATATCTGTAAATGCCGCCTTTGGTTATAGCACATTCAGATACTGGGGATTTGAAGGGAAGGTGGACAACCTGAATGTTCCTATTATGGGAGGAATAAAAATTACAGGTTTCACAGGAGGTGCTTTCTATAGAATGATCCCTGATAAAGAGAAAACAATACTGCCTGGTTATGAAAATATGGCGATTGTACTAAAACCTGATGAAAATGTAGGGCTTGCACTAAGAGCTGGTGTTTATGGAGCTGTTCAGAACAATAGTGTAGCTTCTTTCATGGCTGGATTTAATGTTTCTACTAATAAGAACGGAGGTTTATCACAAATCGGCTTTATAGGAGAAGCTGTAATTATGAGCAATATTACTGCGCTGGCTCCACAACCTTTTGCAAAACTGCAAGAGAACTTTAAAGGAATGGTTAACCAATCTTCATTCCTACAATCCCTTAAAGATCATAAGCTAAAAGCTGTTTTAGATATCAGTGATGTAGAAGAGCAATATCCATTATCTGCTAGTGTTCCTTCTACCATCTATGGAAAACTAGCTATGAATTATGATTTTAACAATAATATTTTTCATGCAAATTTAGATGTCAATATCAATGGTGCTGGAGGAGTTATCAGAGGAGTTGGTCCCAATGGAAAAGCAGGCTGGGCTGTGCTTCATATAGCTCCAACAGAATGGTATCTGCACATCGGAAACCCTACCGATATGATCGGGCTTAAAGTAGGATTTGGGAAATTCTATCTAGAAGCAAAGAGTTATTTCATGGTAGGAAACCGTATCCCTGGAAGCCCTCCGCCTCCTGCAGAAGTAGCTAACATATTGGGAATAAGTCTGGATGAAGCTGACTACATGAAAAACCTAAATGCTCTTGGAGAAGGGAAAGGTTTTGCTTTTGGAGCCCATTTAAATTTTGATACAGGAGATATGACCGCCCTGATACTTTATGCTAGGTTTCAGGCAGGGTTAGGTGCAGATATCATGCTCAAAAACTATGGAGATGCACGATGCTCCAACCGAGGCGGAAGTCATATCGGTATTGATGGTTGGTATGCAAATGGACAAGCTTATGCCTATCTACAAGGAGAATTGGGTATTAAAATAAAACTTTGGTTTATCAAAAAGAAAATTCCAATTATAAAAGCTGGGGTAGCTGCCCTTCTTCAGGCTAGAGGACCTAACCCTTTCTGGGTAAGAGGTTATTTGGGAGGCTACTATAATTTACTTGGAGGTCTCATCAAAGGTAGATTCCGCTTTAAACTTGAGTTTGGAGAAGAATGTAAACTTGAAAAAGCTTCAGTTCTTGGAGGTATGAAAATCATCACAGATCTTACACCAAGAAATAATGATAAGAATATTGATGTTTTTGCTATACCGCAGGCAACTTTTGCTATGAGGGTAAATGAACCTATCGTAATTCCTGAAGATGATGGAGACCACACTTACAAGATTATCTTGGAAAAAATGACTATTGTGGATGAATCTGGTAAAGAAATCATTGGAAATATAGAATATACTTCTTCCAAAGATGGAGCTAATTTTATATCTACAGATATTCTTCCTCCTAATAAAACCCTCAAAGCTATAGCTCAGGTAAGTTTTATGGAGAAAAAAGGAGGTATCTATGAAACGATCATGCTTGATGGAAAAAAAGCTACAGAAACTGAAGAAAGAATTTTCACAACAGGAACTGCTCCTAGCAGCATTCCACTTTCAAACATTCAATATGGCTACCCTGTGGTAGAACAGCATAATTTCTACACAAAGGAATCAAACAAAGGATATATTAAACTTAAGAGAGGGCAAGATTATTTATTTGATGATCCTAGCTGGAAAACCATCAGCAAGTTTGCAGCGGAGAAACCTATTGAAAATGATTTTTCTTACGACAATAATGCTAATACTATTCATTTCAGTATTCCTAAGCTAGATAAAGAAAAAGATTATACTTTTGCTCTTATTGCCAAAAACACAAAAGGAGGAACAACTAATAATGAAACTTTAATAGAAACTAGAAAAACGGAAGAAAGCGAAGAAGAATCTGCTGTTTCTGTAACCACTGAAACCAAAAAAGCACAAAATCTATCTAAAAATGGAGAAATAGAGAGACTTTCTTTCACTTTTAGAACAAGTAGACATTATACATTCTTAGATAAACTTAAATCTTTGAAATTTAGACCTATGTGGGGTAGAATTAGTTCCGATTTGGTGTTTCTTCAAAACAATATGAATGCTGATGAGTATTTCGATATTGTAGAGCTTCAAGGAACAAAATATACGGATGGAAAACCTCTTGTCGAAGTTGCTGCTTTAATGGATGATTCTTTCGCACAAAAGTTCAAAATGCTGTTTTATGACGATTATCCGTTAGACCAGCTTGTGCTAAGCAGAGCAGATGATGATAAGGATTTTGCAGGAATTCCTCCTGTAAAAGCAATGCCTATATTTAATTCATACATTACTTTCTTAAATTCTGGTGAAGGAAATACTCTATTAAAACACACCTTCCCATATCAGTATGACCTGTTCAGATATTACAAAATTGACTGGTATGAATTAGTTTCTAAAGCTGCTAATAAATATATTGACACTTCTGCAGAAGCAAGACCTGTAAAAATAAATCAACTCTTGGAATCTGATTTTGGAGTAATTCCTAAACAAAAATATAGGGCAAAAATAAAATATGTTTTACCTGGACAGACTTCAGGAGCAGAGAAAATAATCGAATATGAGCTTAAATAATCTATTACCCCATTAGGTGTCGCCTAATGGGATATAGGTTTATAAAACAGTACTACAAAATGAAACAAAACGATATTTTTGAAAATAATAACAATAGAGGAAATAAAACTAAAACCATAAGAAGAGGGTATTTTATGAAATACTTTTTAAATTTTCTATTTGTAATCAATGGTATTTTTGGTTCTGTTTCCGCCCAGCAGTATCCTGTTCGTTTGGTTCCTGTGGTCTTCCCGCCCTATAATGTCAGGCTCTCTGACTATGCTCTAAACTCTGAACCTAAACTACAGCTCCAAGTCCTCATGACTGACCTCTTGGAGCCCCCTCACAAAACCGGCATCAAGTTCTCTCTAGAAAGCGGCGGAAGAGTCGTCGCTGTTTCCGCTCCCTTCGTAAATGGTCTTGATCCTTTCATGCTCCATCCTGGAAGCCCCATTTCTCTGTCCAATTTAGACCTAAAACCTCTCTTTAAACTCGAAAACCTCTCTGGTATCAGTCCCGCTAATTATGCAAAAGCACTCCCTGATGGACTTTACCAATACTGCTTTCAAGCTTACGATTTCTACACTAAAAACAACCTCTCTCAAAAATCTTGTGCCTCCGTTTATCAGGTACTTTACGAGCCGCCTTTCCTTAACCTCCCCCAAAAAGGAGAAAAAGTAACAAAAAAAGCAGAGTTCCAAGGCGTCGTTTTTAACTGGTCTCCAAGGCAGACCGCTCCTAATACTAAATACATCTTTACCCTAAAAGAAATTTGGGACAAACAAAGAGACCCTGTTTCCGCTTTCCTCGCTGCAAGAGTACTATGGAAAGAAGAAAGCTTTGCCCCTTCTCTTTACTACGGAGTAGACAAAACTCAGCTCATACCAGGAAAAAGATACGCTTGGCAGGTACAAGCCGTATCGGGAACCCCCCAGTATAACCACAGCCCAATACAAGAAGGCGGGGTTTATAAAAACAACGGGCTCTCTGAAATATTCTTCTTTGATTATGTAGAAAACTGCCCCGTTCCTGCTTTCCTGATGGCGAAAAATGCCGCAAGGGGAAGAGCAGAAATACAATGGATGCTCCAAGGTGCTTCCTCTAAACAGTTCCGTGTAGAATACAGAAAAAAGGGCTCTTCATCCCCTTGGCTCTCTGAAACTTCCTATCAAACTTCTGCCATTCTCTCTGGACTTGAAAACAATACAGAATATGAATACCGTGTAGGCGCTGTGTGTGGGGAAAACAAAAGTTTTGACCCTAATGATTTATCTCAGGCGGATGCCTTTGCCTACAGCGGTGTGCAGTATTTTACCACCAACTTCTCTAGCCAAAATAAAAACTCAGCTCAGTGCGGGGTAATGCCCCATGTGGATTTAGCAAACAAAAAACCTTACGACAGACAGCTTACGCCTAACGAGGTCTTCACTGCGGGAGACTTCCCCGTGACGGTAATCTCGGCGCAAGGAAACGCTGGAAACTACACAGGTGAAGGCTTTATTCAGGTGCCTTATCTTGCTGATACCAAAATCAAAGTAAAATTTAATAATATCCAGCTCAACTCCGACAAACAACTCATCAATGGTACCGTAGAAACAGCGTATGATGCCAATGAGTCTGCCGTACACTATGCTTCTGCCGGACTGGGAGAAATCTTCGGAGACAAAGGAATAAAAGATATAAAAATAAACTATGAAATAGAGAAAATCACATTAGTGATGACTCCTGCTCCTGGGGTGCTGAGAATAGTAGGTATAGACCCCAATGGAGAAAACAAAGGTCCTGTGCAGGAACTCCCTGCGGGAAGAGACTACACCATCACTGACAGCAACGGAAAAATATGGCAGGTAGATGAGCAGGGAACGGTCACTGAAGGTGAAGAAATCGCGAAATCTGGAAAATCTAATGCTGACAATACTGAAGGGGTAAAAACTTCTGCTTCAGGAAATATCTCTGAGATTACACAATACTCCGCTAATGGGGTTGCCATAAAATGGATCTCAATGAAGAACTCCCATTTCTATTTTGATACACCTGATATCACGGGAATTCCTTTCGATAGATATCCGCAGGTAAAAGATACCAAAGGAAGAAACATCGTCATTCCTTACAAGGCGGTAGTAAAAGGACAGAAGGAATTCATCGGGGCAAGAATCATCATAGAGAACCCGAAACTAAAAGAGGCGAAAATAGAGTTTAAAGTCCTAGGAAGCGGAAAACTCATCAACGCTGAATTAGTCTCTAATACTGGAAACCAAAGAGAATACAAGCTCGAACTTAAGGGGGTTTTCAGCTATGGAGAAGAAGAAATCATGGCGGTGCTGCTCCCTAGTGAAAATCAGCAGAAAACAAACAAAGAAGATAAGAAACAAAAAGAACTAAAAGAGGCGAAACAAAAAATCATCGGTTCTTTTAGACTTGTACATCTAGAACCAAAAAATGTCAATCTATCCCTCGTGCCTCTTGATAAGGCTTCTGAGGCTGAACTTGATACTATAGCAAAAAATATACATAATACCTACAGCAGAGCAGGTATCAACTTTGACATAAAAAAACAGCCTGTACTGGATATATCAGCTGTCACAACTAAAGATATAGAAACTCCTGATGATAATCCCCTGTCGCACTACAGCAAAATGCAGCAGAGTATCAACAGGCTTTATCCTGCAAAAATTAATGAATATGTACTGTTCATTACTGAAAAAGCTTCTTCTACTGGGCAGAAAGGGTTCATGCCGCTGGGAGGACAGTATGGATATGCTTACAAATCGAAAGATAAAAATACGCCTGCTCATGAGCTCGGACACGGTGTATTCAGACTAGAGCACCCTTGGAGTAATAAACTCATCAAAACACCTCAGGCTTCAACTAACCTCCTGATGGATTACGCCGGCGCCGCTGAACTATCTCACTTCGACTGGAAACAAATTAACGACCCTAAAATAAAAATCTATGCTTTCCAAAAACAAGAAGAAGGGGAGCTAAAATTAAATAAGAATGAATATTTAGGATTTGCACCTAATGGAAGGGTAATTACGAGTTATCCTAAAAACTATACAGGTGTATTTAAATCTGATTCTTATTTTATTACAGGGTTTCATAGTAGTGATGGGATATACATATGGGATGGTAATGTTTATAGAAAAGGTAATGATGTATTTACACCTATTGACAAACCTATAACAGGTAAAGTTGCCATATGGGTTAATTCCAAAAATCCGAATTGTTATGCTTGGTATAAATTTATTGAAGTAAAAAATTATACAGCTAAAGATTTTAACAAAATAAAAAACCTTATCAAAAAAGATAATGGAAAAGGATGGGCTGCAGATTTAGCTCATAATGCTTCTGACAGTTGTATTACGAAATCTGAAAAAGAGCAGGAAGAAGGAATTGTAATACCTGAATTAGTAGGAAATCAGAATTATTATAAAATCGAAAACACCCTTCAACAGGCAAAAGCTTCTTTCGGCAGTAATGCAGATATAGAATTTTCCCATAATGGAAAAGTCTACAAACAAAATGATAATGGCAAGGTAGAAGAAGTAAAAAATGCGCTATCTACACAGCAAATCAATAACGGAGAATGGGGTGGTGATGTAAAAAGCAAGATAAGATTCACTACTGATAAAAAAAATGTTGTTCGAGTAGAGGCTTTTGGGTTAAATAAGAATATTAAAATTAAAGAGGGTAAGAAAGCTAAAATAAAAGATGTATCTGATAACATAAGAGAGAAAACCAATGCTTTCCTAAAAGAAAATAATGTAAAAGACCTAAATGCCACATACAGCAATGATACAGGAACCTTTGCGGATGGAGACAAAATAAAAATAAACGGCTCTTTCGGAAAAATAATCTCCGAGGGGATAGAAGTAACTACTGAGCTCCTAGGAGAAGGACAAATAAAAGAGCAGGTATACCTCTCCAGCTCTAAGGCTGCTATACACGCCCCTGGTGTCGTTACGGGAAGTGTGGAAGTGGCTGCACAGAAAGTAACTGACCTTACCTCGCTGGGTAAACTAGTATACGATGTAGCAACCGATAAACAGACCCGTGCCGACATAGCAGACCAGTTCCAAAATATAAAAGACCAAATAGGAGATAACCCCAAAGAGTTCTTCCCTATACTAGGTGAAGTAATCCTTACCGTAGGTACTGGAAATACCTCTGAGGATTGGGACAAATCTGTTAATAGCAAGGATAATGGAGAGAAAAGCCATCTCGCTACCCGTGGTGTTGGGAATACGGTTATTACACTAATATCTGGTGTAGCTATTGTAAAAGAACTCCCTGAAATAGCAGATAAACTCGGGGATGCTATTAAAAAGGTTAAAAAAGCGGGGAATTTCATTAAAAACGGAAAATTTATTGATGAGCTTTTAGAAGCAGATTATCAAAAATACCTTACTAGAAAATCTAAACAAGGTAAAGCCCCAAAAGACCGCTTAGAATGGAAAGAATCTCGCGATTATTGGTTAAACGATTCTCCTATGGCAAGAGGAAATGACTTTAATAAAAAAGCAATAAAAAATCGTTGGTATGACTATAATGAAGTTCATCTCGAGAACGGGAAAAGATTAGATTCTTACGATGAAATAAAAGGAGAAATCGTATCCCGAAAGGCAACCGATTTAGAAAGTATAGAACTTTCTACTTTTGAAAGCTATCTAAAAGAAATGAAAAATAAATATTCCGAAGGAATAAAAATTCGTTCTGATAAGTATAAAACAGAATTAGATGGGAAAGTTTTAAAAGGGCGACAAATATTAGAAATTCCTGAAAGTAATAAAAACTTTGATAAAATACAAGAGTATATAGATTTAGCTAAAAATAAGTATAACATAGAAATAAGATTAAGACCTGAATAAGTATGGAATTAAGTAAAAAAGATTTAGAAATTTATGAAAAAATAAATCTCTATAAAAGACACTACAGTCTTAGTGTTCAAAATAATTATGAGAACACATTTGAAAACTACTCTAATGAAAAAGTTATAGAAATAGTAAAAGAATTAGGATATACTGCTAAATATAGAAAAAAAGAAAATTTTTTTCAAATAATAGAAACCACAAATAAATTGAAGTTTTATTTTCATTTTTCATTAAAATATGGTTTAGTGGAAGTTATTATGTATTGGGAATGTATAAATAATAAAGATATATGGGGCGGAGGAACATTTGCAGGGATATGCAAAAAAATAGAAATTGCTAAAAATGAAGAAAAAGAAGGTTATATAAAAGATGCTCGTTTTAGAAATTATGAAGATTTAAAAAATATTCTTAGAGAATACTTCCTAATCTATGAGGATTTAAAAACCGAAGTTTTAAAAGTAGATTGGAATGAAGAAAATATGAAAAATTCTGAGTAAATAACAAAAACAGCTGCTCACACGGAACGGCTGTTTTTATTTGTAATTATTGTTTGTTTTGATATAAAATTTTATTCAATCGGATGATGAAATCCACATTCCTTACTCCAGGGGTCACATCTTCCAGATCTATTTTATATACCTGATTATTCCTCACTGCATTGGTGTTTTTCAAGACAGGATCGGTTTTGAAGAAGTTGATTTTCTCCTCTATTGGCTCTGGGCGGGACTGAATGTCTATGATGAAAATAGCATCTGGATTTCGCTCTAAAACACTCTCAGGCGTCACGAACTCAAATCTTTTATCCAAATCTGCATAGATATTTATCCCATGAGCTTTATTGACAAGGTCTGTCGCCAAAGCACTAAAAGCCGCCACTCCTCCTTTATACGAAAGTATCAGAACTTTCTTCTTTTCGCCATCTTTTGGAACTACTAAATCCTTTTGGGCTTCATTATATTTGTTTTTCAGCTTAGTGACAAGCGCTTCAGCTCTGTCTGGAACATCAAAAATCTTACCCAGTAGAATAATATCATCATAGACATCATCCAGCGTAGGATTTTGGATATCATCCAAACTTCTAAGGTTATAAGGCGCTATTCCTAATTTCATCAAATCTTCTGGTGAACCCGCCGTTTCTTCATTAATATTTCCTGCCACGAAATCAGGTTTTGCAAGCAAGAAAGCCTCTTTATTCATTCTGAAACCGTGACCCTTCAATTTCTGAGGCACCTTTTCATAGGCTTCTCTATACTCAGGAAGAAGCTCTCCCTCTGTACTTCCTATGATGATTCTGTCTTCTAATCCCAATGCGAGAAGAATCTCCGTAGTATACGGATTAAACAGCGCTGCTCTCTGAGGTGGTGTAGTAATGACCACGGGAACATCCCTGTCTGCATCTTTATAAATATATTCTACTTTATTTTCTTGTTTGGTATCAGCCTTTGCTGCGGCATCTTTTTTCTCTGAACAAGACAGCACCGCTACGGCAGTCAAAGCCAAAAACAATTGTTTTTTCATGAAACTATATTTTAAAATTATTAGAAACTATATTTTACATTAAACATCACATTTCTCGGCGTTCCAGGGAATAGTCTTGTGTAGTCAAACGCCCCGCCCCAGTATGTTTTGTTAAACACATTTCCTACATTCACAGCCAGCTGCATTTTATTTAATTTATAATAAACTGCTGCATCTACAACTACATAAGAAGGAATAGATAGAGTCCTGTCCGCCCATGCTATTCTATCTCCTACATAATTTCCTCCTAATCCTATT
>CAUQSG010000035.1:0-15041 GCA_963520725.1 uncultured Flavobacteriaceae bacterium | reverse complement strand
TTTTCTATATTCCTCATTAAAAACTTTGAGTTCCTGCATCAAAACAGGAGAAATAGGAACGATCCTCTGTTTATTTCCCTTCCCTATCACTGTAATTTCGTTTCTATAAAAATGAACATTCTCTAAAAGCAAATTACAAAGTTCTGCTCTACGCATTCCCGTTTGATAAAGAACCTCTATAATGAGCCTATCCAGCAGCTCCACTTCTCCACTATCTAAAATAACGGACAATTCCTGCATTTCTTCTTTGGAAAAGGGAATTTGTTTTTCGGGATAAAATTTTAGTGTTGATAAACCCTCCACAGGTGAAACGCTTATCAGCGATATTCTCTGCAAAAAAGCATAAAAACTCTTCAGGGTAGAAATTTTTCTATTGATACTTCTTTTGGTCAATCCTTTCTCGCTCAGAAAAACAATGAAATTACGCACCATTTTCTTTTCTGCTTTCTGTAACTCTTCCATTCCTTCCCTATCCATAAGGAAAGACAAGAAATCCTCCAAATCCTTTCGGTAACTGGTAATCGTATTGGGAGAGTAGCGTTTTTCTTGCTGAATATATTCCAAAAACTTGTCTATCATAGTCCAAATTTAATCAATTTAAAAATAAAAAGTCCATTCTCAATAAAGAATGGACTCAAAATATTTTCAAAACAAAACCTTATGCTTGCTCTTCTTTGCTAAGCTGTCTTTGTTTGTGAGCAGCTCTCAATTTACCTTGTCTAAGTATTACAGAAGGTTTAGTAAACTGCTGTCTAGATCTCAATTGTTTAACAACACCTGTTTTGTCATACTTTCTTTTGTATCTTTTAAGTGCTCTATCAATTGATTCTCCGTCTTTTACTTGAACTATTAACATATTTTACATCTCATTTATGGGCGCAAAGATAGTATTTTTTTTGAAATACACAAAATAAAAACGGCATTATTGAGATTTTTGTTTGGGTGTAATGATTTTTAATTTTAAATTAGCACCTTTAATTTTAGGAAACAGTATGAAAAAAATATTTGCTTTTTTGGTCGTTCTATCCATTAATTGTCTAACCTATGCACAGGAAATCTATGCCAATGTGCAGGTAAACCACAGCCAAATAGGTGGTAGTAATACTCAGATTTTCAAAACATTAGAGAAAGGTTTGAGAGATTTCATCAACAATACAAAATGGACAGGTAAAAAACTGCAAAACTTTGAAAAAATCAAAGCTAACTTTGCTATCGTTATCAAGGAAAGACCGAGCCAAAACTCCTTTAAAGGAAGTCTTATCGTTCAGGCGGTTCGCCCTGTTTATGGGACTATTTATGAAACGCCTCTTATCAATATCAATGACACTCGTTTTTCTTTCGAATACACTGAAAATGAAAACCTTATATTCAATGACAGACAGTTTTCTGGGAAAAACCTTACGGATGTGATTAGTTTTTACATCTACACTATTTTAGGATATGATGCGGATAGCTTCCAGCAGCTGAGCGGAAAAACTCATTTCGAAAAGGCTCAAAAAATTTCTCAAAATGCTCAAAATCACAACTATGATGGATGGGAAATCATGGGCGAAACTAAAAGTAGAAGCCTATTAGTCAATAGCTTACTAAACGAAAGGAACATTCCTCTAAGAAATATTTATTATTCCTATCACAGAATAGGGCTGGATAATCTCAGCAGCCAGAACCAATTTGCTGCAAAACAGACCATTGCAGAAGAACTGCTGAAACTAAAAGTTTATGAAGCTGATTTTCAGTTGAACTACCCTCTTTCCATTTTCATTGACACGAAAAAAGATGAAATTTTCAATCTTTTTAATTCCAATAACAATGGCGGAATCAATGTCAATGAACTGAGAATAATGATGAGCACTTTTTCGCCGAGAGATGTAGAATCCAAGTGGAATAAGTGGAAATAACCTTCAATCTATAACCAATATTTAAAAAATGCTTTCAAAAATTACGATACAAAATTTTGCTCTAATCCAGCATCTCAGCGTTTCTCTAGAAAACGGACTGCAAGTCATCACGGGAGAGACAGGCGCTGGGAAATCCATTATTTTAGGTGCTTTGAGGCTGATTCTTGGAGAAAGAGCAGATTCAAAATCAATCTCTGACCCTGAGAAAAAGAGCGTTGTAGAAGCAGAATTTAAAATCACCTCTTCTTATCTTCCTTTTTTTGAGGAAAACGACCTTGATTTTGAGGAAAACACCATCATCAGAAGAGAAATCCTGCCGAGTGGGAAATCTAGGGCTTTCATCAATGATATCCCTGTAACGCTGGATGTTTTAAAGGAATTGTCTTCCAAACTGATTGACATTCACTCTCAGTTCGAAACTTCCAATCTTTTTTCGGAAGAATATCAGTTTAAAATCATCGATGGATTATCCGAAAACAAAGAAATTATAAGTGATTATCAAAAGAAATTTGTCTCTTATCAAAATCTAAAAAGAGAACTTCTTTCACTTGAAAACCAACTAGCCGAAAGAAACAAAGAATCTGATTATCAGAGTTTTTTATTATCTGAACTGCAAGAGTTCAACCTAGATAATATCAATCTAGAAGAACTAAAAAACAAGGTAAATGTAGGCGAACACGCCGAGCTGATTTTGGAGAATCTGGGACAAATCTCAGGGCGCTTCCAGCAGGAAGAAATGGGAATTTTAGATAGTCTGAACGATATCAAAAACAAAATTCAAAAAATCTCTGAAAATTCGCCTCATCTGGAACAGCTAAGCCAAAGAATAGAGGAAAGCTATCTGGAACTAAAAGACATCGCGGACAGCATTGAAAACGAGATAGAAAGCACGGAAATCAATCCTGAAGAACTGGCTGTTTTCACGAGCCAGCTCAATAAAATAAATTCTCTCCTGCTAAAACATCAAGTTTCTGATATTGAAGAACTTACAACTATACGAGAACAACTCTCCACACAGCAGAAAAATTCAGAGAATTTAGAAAAAGACATAGAAGATACTAAAAATCAGCTGAATATAATTCAGCAGGATTTAGATAATTTAGCTAAAATCTTATTTGAAAATAGACAAAAAACCATTCCTATTTTTAAAGAAAAAACTGAGGAACTTCTTGCCAGATTAGGACTAGAAAAAGCAAAAATAGAGGTAGAATTTACTGAAAATCAAGACTTTAATAAGTTTGGGAAAGAACACATTCAGCTTTTATTCCAAGCCAATTCTGGTTTCCCTCTAAAACCGATACAAAGTGCTATTTCTGGTGGTGAACGCTCTCGTGTGATGCTTTCTATCAAGAAAATAATGGCCGAAAATGCAGAGCTTCCTACTCTAATTTTGGATGAAATAGACTCTGGAGTTTCTGGAAAAACAGCCGATGAAATAGGAAAAGTAATGCAGGATATGGCTAAAAACATGCAGCTAATCGTCATCACACACCACGCACAGGTAGCAGCCAAAGGAAATTCCCACTACAAAGTAGTAAAACAAGATGTGGACGGAAAAACTCAGTCAAACATCATTCCGCTTGGTGAGAAAGAAAGGCTTTATGAAATCGCCCAAATCCTCTCTGGAAGCACCATCACAGATGCCGCACTACAACAAGCCGAAGAACTTATGAAAAACTAACCCAAATGAAGGATATAGAAACAATAGAAGATATAGAACTGCTTGTAAATACATTTTACAGCAAGGTAAGAAAAGATGATATCATAGGATTTTTCTTCAATGATGTAGCGAAAACAAACTGGGAGGAGCATCTTCCCAAAATGTATCTATTCTGGAGGGCGCTACTCTTTATGGACATCAAATTTGAGGGAAATCCCGTAGGCGCTCACATTCCGATAAATCTGCAAGTGCCGATGGAGGAACACCACTTTGACCACTGGGTAGGGCTTTGGAAAGAAACTGTGGATGAACTTTTCGAGGGAGAAACAGCCGAAGATGCCAAAAACAAAGGGCAAAACATCGCAAAAATGATGGCTTTCAAAATGAGACAAGTGAGAATGTAACTCTGTTTTCTAGCGCCACAGCCAGTAATCCTGCCAGTCTGTGAACATATGAAAAAGCAGTCCGATGGATACTACACGGTAATTTCCTTTCAGAAAAATACATCCCAAAGCATATGCCGCAACAGCATAATAAGAATGCAGCAGATGAAAACCTACACTGCATCTATCTGGGTCAAAAATAGGAGTTGCCAAAAGATGATCCAAATCCACCAGCATGGTCGCTAGAAGAATGCAATAAGTTTTTTTCCAAGTTTCTTTATAAAAAAAATAAGCTATAAAAAACGGAAAACCAAAATGCAGAAAATAGTGTACCAGCGGTTTTAAAATCGATATACTATCCATTCATTATCTTTATCAAAATGCAAATATAAAGAAGATTCTGAATAATTATTTCTTTAATTTTATTTAAAATCATGATAGATACCCACACCCACCTCTACTCAGAGGAATTTGACCAAGACAGACAGGAAGCTGTTTCCAGAGCTTTCGCAAACGGAGTAAGCCAAATATTCCTGCCTGCCATAGACTCCGAAACTCACCAAAAAATGCTGGATTTAGAGGCGGCCTATCCGCAGAAAATCTTTGCGATGATGGGACTTCATCCCTGCTCGGTAAAGCCTGACACTTGGGAAAAGGAATTAGAAATTGTAGAAAAATACCTTAACCAAAGGGATTTCTGTGCTGTGGGTGAAATCGGGATAGATTTATATTGGGAGCAATCTACCCTAGACATACAAATAAAAGCCTTCGAAAAGCAGATAGACTGGGCTGTAGAGAAAGACCTGCCTATCGTAATCCATACCCGAAACAGTTTTGATGAGACTTTTGAAGTTTTGGAAAGAAAAAAACACCCTCGCCTGCGCGGGATATTCCATTGTTTCAGCGGCAACAAGGCTCAGGCTCTGCGAGCGATAGAGCTGGGATTTTATTTAGGTATCGGCGGCGTGGTGACTTTTAAAAATGGAAAAATAGACCAATTTTTAGGCGAAATACCTTTGGAGAAAATAGTTTTGGAGACTGACAGCCCTTATCTGGCACCCGTACCACACAGAGGAAAACGCAACGAAAGCGCTTATCTGAACCTCATCGCAGGTAAACTGGTGGATATCTATGGAATGAGTTTTGAGGAAATTGATAGAATAACGACAGAAAATGCAAAAAGAATTTTTAGAACATAAAAAACAATAGATAAAATGATAGAAATAGAATTTGAAAAACCTAATTACACCACCTGCAAATGCTGTGGTAATCAGGTAACTTGGCTCACAAGATTTGTTTATAAGGATAACGAAGCTATTGCTTTTTACTACGCCACTTTCACAGAACACGCCGAGGAAAAGGAAGTAAAATGTTTGATAGGTATATGTGAATGGGAAAACCCTGAAAGTGAAGAATATACAAAAGCAACAGGATTCCCAATGGTGCTTTGGGTTGATGAAAATCAGCAGGCAAATGTTTCATTATTGGATAAAAATGAAGTTCCTTGGGAAAACATACTAAAAGGGGAAATCCTTAACCGAGAGGAAGCCCTAAACCACCCTTATAAAGAGGAAATTTTCCATATTACTGACCATATTTTCTGGGAAGATAAAGAAATTATAAATTTTTTATTTCCTAAAAACTAAAAGAGGCTGAAAACACCATTCTGAACCTCATCAAAAATATAAAAATTGACAGTCTTAAATATTAAAATTTCTGCATTACCTCCAGAGAATAATTCTTTTTGGATGAAACTTCTTCTCTATCTGTGTATTCCTTTTCTTTTAATATTTGTAATACTTTTATTGATAGGATGGAGAATATATTCAGGTATTAGTTCCATTATCTCGGCTGTCAAAGAGGATTTTTTCGGAATTAAAGACAAAACAAATGTTAAAACCAGCAAAAATATTCTATTTGAAAACGAACAATTTAAACTAAAAAAAGAAGACTATCTCCTTGATGAAAACAGCCAAGAATATAAAATTTTCAATGATTTTTGTGCCAAATCAAACGAATACCTTGATGATGGCTATATATTCTACAAACTGACAGATGAAAAATCAGCAACAGACCTAAACGGAGCGATTATAAGTGAATTTCAGGAAGATATTGGTAATTATATTTTATTACAAAATCTTATTTTGGAGGATAACCAACTTAAAAACCAACTGATATCTTTCAATAAAAACACAGGGAAAATCACAATTTTGACTGATATCAGGGACTTTTTCTGGTTAGATTTTGATTTTGAAACAAAAACAATCAATGGTTACAACAATAAAGAACAAATAGAAATCGCCATTTCAGAATAAAATGTCTTTTATTAAATGATTTAATCCCAAAAAACAAAATCTACTTCTAAACGAAGTAGATTTTTATTTTATGCAAATTTTCTTTTTCTCAGCCAGAAGAACAATGCTCCCATACCTCCGATAATTCCCAGCGGCAATAAAAGATTCAGCCACTGCCAGTAGGATTTTTCATCATTGATTCTCTTCCCATCCAAGAGGCGAACTTCTATGCTTCGACTGCGCAGCTCGATGAGATTGTCATCATCTAGAAGATATTCCAGCGCATTTCTCAGAAACTGCTCATTACCATAGAGCTGGTTAGTCATCAGGTCTTCGCCCAAAGGAAGTGGTTCTCCTCTGATGACTTGGTTTCTAGCGACATCTCCATCAGAAATAACTATCATTTTATTCTCTCCACTTTTTGCTTTGAACTTTGGATATTCATTTTTCTCGCTTCTGTTGGCATATGCAGAATTAAATTTCCCTTCCAAAGCCACTGCAAAAATCTTCGGCGTAGATGGTTTTTCCATCACACTAAGGCTGTCTATATTCTGTAGCTCACTCAGTTCTACATAGTTAGGCGTAGATTTCAGAGTCGTTCTGTTACTAGATTCGTAGAGAACTTGGGTTTTAATCCCTGGTCTTCCCAAAGTATCTATCGCCGTAGGGAACTCAAATTTCAAAGGATTTATGTTTCTAGTGATAGGATTTCCTGTCTCGTTAATCCCAAGCGGAAAATACGGCCACAACAAACTGGCATACTGAGGGTTACCCGCTATCTCTCCCACCACTATTCTCCTAAGAGCTGCTTTTTGGAAATCTTTAACCAAGGCAGAATTGATTCTCAGACCATAGTTGAACATAAAATCCGTTAGATTAAGGTCTTGCGGATAGGCCATTATTTTTTTGGAATGGTAGAGTGTGTCCATATCTGCAATCACCGCATCCAGCATCCATAGGGTTTTACCGCCATTCATAATGTATTGGTCAAGAATCACTTTTTCTTGGTTAGTAAAAGGTTTTCTCGGTTTGGCGATTACTATGGCGTCCATTTTTTGGAGCGTAGGAACATCTTCCATGGTGAGTTCTCCTCTGGTGTGCGGAATAATCGGCCCTACATTATAATTATCCAAAGCCAACTGCAAGAAGCCCTGAAACTGGTCTGGTCTCAGCTCATCATGATTCACCAAAAATCCTACATTTTTTCTCTTTTCGATAATCATGGTTTTAATAGTGGAAACAAAATTGTACTCCAAATTCTCAATAGACTTATTCAGCTGTTCCGATGCATCTATCCCTGTCTGCTGGATAATCAGAGGAATAGCCGTCCCATAGGTATTATACTTCACCGCTGCATATGGAAAAAGGACAATTTCAGAGATTTTACCATCTTTCATATTAGGTAAAATAGACGGCTCCATGCCCATAGCTTCCAGCGTATCTCTCGAAATTTTTTCCTTAATAGGGTCTATGAATTTATAGTCTATCTTTGGATTTATTTTTCGGAATTCTTCCAGCATGAACTTGGTTTCGTTTTGTAGCTGCTTAAAACTTGCTGGGAAATCGCCATCGAGATAAACCTCTATCATCATCGGTTTTTTTACCGCTTTCAGGGTTTTTATCGTAGAGTCTGTAAGGGTGTATCTTTTTTCTTGGGTAAGGTCTATCCTTGTGGAGAAACCAAAAATCCCTACAAGCAGAACTAAAACAATCCCAATAGATATTATTATTTTCTTATTTTTCATATTATTTTATACATTTTTTCAAAATTCCCTACTTCATTTCCTTTCTTCTTATTTTGAATATTTTATTTTTTTCTTTCAACAAAAAGGATGGCTGCTTTTAGCCCTAAAAATATTATCAATCCGAAATAAAACACATCTTTAGTGTCTATCAAACCTCTCGTAAAGGCGATATAATGATAATAAAAACCAAGATTCTGAAGAATATAATCTCCGCCGCCCAGCAATTTATATGAAGCCAGCTGCTCTATTCCAAAAAACATGAAAAAACATAAAAAAACGCCTATGAGGTACGCCATCACTTGGTTAGATGATAAGGCTGATGCCAAAATCCCTACCGCAGTGAATGCACCTATAAGCAGCAGCAATCCTACATATCCACCCAAAGTCATCCCAAAATCTATGTTTCCTTCTGGGATGCTGAGCGTAGAAATCGTATTAAAATACACTATGGAAGGTAGTAAGCACAAAACACCTATCAACCACACAGACAGGAATTTACCACCGATAATCTCTGTCAATTTTAAAGGCTGAGAAAAAAGCCAGCCAAGCGTTCCTGACTGCTGCTCTTCTGTCAGAGTTTTCATACTAAGCGCTGGAATGATGAACATAAAAAGCCACGGAACCAGCACAAAATAAGTCTGCATAGAAGCCGCACCTATATCAAAAAAGTTAAAATTATTCTCAAAGAAAAACAAGAACAAGCTTCCTAAAAGGCTGAAAGATGCGATGATAACCCACGCACTCCAATTCCCAAAATAAGCCCAAAGTTCTTTTTTAAAAACTGCTATCATTTTATATTTATTTTATCCAAAAAATTATTTAGTTCAAAAACACATCATATCTACCAACTTTGTGTATCATCTTCAATACATTATCATCAATTCTTATTTTATGCTGCATAGATACCAGCTCTATGATGCTGTTATCCTCAGGATTTTTGATGTAAAAGCTAAGTTTATGCTCGCCTTTGTTAGTGATTATTTCATTTCTGAAAAACTCTATATCCTCTTTTTTCAAATCCTGAACTGGCATTACAACGGTCAAAGATTTTGCAAATTTATCAAATGCATCCCTTAGTTCCAAAACATCATTCACATTCACGAAACATCTTCCATCCTGCGAAACGGAATATTTTATCTTTAATATCACAAATCTCTGTGGAGCTATCTTGTCTTTCAGCCTCATATAATCCCTGTCTCCCAGACGGAAAGAGCACGAACCTGCGTAGTCCTCCAAGGTCAGAAAAGCCACCTTTTCGCCGCCACGCTTCCCATCCCGAACGGTATACTCCGTAATCATTCCCGCCACGGTGTATTCTTTGCCTTTATTCATATTATTTTGACGGTCTTTCCAGCTGAGATTGGTTTCTGGAACATTGTTCGCGATGATTGTAGATTTATAATTTTCCACCTCATCCAGATTCAGGAAGTTATGAAAACCTCTCGGCTCTATTTTCTTGGTCGTTTCTTCCACCATTTCTTCTGACTCGGCCTCCATACCGAAATCTATATTTTCATCCTCTAAAATATCTGCGTCTATACCGCTGTCCGCCACATCCAAATGCTCTTCTGGCTCATTTTTTCTCTCTTTTTCCAAGATACTTTTTTTACTCAAAGAGCCTTGCATAAACTTGTATTGATACTTAAACTCATCTATCGGATGGGCTGAAAGATAAAACCCGATGGTTTCCTTTTCTTTATTAAGTTTATACATATTAGACCATTCTGGCTGAGGCTCGATTTTAAAGCGCTCTATCTGAACCTCTTCCATCATATCCGCAAAGAGGGAATTTTCCACAGAGGACTTACTTTCATTATAGTTTTGTCCGTATCTGAGGAGTTTTTCAACAGCCGTTTTTCCTGAGCTGTCTGGCTCTAAATACTGGGCTCTGTGGTAAGTGTCCAGCTCATCAAAAGCCCCTGCCATTACCAGCCCTTCCACCACTCGTTTATTCACCTGTGATGAAGAAACCCGCTCAAAAAAATCAAAAACATCCTTGAATTTGCCCTTTTGTCTTTCCTGATCTATGGCTTCGCTCGGCCCCTCGCCTATTCCCTTTATCGCCCCAAGTCCGAAACGAATCTGCCCTTTCTCGTTCACCGAGAATTTATATTGACTTTCATTCACATCTGGCCCCAGAACATCCACGCCCATAGACTTACAGTCTTCCATAAACATGGTGATTTGGGCAGTGTTGTTGATGTTATTACTCATCACACTCGCCATATATTCGGCTGGGTAGTTGGCTTTTAGGTAAGCTGTATGATAGGCTATCAGGGCATAACATGTGGAGTGCGACTTGTTAAAAGCATACTCTGCAAACGCCTCCCAGTCCTTCCAGATTTTCTGTAATTTGGTTTCATCCAGATTATTCGCCTTTCCTCCTTCTATGAATTTCGGATACATTTTATCCAAGACATTTCTCTGCTTTTTCCCCATGGCTTTACGCAAGGTATCGGCTTCACCTTTGGTAAAGTTGGCCAATTTCTGTGACAAAAGCATCACCTGCTCCTGATAAACAGTAATTCCGTAAGTTTCTTTCAGATATTCCTCTGTTTCTGGGAGGTCATAGACTATTTCTTCTACGCCGTGCTTTCTGTTGATAAAGTTTGGAATGTACTTTATCGGCCCTGGTCTGTACAGCGCATTCATCGCGATAAGGTCAGCAAAAACCGTTGGTTTCAGATCCCTCATATATTTCTGCATTCCAGCACTTTCGTATTGGAAAATCCCGACCGTTCTTCCTTCCTTGAAGAGCTGATAAGTCTTCGCATCATCCAGCGGAATTTCATCTGGATTTATATCGATATTATATCTTTGTTTAATGAGTTTCAAAGCATCTTTGATAATGGTCAAAGTCCTCAAACCAAGGAAGTCCATTTTCAGCAGTCCTGCACTCTCCGCCACCGAGTTATCAAACTGAGAGACCAAAATATCGGCATCTTTCGCAGCGATGGAAATAGGAACAAGATTGGAAATATCCTCAGGCGTGATAATCACCCCGCAGGCGTGAATTCCCGTGTTTCTGATACAGCCTTCCATTTTCCTTGCAGAATCCAAAACACGATAACGGCTGTCTTTCGGGTTCTCCAAGATAGCCTTCATCTCATCCACCAAAACTTTGTCCTCATCCTTTAATTTATCGTATTTTGAAAGGGCCTTTGCAATGTTCATCCCTGGCACAGACGGAACGAGTTTTGCGATGTTATTCGTTTCAAAAATCGGCACATCCAAGACCCTTCCTGCATCCTTTATCGCAGATTTTCCACCCAAAACAGAATAGGTAATAATCTGAGCTACACTACTTTGCCCATATTTATCAATCACCCATTTGATAATTCTGTCCCTCCCCTCATCATCAAAATCTATATCAATATCGGGCATGGAAATACGCTCTGGATTCAGGAAACGCTCAAAAAGGAGGTCGTATTTTATTGGATCTACATTGGTAATTCCGATGCAGTATGCCACCGCAGAACCTGCCGCAGAACCACGCCCAGGCCCCACAGAAACGCCCATATTTTTTGCTTCATTACAAAAATCCTGAACGATAAGGAAATACCCTGGGTAACCCGTTTTAGCGATTACTTCCAGTTCAAAATCCAAACGCTCTGCGATTTCATCTGTGATTTCTCTGTATTTTTTCTTTGCTCCTTCATAGGTCAAATGCCGTAGATAGGCATTTTCTCCGCGTTTTCCGCCATCTTTCAAGTCATCTTCGTGTTGAAACTCCTGCGGAATATCAAATTCAGGCAGCAAAACATCTCGCTTCAAGGTATAAGGCTCAAATTTCTGCAACAGCTCCGTATATGCCTCAAATGCATCTGGATACTGGCGAAAAGCCTGTTTGATTTCTTCCGTATTTTTTAGATAAAACTCCTGTGAAGTCAGCCCTCTCCTCTTCCCAAAACCTCTACCAATAGGCGTTGAGAGTTTTTCTCCATCTTTTATACAACTTACGATATCCTGAATATCTGCATCGGATTTTTCTGTATAAAAAGTTTCGTTTTGGGCTAAAATTTTAACATCATATTTTTCTGCAAACTGGAGCAAAGTTTGGTTCACATGCTCTTCTTCGTACAGACCATGATTCTGAATCTGCACATAGAAATCGTCGCCAAATTCCTCTTTCCACCACTTGAAAAGTTCTTCCCCTTTCTGCTCCCCAAAATTCAAAATCGCATCTGGAATATCACCAGAAATCCCAGAAGTAACCGCGATAAGTCCCTCTTTATACTGCGAAATCATCTGTCTGGAAATCCGCGGAACACCGAAATAAAATCCTTTAACAAAACCTATACTTGAGAGTTTTGCCAAGTTTTTATAACCTGTAAAATTCTTCGCCAGCAGCACCATATTTGTCCTTCTGTCTGGGTCATCTTTGGTAAACTGCTTCTGCTCTGGTCTGTCCGAGATATAAAACTCACACCCCAAAACAGGAATTATCGTTTTCTGCTGTGGTTGTTTTTCAGAAAATTCTACGCCTTCTTCCTCGGCTTTTTGTTTTTGGTCAATGTATTCTTGATGGGCTTTTTTAACCTTGGAATTATAATTTTCCACTTCGGAAATAAACTTAAAAGCCCCCATCATATTCCCCAAATCCACCATTCCCACAGCTGGGAAATTATCAGATTTGGCTTTATTTATCAAATCTTCTATGGAAGTGGTTGATTGTAAAGATGAAAAAATACTATGATTATGAAAATTAAAGTAATCCCCAATTTCCACCTCATCCGTATCCCCGAAATCTACCGTTTTTTTCTTCTTGTTAAAATCCTCTACCTGCCGTCTGATAACGATTGCAAAAGGCTTGATGGGATTAGGGTGAAGATTTTGGTAGGCTTCCAGCTGCTCTTGAGAAATTTTAAGATTTTCTGCTGGGATAATGCCGATACGCATCATCTCAAAGAAAACCTGAGCCGTAGCATTCACATCGGCAGCGGCGTTATGGGCTTCATCAAATTTTTTACCGTAGAGTTTTTCGTAAAGTTCCTCTAATTTTGGTGATTTGTATCTTCCGTTTTTCCCTCCGCTCAGCTGACAGAAATCCGTTCCCAGCTCCATAGTATCGGCAGAAGGCGTTTTTTCTAATGTATTTTCTTTCCCTTTTCGGAAAAGCTCTGCACCTACGATTTTATAGTCAAAATCTATATTGTGCCCTGCCACTACTTTGGTTTTCTTGAGCACTTCAGTGAACTCCTCCAAAACTTCCTGTAAGTCCCTTCCCTGTTCCTGCGCCATTTTAGTGGAAATCCCGTGAATTCTGGTCGCATTGAAGGGGATATCATAGCCCTCTGGCTTTATGATATAGTCCTGATTCTCTATCAGTTCGCCGTTTTCATCATGCAGCTGCCAAGCGATCTGCACCATTCTCGGCCAGTTGTCAGAATCTGATAGAGGAGCATTAAAGTTCTGAGGTAATCCCGTAGTTTCGGTGTCAAAAATGAGGTACATTCAGTAAAAAAATTTGGTGTAAAAATAGAAAGAATTTTAGTATAAATTCAACTTTTGAATCAAAATAATTTTGACTTATATTTTTCTATACACTTCTTCAAAAGGAAGTCTTGTTCTATCTCCCCAAACGCCCTTTTCTTCGCGGATTCCACAGGTTACGACCATATTGATTTCTGCACCATAGGGCAGTTTGAGCAGTTTTTTGACTCTTAAACTGTCAAAGCCTTCTAATGGGCAGGTGTCATAGCCCTGCTCCGCCATTGCCAGCATAAAAGTCTGAGCAACCAGCCCACAACTTTTATGCACCACTACGCGCATATCCGCCTCCGAAACCTGCCTCATCATAGGGCGAAAAAGTCCAATTCCCAGCGCTGTTATTTTTCGGGCTATTCCTAAAATTCCAAAAAAACGAGAATAGATAATTGGAAGGAGTTTTTCGTAATACATTCCCCACTTTTTTATGCGTTTTTCTTGTTTTTCCACTGGGCTGGTTCTCTTGATATTTTCTATTTCTAAATGCAGCATTTCTTTTTCACGCTTACGATGCAAATCCTGCCGAGTCACGAAAACCACCATCTCCTGCGCTGTATCTGCTGAACTCTGCTCCAAACACGCAGAAGCCAATTTTTTGAGTACATCTTTGTCCGTGATGTGGTACATTTCATAGAGCTGCATATTGGAACTTGTGGGTGCTAATTGTGCTAACCTTAGGCAATGAGCCACTTTTTCTGTATCTATCCTTTTTGTGTCGCTATAATATCGCACAGAGCGTCTATAATTGAGAATTTGTTCTAAATTCATTGTTAAAAATTTTCGTTAAAGATAAAAAAACTGAATAAATTTTCCATAATCATCAAAAAAAATCCCTTTCAGAAAACTCCGAAAGGGAACAAATGAAACATATTCTATCTTAATTTTAGAATTTCAGACTTTTAAATCTCTCAAAAGCTGCTCTTTCAAGCATTTCTCTGTCATCTGGGTGAGCTATGGAAATAAGTGCTTTTGCTCTCTGCTGGAAGTTTTTCCCATGCAGATCCACCACACCGTATTCTGTAGCTACATAGTGCATATGCCCTCTGGTAGTAACCACTCCTGCTCCTTCTTTTAGGAAAGGGACGATTCTCGGCACACCTTTTTTAGTTCTGGCAGTAATCGCCAAGATAGGTTTTCCACCATCGCTCAGCGCTGCTCCTCTCATGAAATCCACCTGCCCACCGATACCGCTGTATTGGTAAGAACCTATACTATCCGAACAAGCCTGCCCTGTAAGGTCTAATTCTATCGCACTATTGATAGACACTGCTTTCGGGTTTCTACGGATAACACGAGGGTCGTTAGTATAATCTACATCAAGGAACGCAAAAGCTGGGTTATCATTCACAAAATCATATAATTTCTTTGTCCCGAAAGCAAAGCTCGTCACTGATTTATGCGGGTGAGTTGCTTTATACTTATTATTCACCACACCAGATTTTATCAAATCTACTACTCCGTCGCTAAGCATTTCCGTATGAATTCCCAAATCTTTATGATTATTAAGGCACTTCAATACCGCATCTGGAATAGTCCCAATTCCCATTTGTAATACAGAACGGTCTTCGATGATT
>CAUQSG010000034.1:0-15522 GCA_963520725.1 uncultured Flavobacteriaceae bacterium | reverse complement strand
GTTTCTACCCTCTTCAGCATATTGGTTCTGCGGATATTAGAATAGGCTACTCTCAGGTCATTTTCATCTTCAGAGAGTACATAATCTAAGTTGCCATCACCATCTACATCAAGGAAAGTAGCCTCTACACGGTTAGTATTGGTTCCATAGGAGCCTCCTCCTGTAAAACTAAGACGGATAAATATAACAGGTATATTAAATCCAAAGGAAAGGTTCACACCCCCTCCATGACTTATGGATACATTTCTTCCTACAGGTCTTCCAGCTGTTCTAGGAATGAACAGAGGAGTGGTATCCCACCGGTTTCCAAGGTTAGGATAAACAAGAGTTCCATTATCTTGGTAGATTACTTTATCTGCCAGTCCATCACCAGTCATATCCATCAGCTGAGTTTTCATATCAGTGATAGATTTTCCGTAGCTGTATCCTCCAGTAAAGGATCCTGATTGTCTTGAAAAACCAAGACTTGGACCTCCACTGGTATCTGTACTTTCTCCTTTATTGAGTTCTCCAAAATTCCAAGGTTCTGGACTCCAGAAGCCATATCCCGTATTGTAGGAAACATAACTACTCGTTACTCTGTCTGCCAGCCCGTCTCCATTAATATCGGTATAGGTATGCTCTGCATGGTCTTCTCCAGAAGAGATGCCTCCGCTGAGTCCCAGTGTTGCTTTTGCCTTATCAGCATCTTGTGTTCCTTGGGTAGCAGTATTTTGCTGCTGTTGGGTAGATTTCTCTGTATTTTTAGATGCAGACGATTTAGCTAAAGGATGGGCATAGGTTCCATTGATAGAGCCTCCTTGGTTAGAGGTTTTAGAATGAGTGAAGTCTCCTATTTCTGCAGCTTGAGCTGAGATGCCTCCTCTCGGGGTGGTATACTGCACAAAGCCTCCACGAACAAAATCTGGGAAACGGTCTCCATTAAAATCCGCCATGGTCTCTTTGATGTAGGTATCTCCAGAACCTCTGGAACCACCAATTCCTACACTTCCCCCTCCGAAATTTGCTCCTATAGAGAAGACCTCACTACGCCCTTCATTAACCATATTTAAGGCTCTACCACTACCTCCTGAAAGCACAGGAAGTGAAGTGTCTAAATACTGAATAATATCATTTTCCCCTAATCTGGAAGGAGAAAATTCCTCTCTGCTGATATAAATATCATCTTCTAATCCTGTAAATCTTGAAATAGGAGTATTCCCTTTTGTTCTAATGAAATAATGATTAGAAGCCTCCATTTCTGGACGGGCAATACTTCCATCATGCTGACTAGGATCTACATTAGGAGGGTTAGAGCTGTCATAATTTCCATAGTTCTCTACCAGCAGACTTTGGTCTATGGTACTGGAAGCTTTAGTTCCATTAAGCACAAAACTTCCCCATCCTCTGAAGGCTTTACCAAATTTTACTTCACTATGAGGTTCCTCAAAAGGAATATAAACCCCATAATCTCTATGTTGCTGAATGGATGTAGCAATATGATGACGATGAGTAGGTGTATATCGAGGGTCTGTCTTCGCCAGTCTTATAGAATCCTTAATTTGAGCTTTAATTTCAAAATGATGGTCATCAAGGAATTCTTTCATTTTTTTATTGGAAACATTGGCTTCTAGAAAAACTTCTTTTCCTAATACCACAGAATCAGATACTATATCAGAAGGTTTTGGATTCAGGCTCAGTATCCCATTCACCACCTTGTAGCGTTTACGCGCTACTACTTTTCCTTCCTGCTTTGCTGTTAAAAGGATATCTCCACTGGTTGGTGGGGTTCCTGGAGCGGGAGTAGGTGTTGGTGAAGTAGGAGGAGTAGCAGAATATAGATGAATCCTTAGCTTTCCTTTTTGTGAAGGCATCATATAGCGTGGAGTATAGAAGTTATCAAGCTTCTCATAAATTTTAAAGTCAGCATTAATAGGATGGTTTACCCTTCTCCCCTCGCCATCTACATATTCTATACTAGGTCTAAAGTCTATATTTCTCCAGTTAATTTCTGTTTCACTTTCTATTTCTACTTTCAGGGCTTCAGCCTGCTGGAAGCTGCCCAGCGGGATTAAAGACAAATCATAGGTAGCGGCAGCTTCACTGAAATACTGCTCATGAACAAGAGTTTTACTGCCATGAGTAAGGTCTATCTTATAAAATTTTAATTTAATACCATCTGTAGTAGCCCCTTTTACAAAGTTACCTCTTAATGTAGGACGAGTATCGCTTGGAAAAGCATACATCTGCTCAGAAGAAAAGAGAATATCCTCTATGGTATATTTCTTTAAATCAAGGCTGTTTTCATCCTGTGCTGCAGCAAGAGAAGTATAAGTAATCTCTGGTTTCCAAAAAGTTTTATCATAGTTTCCATCTTCCTTAGAGCTTACTCTGAAGTAAAGCACATCTCCTTTCTGTACATTGAGTTCTTCGGTTTTGGATTTCAAGGCATAATCATCAGCAGTAATATCTTCCTGCCAAACAAGATTTCCTTTATGCTGAAAATAAAGCTTTACCCCATCTGCTTTTGGAGTGCCATCATTTTTTGTATACTCAGCTCTTTTAGGAGATAAATCTTCTATCAATTTGTAGGTATGGGAAATGGAAATTCTTCCTGCCACTGGAGCTTTCCAGGTTCTTACCACATCATGAAGCGGATTGTTTCTTTCCAATTCCTCTCGGGTAATTCCTGTGGTTCCTGAGATACTAAGGGTTCCTGTGTTGAGAATAGGAGAAGGTGTACCTGTACTACTTGGTGAGAATGTTGGTATTCCATTTACCAGACGGTTATAGTATATCGTTCCTCTATTGGCAAAATCTACCAGCCCATCTCCATTGAAGTCCATGAAATAACTCTCAGTGATATTCTTAGATACCTGTTTGTTATAACCGATAGGAAAACCTGCTTTGTTATTAAGGTTAATCATTAAATCTACCCCGTAATTATAAGAGTTAGATTTTGTTCTTCCTAAACTAGAGAGATTAATAGGAATTTTGGGACCAAAACCTTCTGTTCCTAAAGCGGTAAGGTTTTTTCTATAGTAAACGCTGCTACCATCAATATAAATTTTATCAGGAAGGTTATCTCCATCTATATCCTGAAAGAGAACTTTAGAATGAGTGCTTCCCCAGTTGCTTCCTCCACCGCCTCCTAAGGTACTGTTATTAAATCTACCTATTCCTGTAATTCCTACTCCCACTCGGAAGTTTACCCCTCCACTCTCGGAGTTGGAAGTTCCCACCAGTGTAGGTTTTCCAGAAAAACCATCTATTCCTAGAATAGTATAGGCAATGTTATCAGATGGAACCTGCCAAGTTTTAAAAGCTCCAAAAGGAATATAATTGCCATTACTGTCATGGACATCATCATAATAATCCATTTTGTTAGTATAGAAAAGCTGTCCTTCGGCATCATAACTGCGGATTTCTTTCAGTAATGTTTTTTTGAAGGCGCCCTCTCTGTAGACCAGCTCATAAGAGCGAACCATTTGTCCAGAGTACTTTATTTCTATTTTTCGAAGAAGCCTGTCGTGCTGTTGTTTAAAACCAAGCCTTGCAGAAATTTGAATATCATTTCTTAGGTTTTCTCCCAAGTCTTTGTCTGTAATAAAATGTACAGAGTAAGCCCCTTTGGTGTTGTTTTTTCCAGTATAATAAATACTTTTAGGGTAGAGTACTCCTCCATCTTTTACATATTCATAGTGGATACTGTTTCCTTTCAGGTCTTTCTGAGAGGAAATCGCCCAGTGCCCTATATTACCCTGAGGATCTGCAAGCACAGAAGAAGCAGCTATACTGTTCTCATCTCCCCCATAGTAAAAAGTAACCCCATTTTTAGATTTTACCATCCAATGATAATTATTAGGATGGTTTCCTTTTCTAATGATTTGGTTAAAGCCCCCTTCCCTTCTTGGGTAAAAACGCTTGTTTGTAGTTCTGTTTTCCCACTCATTTCTGTGGGTGTTAGGCAGAAGTTCTTCTCCTGATAAAATATAGGATTCTGTCTCATATTGAGCATCATAACGAGGTGCTCCCCAACGGGTATCAATACTTAGAGAAGGAAGGGTTAAATTCCATCCTGTTCCCAGCCAGCTTTGGCCGCCATCACTGCTGTATTGTATACTCAGTCCTGGCTGCATACCGGCTCTTCCAGCTGGAATATCTATAGAAAAAGAGGTTGAAGCTGAGCCATCAGGACTTGCTGAAGGTGGAGAAACTGACTGTACTCCAACAAAAGGGCTTGCAGCTTTGAGTCCACTGATGCTGGTAGGAGTAAAACCTGAAGTATCGGGACTTTCAGGAAGTTTGATAATTCCTGCAATAAAATCTGAGGATTCCTTAGTTTTCCCGCTGACACTCTCTGCTAAATGAGATTTTACTTCTGACTGTGGAAGTTTCTGCCATAGCTTTTTAGCTCTGTCGTAGAAGAAAATGGAAATGTCTTTTTCAGTATATCCTTCTGGGATTTTAGTTTTGTCATAAGCAATTTCAATAGAAATTTCCTTTTCAAATAAAATTCCCCCAGGTCGCATACGATAACCCTCCGCATTTTTTGTTAGATTAATTATGTTGCTTCCTAGAGCAGGAAGATTTCTTTTATTTAGGGCAGAAACAGATACTCTTAGTGCCTTAGAGACACTTCCTTCTGGAAATTCAGCCCAAAATCCCTTCTGACTGATGACCGCTGCAGAGGAAGGAGTAAGAAGCTTTCCAGATAAATTAGGATGTTCTTCTGTAGTATCAGGTTTATTTTTGTTTTCTATTTCTTTAGTGCTGAAAAAGTCTAAATGCCTTGAAACATAGGTTACCGCTCCTAAGCTGGCACTTATCCCTAAAAATAAAAATATATTATAGAAGTATTTTTTTCTCATGTTGATACAATTAATGAACAATAAGTTTTAAGCTGTTTTCTCCCAATAGTGTTTTAATATGGATGATATATACCCCTGAAACACCAATATTTCCATGATATTCATACTGAGATAGATTATAGAAATTCTGTGACTGCATGAGCCTTCCCTCCATGGTATAAATGCTGACCTGTCCGCTGGTGGTTTTAGGGAACGCTGCCTGAAGCGTAAATTTTCCTCCTGGAGCAGGATTAGGATAGAGCAGAATCTGGGAGTCCGCAATTTCATTTTCTACATAAGTCTTGAATTTAGAAACAGATTTACAGCCATGCTCGTTTTTAATTCTAAGCTCATAGTCACCTGCCTGGCTGAGGAGATAATTTTTGTTTTCTGAAACTAGACGACCGTTCTGGTACCACTGATAGGCATAGCTTCCTTTAGGCAAGCTTTCTTCTGGAGACAGCAGCAGTGGTTTTTTAGCGATGATATATTCTGAATTGAGATTTGGTAACGGAGCATCTCCGTCAGAGAGATAAAAGCTATCCTTGTAAGTCCTTCCATAGGCATCAGAAATATTATATAAATACTTTCCTGAAGAAAGGCGCAGAACCTTTTGATTAAGTTCTGAAGAACTTAAGTTCATACTTTGCTGATAGGAAGGAGTTTCTTCTCTATGAAGGGTTACATGATAAGGAGCCTGTCCTCCCACAATATTAAATCTCACTTTTCCAGAGAGGCTTTCCCTGCATTTGGAGGCTTCTATATCTAAATGAGAAAACATCTCTGGTGCCATCCAGATACTATAAGCAGTCTGTCCATTGGCGGAATCTTCCCAATTATTAAAACTCAATGGCTTTTGAGAGGAAACTTTTCCTAATTTATGATACTTTGTTGAAGCAGGATGAAATAATCGCTCCTTAGAAGAATCTGTGACCAGCCAATAGTAATCATTTTTCACACTAGACTTTGCTTCTTCATCACTTGAAAGAGGAGGCAGGACTCTAGGGTCAGCCTTCCAATGCAGTTCCACATCAGGATGTTTATGATAATCCATTAACCAAACTCTGGAAAGTCCTCTAGGCTGACCTTCTTTTTGTTTTTTTAGTTCTAATTCTTTACCATTATCACTCCAGAAAACAAAATAACCATCTGGAATTTCCTTGTCATTTTTTGCAGTGAGCCCTACCGTAATCATCTGCTCATCATTAGAATTTCTGCTGGCCATCTGGGAGATTTCTCCCTCTTTATCTTTTCCTACAGCAGTAATATTTTGATTAAATTCCTTATGTTCAGTATAATCCCATATTTTCTCTCCCCTACTGTTATAGTAATTTTTATATTCTGTCTGGCTGAGCGAAACACCATATTTAATGGATAAATAAGATGCTACCTGCTGCATTTCCATAGGGGAAAGCACTCGGTCATAAAGTAAAATTTCTCCAATATATCCAGAAAATTCTTCAAGTGGCAGATGAGCTATTTTACCTGCTAAATGAAGTTCGTACTGAGAAGATTTATTTGGGGTATTATTTTCGTTGGACTCTAGATTTTTATAATGCTGGTAATAATGAATTTTTACCTTGTCTCTATTTCCCTGCGGATAGCTGCTGTACAGAGTTTTTTCCATATCAGCAAAACGACGGTTGGTAGCTACTAGTTTATACTGAGTAGCAGATGTATTTAAAAGAGACCATAGGGGGTATTCTCCCTCGTTTTTTTCTCCTTTATAAACTACAAAAAGTGAGTAATGTTCTGCTGCAGATTTTTCTAAAGGCAGAGAAATTGTTTTTCCTTCTTTGATGTAAAAAACAGGATTTCCATTGATGCTAAGCCCTTCTGCTTTATCAAAATGAATTTCCTGTCCTTTTATTTTTTCTTTTACCTGTGTTTTCCCTTTTTCCTTTTCGGTTTTTATCCAGTAGAGCGGAGTGGGAACTCCTGAAGGATATTTTTCTTGTGCATAAACCCTATAAAAGGAAAGTAAAACTCCTAGTGAAAAATAAAGTTTCCTCATATTTTTCGTATATTTTAAAAGTTATTGTATCCGTCAAAAGTAAAGCGGTAACCGATATTGAGGAAAAAAGCATTGACCATGTTATTTTGCTCTCGGTAGCGGTGTCCATTTTGCTGAGTTTCCAAAGCGTCTGACAATCCCAAATGATAACGGATGCCTATATTCAGTTTGTTATCAAACTCATAACCGATACCCATACCTAAATGGAAATAGTCCTTCCCTTCCAATGACTGTTTTAAAACATTCTGTACCACAGCATCAGGCTCAAAATAAACACCCGACTTTCTGGACATCTCTGCTCCGTTGGAGCGGTATTCCAAAACATCTTTATCTAAATTAAAGTTAAAATAAGGACCTGCTCCTGCATAAAAACCTTCTGTAAAGTAAAACTTTACCATAAACCCTGCATTGAGGCTATGATAAGGAAATTTAAGGGTATAGTTTAGTCCGTTGGTGTCGGTATATTCAAGTTGTCCAGGCTGGTAGGAATAGTAGAGTTCAGGTTGAAAACTGATTCTCACTTCAGGATAGTACCAGTTTAAGAAAGCACCTGCTCCATAGCCAAATTTATAGGGTTCTTTTATGGTATAACCTGCATACATATTATCAGGGATAAGTACCTTTTCAATATTGGTGATTTTAGAATACATTCCTCCTGCAAATACACCATAAGTAATTCTTCTTTCTGAACGCTGTCCATATGCTGCTGAAGCAGAAATCAGCAACAACAAAAATCCTATTTTTTTCATTTCTTTTTACCAATTATGAAAACTATATCCTACAGAGAGACTTAGATAAGAGTTACGATTAGTGTTTTCCAAAAATTGAAAAGAAGTCACTCTATTTCCTATCATATCTCCCACACCAAGATAATATCTTAAATCAAAATGGAAATTATCCTCAAGTTCATATCCTAAGGAAAAGCTCAAATTAAAATCATCCTTCCCCACAATTCCTTCTCTATAGAACTGACGAAAATTGGTATCATAGAGACCATTACGCTCATTGGAGTTATAACTTATTGCATGTGGAGTAAGATTTTTAGAATAGAAAGCTCCTATGCCTATATTTAATCCTAAGAAAGGATATACCTTATAAATTCCACCAAGCATCAAATATGAATACCTAAGTCCTAATTTATAACTACTGCCTGTGGTTTCGTTGTTGTAGTTTACTTCTGCTCCTGAATAACGAAATAATAGCTCAGGCTGAATAGCAACTCTGGAAGCAGGAAGTTTATAATTTAAAAAAAGACCACCTTCAACTCCAAAAACACCCTTACTTGTAATATCAAACAATTGTCGATTGTTTTCCCTACCAATAAGCATCTCTGGAAGATTGGTAATACGGGAATGCAGAGCACCAAGTTTCAGACCATAGGTTAAATTATCTAAATACTGACCTTTGGATAGTCCAGAAATTAGCAATAGCATTAAACCCAGTTTCTTCATCTTCTATTTGAATATTTATTAACAAAATTTTAACATTCGCAAATGTATAAGCTTTTATATTCCTATGCAATATGATTTTTATCATGATTTTCTTTTTTTAAATAAAAAGCTACTTAACTATATAGTTACTATTATTCCAAACTCCATAATTTAAAATCATTCTTCTTAAATTTTTCCTCTTCTTCTTTATCTTTATTGAAAAATTCCAAAGTATCAGAAATGATTTTCTCTAAATTCTTTTCCCAAAACCAAAGGGGGATTTTAAAATAAAACTTTCCTCTTTCGTTCTCTTCAATTTCTCCGAGGTCTTTGACCAAAGTTTTGGGAACAAAAGCCCAAGGATTAGTATTTATTTTTTTGAGAGTAGCAGTAAGGATTAGTTTGTAGGACTTTTCTAATTCTTCGTATTTATCTACATAGACAAATACGCACTCTTCCTCTTGTGGAGTTTTCAATTCTTCTATTTTGGTTTCCCAAGTTTCGGGGTCAATTTCCAAGCCCTTGTCTTTTTTTTCTGCCTTGGATTTGGGTAACCAAAATTCTACTTCTTTTTCTAATTCAGAAACAAAGACTTTGATGAGTATAGCCCATTCTGTTTCTTTAACAATAGTGTAATTTTCAAAAGTTTTCATCTTCTAAATCTTTTAATAGTTGTTTTTTAAGTAAATACTGCTGATGTAAAAACGCCCAATGTTCTTCAAATTTTGGGTCTTCCAGTTGCTTTTGTATAGTTTCCAAGATTTCTTCTAATTCCTCCTTTGTGGGTGGAAATAATTCTTCTGTAAATAGTTCTAATTCATTCATGATATTGATTTTAAATAAAAAATGGACTTGGAGGTATCATAAATATAAACCCTAACATTTTCAGAAAAAAGAGTATTAACAGTGTTAATATTAGGAAAATTACTATCAATTTAGGTTTAATTTTTTTCATAGCTTTTTGTTTTATTGTTCTAAACAGATCTAAATTCATTGACAACAGAGCAATTATTTTGAAATAAAAGGACTTAAGATTCTCATTTTAGAAGCTTATGATTTTTATAAATTTTTATTAAAAAATTTATAGTCTTTGTAAAAATATAAGCTGAAGCTATTGCACAATAATAGCTCCATTCTTTATTTTGAGCTCCAAAATAGATAAGATATATCACTGCAAAAAGACTTATTCCAAACATTATTTTTTGTCGCTGAATGTCTTTGGAAAGATTTTGTTTATTTATATTTTTCATATTTTTTATTTTGGGTTAATATTCTATATTTCTAAATTCAGAAATAGCCATATTTACTTTATATCTCTCATCTAATAATCCTCCATTTCTATTTTTAGCTATCATAATTTCCACCTCATTTTTTGTAGGAGCATTATTGTAATCATCCCATTCATCAATATTGTAATATTCTGGACGATAGAGGAAAATGACTTCATCTGCATCCTGTTCTATTGAACCAGACTCTCTTAAATCGGATAATTGAGGGCGTTTATTAGGTCTGCTCTCTACAGCTCTTGAAAGTTGAGAGAGAGCGATTACTGGTATATCTAATTCTTTTGCAATAGCCTTTAATCCTGATGAGATTTTAGCGATTTCTTGTTCTCTATTTTGTGATTTTTCATAAGTTGCTAATTGTAAATAATCAACAAATAAGGCTTTTATATTATATTTCAATTTCATCATTTTAGCCTTGACTTTTAAATCTTGAATAGATATTGATGGAGTGTCATCAATATGTATTTTTAGTTTGGTCAAGTCTTCCTTATAGTGATAATACCTCTCTCTTTCATCTTCTTTCAGACCTTTTCTCAATATTGAAGAGTTTGGAATTTTGGTATAATTTGTAATAATTCTCACAGCAATTTGTTCCGCAGACATTTCCAATGAGAATATACCCACTGCCATATTTTGGATTGCTAAATCTACTACCTGCTGAACTAAAAATGCTGTTTTTCCCATTCCAGGCCTTCCTGCCACAATTGTAAGGTCTGAATTTTGCCAACCTCCCATTGTTTTATTGATAATACCTAATGAACTTGGGATACCTGTAATCCCATTGAGATTAATATTATCAAATCTCTCTTCTGCTTTATGAACAAGACTTGAAAAGCTTTGATATTGCTTATTGTTGTCTATAAATTGGTCTAAAAATAAATTATCAAAATACTCAAAAGCTTTATCACGAATATCAAATATATCCATATTGGGTTCTTGAGCAAATCTTAATAATTTTGAAAACTTATCTATAAAATCTCTTTTTACAGATAGTTCCACCAAAACCATTAAATGATATTCAAAGTTTGCAGAAGAAAAAGAGTTAGTCATCAAGTCTATAACATAATGGTCTAAATGAGAATGCCCTCTCTTATTTAATTCTAATGTTACAATCATTAAATCTATCCCTTTACCATTTTCCCATAAGTCCGCAATAACTGAGTATATAAGTCTATTTTCTTTTGTTGTGAATAGATTAAGATTTAGTTTGGTATAATGGTTTGCGAACAAGGATGGTTCTTGGATTAGGTAAGCTAAAATTTCTTTTTCTAATTTAATATTTGTGTTATTCATTGTAAGTTTGTTTTGGGCGTTTTATAGTAGGAATGTTATTTGGCTGAAGTCCTGAAGGTTTCTTTTTTGAGGTTTTTAAATGTGGCAGTGTGTTTTTTAAATTGTTTTGCCACTTATTTATAGGGATTCCAAGTCCATTGACCCAACCATTGTCTCTCCATGATTCATATTTTGATTTGATGGCAAAATCCATTGTTTCATCATAAATTTCTAAACTTTTAGCAAAATTCATAAACTCATCTAATGAGGGTATATTTATATTTTCTCTTGTTGATGTATGAATTGTTTTTTCTTCTAATATTTTAGGTTGAATATCATTTATAATAGGGCTTTCTATCATTTTTTTGAATGGTTCTGATTCTTGATTTACTTTATTTTTAATATTTAAAGTCTCTTTTTGGAGTGATTCTTGTTGTAAGAAAGAAATATCAGTTATTATTCTATAAATACTTGGCACCCCATTTCTTGTTTGATACTGAATTAAACCAACATTTCTTAATTTTGATTTAAGAGCATTAATAGTTGGTCTAGTTAAAGATAATTTTTGACCTATTGCATTATCTGATATTGTGAAATCTTTGCCATCATTTTGTCTACATTTTTCCAATAGAAAAAAATATAATGCAATAGCAGATGCTCCTAATGGAGATTTTTCATTTATAGACCAAAATTTGGTTGTTAATTCAGTATAATTCATAATTCATTCTCTTTTGCTATAATTTCAAGAACTTTTTTCTTATCTATTACGATTAACTTTCCCACTTGAGATATTGCGTCATCTATCATCCCAGAGTTTTTAATTTTAGAAGCAGTTGTTCTTGAACAGCCTAATATCTTTGCCAAGCCTTTCAATCCATACACATATTCTTTAATTTCTTTTTTTTGCCCAGTTACTACCTTATGCAACTCTATATATTCTGCCACTGTAAGGTGTAATAATTGAGTATTAGGATTGATGTCCATAGTATTTATAATTTATTATTAAATAACTCTAAAGCTTTTTCTCTATCAATAATTATTTTTCTGCCTCTTTGGATTATCGCTTCATCAAATATTCCTTGACTTTTTAATCGAGAAGCGTGGGTTTTAGAACACCCTATTAAATCTGCTAGACCATTAATTCCATATACATACTCTTTTTTTTCTATAACTTCTTGTTCTGGATTATTAGGTATTTCGGTATATTTCTGAAATGCTTGTAAAAAATCACCAAGAGTCAGTTGCCATATTGGAGTGTCTCTATCAATATTCATTTTTATGATTTTAAGTCGGTTATCATTACTTCCATTTTACATTCCAAAGAATACTTATTATTCATTGCTTTTTCATAGAGAATATCTATAATTCTGTCATCAAAGGAGTTTCCACTCATCACTCTAATTATTTTATTATAAGAAATTTTATTTTCTTTGGAAACATTTGTCAAATCCCCTCTATAAAAGTATTTACGAAGTTCTTCTACAAATTGTTTTTGTAATATTTTTCTTCTTTCTGCTATTCTTTCAGGGGAAACTTCAATAGAATAATAATTTAGACTTTGCTCTCTGAGCCTTTTTTCACATTCTATAAAGTATATTCTTGCTTGTTTTCCTTTTTCGTTTCTTTCCAGCATTGAAAGTTCTTTTGCCATATCTATTGAAAGAAGGTATTCTTTCATTGGGCGTCCTCCTTTTGGTTTTTTTCCAATTTCGGAAAAAACTACATAGTCTTGATTTTCAATGAATCCAAATTGCTCAATGCGCTCATTTATCCATGCTCCAAAAACTTTTCCTACCTCCAAAAACTTATGTAATTCTCTCGCTGAAAAAAAAGAATTTCCATTGTGTTGTGTAATTTTAATTAACTCTTTCATTTTTAGATTTTTTAGGTTTTACTGATGAATTATATAACTGATAATTTTTAAAAATCTCTTCTTCTGTAAAGCCTTGTTCTTTATAGAACATTACCGCTTCCCAAAGGGTTAGATTCCTGCTATTCCTTCTTGCTAAACCAAGAACTGATTGTTGCTGATTTCCAAGTCTTTTTGCTAACTCTATACTGAAGTTATTATCATTCAGTATTTTTTCAATGATGGTTTCACTTACTTCCATAATTTTTATATATTTGTTGTTAATTTGTATTTAAAATATAACTATATTTATATTGCGAATATATAATATTTTATATAAAATAACATAATTTATATACTTTATTATGTAAATATTATTGTAAATAACTGATTGTCAGAAACAAAATTTTTATGAAAGATAGATTAATAATTTTTTTAGAATATTTAGGCATTGGACAAAATAAATTTGCTCAAAATGTAGGTTTGTCTGCTGGATATGTTAATAATTTAGGAGAAAATATCAGCTCTCGAAGTTTAAATAAGATATTGAATGTGTACCCTCAATTAAATGAAAAATGGCTTTTAACAGGAAAAGGTGAAATGATTAAACCAATAAATACGCAAAAAGCAAAAGGAAATAATAGTATAAATAGTAATATAAATAACATTGAGGGAAATGTGACAATTTCCCACAATGATTTTTCAAATTTATTAGAGCTTCAAAAAGGGTATCAAGAAGTACAAAAGGAATTAAATGAAAGATTAAAAACAAGTCAAAAACAAATCGATACATTATTAGAAATTCTAAAGAATAAGTAATTATGAAAAAGTTTCTCCTCGTAGCATTAACATTTCATGCTATCTTTTTTTCTGCACAAAAGAAAGATAATTGTACAGATATAATGAAGAGATGGGATGGTTGGGATATTTATAAAAAACCTACCACCGAGAGTGTAAAAAAATGCATCTCCAAAGATGAAAGAAAAATTAAAATAGAAGTTATAAATAAAGGAGATTATAAAGACTTATACCAAATTCTATATTTAGAGTTTAAAAAAGTAAACAATAATGATTTCTCTCCTATTCTGAAATATTCTGAACACACACCAAATATTGTAGTAGATGAAACTTATGATAAAATAAATTGGAGAGGAGAAGGAGGTGTTATTAATGAACACACTATATTTGTTTTTCAAGGATATAGTGGAGTAGAAAGCGATCCCAATATATCATTAAAAGAAATAGAGATTTACGAAACCACAGCTCCTGTTTTATCTGGAATATTAAGAATAATGGGAACATATCGCAAAGATTTTAACCATAACGAGCCTACAAATCTTACTAAAATAATAAATATATATTCAGATGGCAAATTATTGATTTCAAAAGAATACAAATTTAGTGAACTTGAAAGAACAGGTGGAATAACCATAGAATTTAATAGTAAATGATAAAATACCACGCACAATTTTTATTAGACAAAGAAAAAGACAACCCTACTGCTAAACTTCGTTATAGGATAAAATGGAGTGGATTTATCGTTGCTTTTAATGTAGGCTATAGAGTAGAAGTTGATAAGTGGAGTAAGGAAACTCAACGCTGTAAAATAAACACTACACACGGTGACAAGAAAGTTCCTGCAAATGCCATCAATCGTAAGATACAAAAATATGAAGAGGCGAGTGAAAGTGTTTTTATGACTTTTGAAAAGAAAAAGATCATACCAACAGCAGACGAATTCAGAGCTGCTTTCAATAATGAAATAGGTAGAGAAAAGAAAAAAGAAAATGATTTGACCTTTTTCCAGATTTATGACTTATTTGTAGAGGAAGAGGGAAAGAAAAATCTTTGGACAAAGGCTACTTATCAAAAAATGCAAACACAGAAAAATTATCTGCTAAACTTTAATCCAAATATTAATTTTTGTGATCTTACAGAAAAAACTTTAATGGAGTATCAATATTATTTACAAGAAGATATAAAGTTAAAAAACTCCACTTTATTGAAAAAATTTTCATTTTTAAAATGGTTTTTAAGATGGGCTTTAAGAAAAAAATATCTTTTTGATAACACTTTTGAAATATTTAAACCTAAACTAAAAACAACACAAAAGAAGATAATATTTCTTACTCAAACTGAACTTAATCAACTAAAAAAATATGAAATTCCTATACAAAAACAATATCTTGAAAGAGTTAGAGATATATTTCTTTTTCAATGCTTTACAGGATTAAGATATTCTGATGTGGCTAACCTTAAAAAAGGGGATATTAAAGGTGATACTATCCATATTACAACTATAAAAACCTCCGATAGTTTAATTATTGAACTAAATAACCATAGTAGGAGACTTATCGAAAAATACAAAAATAATAAGTTTAAAAATAATAAAATTTTTCCTATAATCACGAATCAAAAAATGAATGAATATCTAAAAGAACTTGGAGAGTTGGCAGAAATAAATGAAATAATAAGAGAAACTTATTATAGAGGAAATAAAAGGTTTGATATAGAAACCCCAAAATATGCTTTGTTAGGCACGCATGCTGGGAGGAGAACTTTTATTTGTAATGCTCTTTCTTTGGGAATCCCACCACAAGTTGTTATGAAGTGGACAGGACATAGTGATTACAAGGCAATGAAACCATACATTGACATTGCTGATGAAATTAAAATAAATGCAATGGAAAAATTTAACCTTTTATAATTAAAAACATATATTATGAATATCAAAAACAATAACCTGAGAAAAATTAGAAGAGAAAAAGATTTAACTCAAGTACCATTGAAAGAAATATTGCTACAGGAGATGAGGAAATAGATTATCATAAACTTAATAAAG
>CAUQSG010000033.1:0-16111 GCA_963520725.1 uncultured Flavobacteriaceae bacterium | reverse complement strand
TAATTTAGATAATATGCGTGTTCCCAGACATCTATTCCTAGAATAGGCGTTCCCGAACAACCTGCATTCGGCATCAGTGGGTTATCCTGATTCGGAGTGGAGCAGATTTCTACTTCGCCGTTTTCTTTCTTACATAGCCAAGCCCATCCAGAACCGAATCTTGTCTTAGCAGCCTCCGAAAAATCAGCTTTGAATTTCTCAAAACCGCCATAGATTTCTATTGCTTTTTTCACATTTCCCACAGGTTCTTTAGCTCCATTGGGAGTTAGAATTTCCCAGAAAAGAGAGTGGTTGTAGTGTCCTCCTCCATTGTTTCTCAGTGCGGGTGCTTCTGCCGCTTTACAGATTTCTTCTATGCTTTTCCCTTCTAGGTCGGTTCCCTCTATGGCTTTATTAAGATTATCTATATACGCCTGATGATGCTTGGTATGGTGGATTTCCATAGTTTTGGCATCTATTATAGGTTCTAGTGCATTGTATGCATAATCTAGTTTAGGTAAGTTAAATGACATAATATTCTATTTAAAAATTGCGCCAAAAGTAAATAAAAATCAAATATTATAATCAATTTTCCCAAGAGATTTTATCAATGATTGAAATATATGCATTAACTTTGAGATAAATTTTAAATAGAATTTTTTAATTTTATTTGTATAAACAATTAGTCAAATGAAAAAAACAGCAATAGGAATTATGGCAGTGGCGACTTCTATGATGCACGCCCAGTCCAAAGAGTATTCACTGAATTTTGATTCAGAAAAATACACCATAGAGACAGCTCAGGTAGCAGGAAAAGAGATTTCTTTCAGAGCTTATGAAGATGTAGTCTATGTCAGCCATCCTGTGGATGTACGATATCAGAGTATGAACATTTATATCCCTGTGGAATACTATGAAGGGAAAAACATCAGAAAGTATAATGCTGATACAGCACCTATTTTCCTCCCAAATGATGTAGGTAGATATATGTCCTCCCAAGCAGGAGCGCCAATAAAAGACCGAAGAACAGGCAAGGACAATGCTATCCTTGTTGCCCTTTCCAAAGGCTATGTAGTGGCATCTCCAGGAGCAAGAGGGCGTAAACTTACTAATGATAAAGCACAATACATTGGCAAAGCTCCTGCTGCGATAGTAGATTTGAAGGCAGCGGTGAGGTATCTTAGATTTAATGATAAAATAATGCCGGGTAATGCCGAAAAAATCATTTCTAACGGAACAAGCGCAGGCGGAGCCCTTTCTGTGCTTTTGGGAGCGAGTGGAAATCAGAAAATTTATCATTCTTACTTGAATGAATTAGGCGCTGCTGCTGCGAGAGATGATATTTTTGCGGTCTCTGCCTATTGCCCAATTACCAATCTTGACAATGCTGATGCAGCCTACGAATGGCAGTATGGACATGTGAAGGATTATAAGGTAATAAATCTTGTCCATCCTGGTTATATTGAGATATTCACAGAAACCTTGACTGAGGAACAAATCGCTGTTCAGCCCAAATTAGCTTCCATGTTTCCCAAATATGTCAATTCCTTAAAACTAAAAGATGAAAACGGAAAAACATTGACGCTCAATGAAAAAGGAGAAGGAACATTCAAAGAATATGTGAAAAAATTTGTGATAAATTCAGCTAATAAAGCCATCTCGGAAGGAAATGATTTGAGTAAATATTCTTGGCTTGAGTTTAAAAATAAAAAAGTAGTAGGGCTGGATTTTAAAACTTATTCCAAAGAATATCTTTCTAGAAGTAAATCCGCTCCTGCGTTTGATGCCTTGGATTTATCTGCTGGAGAAAACAATTTGTTTGGAGATTTAACGGTTGATAATAAACACTTTACAAAATTTTCTTTTGATAATAATACAGCCAAGTTTTTCATAACGGAATATCCTGTCGAAGGTGGAGCCAGAACATATGAATATACAAAAGCCCAAATGGCGGATGCGGATATCGTAAAAATGATGAATCCGATGAATTTCATTAAAAACACCTCCACTCAAAACTGGAGAATAAGACACGGCGCCAAAGATGCGGATACTTCCCTTGCGATTTCTACAATTCTAGCGACTACTCTTAGAAATCATAAAAAAGCTGTAGATTTTGCTATGCCTTGGGACATAGTACACAGAGGCGACTATGATTTGGAAGAACTTTTCGAATGGATGGACAAAATCTCAACAAAATAAAACTCCTAAAACGAAAAACCTCGGAATTTCCGAGGTTTTTTTATTTGTTCATAGACATTAGGAATTCTTCGTTGTTTAGAGTTGCTTTCATTTGTTTTTCTACAAATTCCATAGCTTCTACAGGATTCATATCAGAAAGATATTTTCTCAAAATCCACATTCTCTGCTGAGTAGTTTCATCATGCAGTAGGTCGTCCCTTCTCGTGCTGGAAGCCACTAAATCCACTGCAGGGAAAACCCTTTTATTGGCAATTTTTCTATCCAGCAGGAGTTCCATGTTTCCTGTTCCTTTGAATTCTTCAAAAATCACCTCATCCATTTTAGAACCTGTATCTATCAGAGCTGTAGCGATGATGGTCAAAGAACCGCCGCCTTCTATTTTCCTAGCCGCTCCGAAAAATCTTTTTGGTTTGTGCAGTGCATTGGCATCTACTCCACCAGAGAGGATTTTCCCAGAAGCAGGAGTTACCGTGTTATAGGCTCTTGCCAAACGAGTAATGGAATCTAGTAAAATCACTACATCATGTCCGCACTCTACCATTCTTTGGGCTTTTGACAGAACTAGATTGGCTACTTTTACATGTTTTTCTGCCGCTTCATCAAAGGTAGAAGCGATTACTTCTGCATTCACACTTCGCTGCATATCAGTCACTTCCTCTGGTCTTTCATCTATCAGAAGAATCATCATATAGGCTTCTGGGTGATTTGCCGAGATGGAATTAGCAATGTCTTTTAGGAGCATAGTTTTCCCTGTTTTAGGCTGGGCTACTATCATTGCTCTTTGTCCTTTTCCTATTGGAGCGAATAGATCTACTATTCTAGTAGAAAGGGTGGAATTTTTTCCAGCTAAATTAAATTTTTCTTGTGGGAATAGCGGAGTAAGATATTCAAAAGCTACTCTGTCTTTGATGAAATGAAGGTCTCTGCCATTTACTTCCAATGCTTTTTGGAGCGAAAAATATTTTTCTCCTTCTTTTGGAAGTCGGACGATACCTTTCACGGTATCACCAGTTTTTAAACCATAGTTTCTGATTTGGTTGGTAGAGACAAATACATCGTCTGGAGAAGAAATATAATTGAAATCCGAAGAACGGAGGAATCCATAGTTATCAGGAAGAATCTCTAAAACACCTTCTACGATTACAATATTGTCAAAATTAAATTCCTTTTTAGGAGGATTTTGCTCTTCGTTTTCGGGTTCTTTATTTTCTGGTTGTTTTGAGTTTTCTTTTTGTTTGTTTTTCTTTTTTAGAGATTTTTCACCTTCATTGTTTTTCTCTTCCGAAATATTTTTCTCTACTGCTGAAGCAGGAATATTAGCTTCTTTTTCTTTTGTATTTTTAGGAGATTTTTTGGCTTTTGGAGTAGTTTTTTTCTCCTCTTTTGCAGGTTTTTCGGTTTTTACTTCTGTTTCTTCTTTTTTGTCCGAAATATTTACTTCTGCAGGTTTTTCTACTCTTTTTCTTTTAGTAGTTTTTTTCTCTGGAGTTTGGTTTTCAGTGGTGTTTTCAAGTTTTTCTTCGGTTGCATTATAGTATTCTTTTGCTACTTTGGGATTTGCAGCTTGAAAGTCAAGAATAGCGAAAACCTTATCATTTTCTGTGCTGTTTCTTGCTACTTTAATGCCTAAATCTTTACAAATTTTAGTTAATTCTGTTGTAGATTTTGACTGTAGGCTTTCAATGTTAAACATATAAATATTTAGTAAATGTAATTAAAATCAATGTAAAATTAAGATGTAATTAGGAACAAATGATAGAAGTCCACTGCTCCTTTAATCGAAAAATATGCTGCAAATCTACACTATTTTTGATAAATACAAAAAAATATTTTATTTTTGCACCATGTTACAAAGAATACAGACTATATTTATCCTTGTTTCGATGCTTGCAACTGGAGGACTTTTTTTGACATCAAAAGATGTTGAAATTCCAGGATTTTTGGGTGGAGTAGGATTTTTGGGAGCAGTAGAATTCATCTGTATTTTTATGTACAAAAATAGAGGAAGACAAATACTGCTGAATAATTTCAGCATTGTTATAAACGCTTTGTTGATTGGTTTATTGGTTTATTGGTTACTAAATTTACCTGGAGGAATGGATTTTCCTGAGAAAGGTATTGAGCCAGTATTTCCGCTGATTTCTATTGTGTTTTTATTTATGGCAAATAAAAATATCCGTAGAGATGAGAGGCTTGTAAAATCTGTAGACAGACTCCGATAGCTATGCAACGATTTATTTTGAGTGAAAAACCAGTCTTTTGGGCTGGTTTTTTTGTATAAGAAAAAAAATTGTAATTTGGTCAGTTGAAATTTATGTTTAATGAATCCTTATAGAAGAATTTTGGCATTTGCCAACCCTCATAAAAAATATATTTTCGGGAGTTTATTTTTTAATATTCTTTATTCCGTTTTTCAGATAGCATCCGCGGGAACTATACTTCCTGTTTTGGGAATGCTTTTTGGGACTATTAATAACAAAAAACCAGCCGTAGAGCCTGTATACAGCGGAAATATGTCAGATTATTTTTCCTATTTGAAGGACTATGCATATTATCTGGTAGAAGTGAATGCGAGAGAACATGGAGCTTTGACCGTTTTGGCGTGGTTATGTGTTATCACGGCATTTGCGTTTTTTGCAAGAAATATTTTCCGTTATATAGGTTCTTTGATGCTTATTTATTATCGTGTAGGTGTAGCCAAAGACCTTCGTACTTCTATGTATCAAAAGATTTTGACACTTCCTGTTTCATTTTTTACAGAACAAAAAAAAGGAGATATGATGTCCAGAATGTCTAATGATGTAGGAGAAGTGGAAGGAAGTATTCTGGGTAGTTTAGTAGAGCTGGTCAATTCGCCTTTTATGCTCATAAGCACCTTGATTACTTTATTTTATTTAAGTCCAGAGCTTACATTTTTCACTTTATTGGTTTTGCCAGTGATGGGAACTCTGATAGCACTGATAGGGAAAAGCCTAAAAAAACAAGCTCACGAAGCCCAAACCGAGATGGGAAATATTTTTTCTATCGTAGACGAAACCCTGAAATCTGCGAAAGTTATTAAGATTTTTAATGCAGATAAATTACTAAATAATCGTTTTACAGCTTCTATCAATAAGTGGCTGAATGCTGCAGTAGGCGTAGGTAAAAAAAGAGAACTTGCCTCTCCGATGAGTGAGTTTTTGGGTTCTATCACTTTCCTGATAATCACATGGTATGGAGGGAAACAAATCATTGAAAACCAAAGTCTTTCGCCTGAGGAGTTTTTGGTTTTTTTAGCGATGTTTTTCCAAATCCTGCCACCAGCTAAAAGTTTAGCCAATTCCATTTCTACTATACAAAAAGGAGGGCCAGCGCTGGAGCGTGTGATAGAGATTCTGGATGCAGATATCAAGATAGACGAAAAAGAAAATCCTATTTCTATTCAGACATTAGAAAACAGCATAGAGTTTAAAAATGTAGGATTTTATTATAATGAAGACAGAACCATACTGAAAAACTTTAATTTAACTATTCCAAGAGGCAAAACAGTTGCTTTGGTGGGACAAAGCGGAAGTGGAAAAACCACGATTGCCAATCTTTTAGCCAGATTTTATGACGCCACAGAGGGAGAAATCCTGATAGATGGAAATAATATAAAAGACCTAAAAGTAAGGGATTATAGAAAAATGATAGGAATGGTTACTCAAGAGTCTGTATTGTTCAATGACAGCGTTTATAACAATATTCTCATGGGTAAGCCAGATGCGGATAGAGAAGAAGTAGAAGCAGCCGCAAAAATTGCCAACGCTCATGATTTCATCACCAATCTTTCTGATGGGTATGATACCAATATAGGCGATGATGGGAATAAACTCTCTGGTGGACAAAAACAAAGAGTTTCCATCGCCCGCGCTGTGTTGAAAAATCCTCCAATTATGATTCTGGATGAGGCAACTTCCGCGCTGGATACCGAGAGCGAGAGATTCGTGCAGGAAGCATTAGAAAAAATGATGGAGAACAGAACCTCTCTGGTTATCGCCCACCGTCTTTCTACAATCCAAAAAGCAGACTGGATAGTAGTGATGGAACGAGGAATGATACTAGAACAGGGAACTCACAAAGAGCTTATGGACAAAAATGGAGCTTACAAAAAGCTCGTGGAATTACAAGATTTTGAATAAAAAATATTAACAAAAGAAATAATACAATGCAAAGCATAAAAAAGTTTTTACTTGTTCTTTTTAGTGTTATTATTACAGGAGTTTATGCTCAGATAAAAGACCCAGTAAAATTTAAACTAGAAGTCAATAAATTAGGCGAAAATGAATACGAAGCCATCCTCGTAGGAAAACTAGAAAACGGGTGGCATATTTATTCTAAAGATATTCCTGAGGACAGCGGTATTCCCACAGAGATGAGACTCTTAGGGAAAAATATAGAACCCATAGGAAAGGTAACCGAGGTAGGAAAAAAAATAGATGAGTTTTCGGAGGCGTTTGGTGCTAGAATAGTCTATTATTCTAATACAGTGTCTTTTAAACAAAAATTCAAACTAAAAGATGCTAAAAAATCTACCAATGTTTCAGCAGAAATCACTTACCAAACCTGCGATGACAGAGTTTGTCTCGCTCCCAATACCATTGAATTTCAGCATCAAATAAAGATAGAGGGAAGAGACATAAAGGACGAAGAAATTTTAGATAAGAAAGAAAATTCCGAAACTCCGAAAGATGCATCCACAGATGAAACACAGGTTTCGCAGACATTGTCTGAAAACCAAAAATTAGATACTAAAAACCTAAAAATACAAGGGCTTGATTATAAAAACCCTCTTGTTCAGTGTGGTACAGAGCAGACTGCGAATACAGATGAGAGCTATTGGACTTATTTATTTTTAGGTTTTGTAGGAGGGATTATTGCTTTGCTTACGCCATGCGTTTTCCCTATGGTGCCTTTGACGGTTTCTTTCTTTACCAAAGGAGCAAAAGACAAAGCGAAGGGCAGAAGAGATGCTCTACTCTATGGTTTCTTCATTCTGTTGATTTTTACTTTGCTTAGTTTGCCATTTCACTTGATAAGTGGTATTGCTGGAAATATTTTTAACGAAATATCTACCAGTGTATGGCTTAATTTGGCATTTTTTATCGTGTTTGTTTTCTTTGCAGGAAGCTTTTTCGGATACTATGATATAGCGTTGCCAAGTTCCATTGCTAATAAATCTTCAAAAGCGGAAGAGGCAGGAGGAATCGTAGGAATATTCTTCATGGCGCTTACCTTGGTGATTGTTTCGTTCTCATGTACAGGGCCTATTCTAGGGTCATTGCTGGGAAGTGCAGTAACGGGTTCGTCTAATGTGCCTATGCTGCTGACTTTTGCTTTGGCAGGTTTTGGTTTTGCTTGGGCGATTGTTTTCGGATTGTTGGCGCTGTTTCCACAGGCATTACAGTCTTTGCCGAAGTCAGGAGGCTGGATGAATACGCTGAAAGTAGTGCTGGGCTTCATAGAACTGGGCTTGGCGCTGAAATTCCTTTCTAAAGCCGATTTGGTAGCGAAAACAGCATTTCTAAAACGAGAGCTGTTCATTGCCATTTGGGTGGTTCTTACTATTGGTTTAGTATTATATTTGTTCGGATTGATAAGATTTCCTCACGATGATAAAAAACCAAAAATTTCACTTACGAGAAAATTATTTGGAGCGGCTGGAATAGGCTTTTTGATGTATTTAGTTCAAGGATTGATACCGAGCGACAGACCGAAACTTTCTATGCTGAGCGGAATTTTGCCGCCGCTCAATGTGAGCTATTTTCATAATGAAAAGGATGGGATTTTGGGAATACACCCTATTCATGATTATTTCGAAGCGGTAGAATTAGCAAAAAAAGAAAATAAACCTATCCTGATAGACTTCACAGGTCACGGTTGCGAAAACTGCCGAAAATTGGAGGAATTCGTTTGGTCACAGCCAGATATTTTACCGATTCTTCAGAACGAGGTGGTTTTGGCTTCTCTTTATATAGATGATAAAGATGAACTTCCACAAGACCAGCAGATGAAAATAGACATGGGAAACGGGCAGATGAAGAAGATAAAAACAATAGGCGACAGATGGAGTATGTTTCAGCAGATAAATTTTGAGAACAATTCCCAGCCGCACTATGTTCTGGTAACTCCTGATAATAAGGTGATTAATACGCCTGTCTCTGGATACATGGACAAAGAAGATTTCAAGAAATTCTTAGAATGTGGGCTGAAACATTACAAAAATCATAAAAAATAATTTGTCTCAAACCTTGCTAAAATAATATTTTTGCAAAAAGAAAAATAGAATAGATATGATAAACATAGCAATAGCATCTGACCATGCAGGTCATGAAATGAAAGATTTTCTAAAAAGAAAACTAAAAGCAGATTATAACATGGTGGATTTTGGGACATTTTTTAAAGAAAGTGTAGATTATCCAGATTTTGCTCATCCAGCCGCTACTTCTATCGAAAAGGGAGACTGCGTTTTGGGAATTTTAGTATGTGGAACAGGAAATGGTATGCAGATGGCAGCCAATAAACATGAAGGTATCCGAGCTGGACTGGCTTGGAACCCAGAAGTTGCAGCTTTAACAAGACAGCACAATGATGCTAATATGGTAGCAATTCCAGCAAGATTCGTGAGCAATGAAGAGGCTTTGGAAATTGCAAAAGCATTCCTTACCGCAGAATTTGAAGGAGGTAGACACCAGCTAAGAGTGGATAAAATAAAACCATAGGAAAATAACGATTTTTGTTTTTTGTAATTCAATCCCCCTTCTTATAAGAAGATGAAGGGGGATTTTTGGTGAAAAAAGCATAAATAGTGTTATATTTGAAGAACAAAATTTTAAGAAAAAACATTTATGAAGAAAAAAAATAAATCACAAAAACAACAATACAAATTGGAGAGTATCGGAAGACTCATTCTCCGATTTATGAATAAGAAAAATTCAAAAATATACAATTACAAACAGATAGCGGATGGCATAGACTACAAAAACCCTCGCCAGAGAGAGCTGGTCATCCAGACTCTGCACAAACTGAGAGCTCAAGATAAAATAAAAGAAGTAGAAAAAGGCAAATATATGGTGAACCTGCAGATAAAAGAAACACTGACAGGGACAATAGATTTTGCGCTTAATGGAAATGCCTATGTAAGCGTGGAGGGACTGGATGAAGATATCTTCATCCATCAGAAAAATGTAAAAGACGCTTTGCAGGGGGATAAGGTCTTGATCATCACTTACAACTTCAAAGGGCGAAAGCTGGAAGGCTCTGTGTTAGAGGTCTTGGAGAGAGCCAAAGACTCTTTCGTGGGGACATTTGAGTATGTGAAATATAAAGATTTCGGATTTGTGGTTTGTGACAAAAAGGTCATCAATACCGATATTTTCATTCCAAAATCCAAAATCCATGGAGCCAAAGACGGCGATAAAGTAGTCGTAAAGATGCTCCAATGGGACATTAATTCCAAGAACCCAGAAGGGGAAATCATCAAAGTATTAGGAAAACCAGGCGAACACGAAACGGAAATCCATTCTATCCTTGCCGAATATGAACTTCCCTACCATTTCCCTGAGGAAGTAGAGGATTTTGCCAATAAAATCAACCGAGAAATCACTCCTGAAGAGCTGAAAAAAAGGAGAGATATGCGGGAGGTGCTTACTTTTACCATAGACCCGAAAGATGCCAAGGACTTTGATGATGCGCTATCGCTGAAAAAATTAGACAGCGGAAACTGGGAAATAGGCGTACACATCGCCGATGTATCCCACTATGTGCAGCCTGGAACGCTCCTAGATGAGGAAGCATACAGCCGTGCGACTTCCGTTTATCTCGTGGATAGGGTAGTTCCCATGCTTCCAGAGATTCTCAGTAACGACCTATGTTCGCTAAAGCCAAATGTAGATAGATACGCTTTTTCGGCGGTGTTTGAGATGAATGACAAGGCAGAGATAGTGAAGCAGTGGTTTGGGCGTACGGTCATCCACTCTGACAGAAGATTCTCCTACGAAGAAGCCCAAGAGCGTATAGAAACGGGAAAAGGAGATTTGGCGGAGGAAATACTGGCATTAGACCACTTGGCGAAGATTCTCAGAAAAGAGAGATTAAAGAAAGGAGCTATCGCTTTTGACCGCAGTGAGGTGAGATTTAACCTTGATGAAAATAATAATCCTATCGGGGTTTATTTTAAAATCAGTAAAGATTCTAACCACCTGATAGAGGAGTTTATGCTGCTGGCAAACAGAAAAGTTTCCGAATATGTATCTCTTTCCAGAAAGGGCGAACCGACGCATAATACCTTTATTTATCGTATCCACGATGACCCAGACCCAGCGAAACTAGAAGCACTGAGGGATTTCGTGCAGACACTCGGCTACAAAATGAATATTTCCAATTCCCAAAAAATAGCCGAAAGTATGAACAAACTCCTAAAAGATGTGGTAGGAAAAGGCGAGGAAAACATGGTAGAAACCCTAGCGATGAGAAGTATGAGCAAGGCGGTCTATTCTACCGAGAACATAGGACACTACGGACTCGCATTCCCATATTATTCGCACTTTACTTCGCCTATTCGCCGTTATCCAGACCTTATGGCGCATAGACTGCTCCAGCATTATCTGGATGGTGGAAAATCGCCAAACAGAGAGGAATACGAAGAATACTGCAAACACTGCAGTGATAGGGAAAGACTGGCTGCCAATGCAGAGCGGGACTCCATAAAATACATGCAGGTGAAGTTCATGGAAGACAAAGTAGGGCAGGATTTCATAGGCGTAATCTCGGGTGTGGCAGACTATGGTTTCTGGGTAGAAATCCCTGAAAACGGCGCCGAAGGTATGATAAAACTAAGAGACCTAATGGATGATTCCTATTTCCATGATTCGAAGGCGCATTCTATTGTAGGTACCAAGTCAGGCAAGACCTATCGCCTCGGTGATGAGATAAAAATACAAGTAGTAAAAGCCAACCTCATCCAAAAACAATTGGATTTTAAAATAGTAGAATAACAGCAATAAAAAAACTCCCTTTTTTAGGGAGTTTTTATGTTATTTATTGTATTCTATTATAGTTTGACCGCGGTCTTTTGCATAAGTTCCAGAAGAATTACTTCTATAATATTCTTGTTCTTTAATAGGGTAATTATTGGAATTGATGGTGTACTCATGTTTTCTTTCATATACATTATTTGTAACAACATTACTACCTCCATGATACTGAGTTACTTTAGATTCTTCTTTCATATAAGAAATAGTATTTGTGAAAGCTTCATCATCATGATCTGTAAAGTCTGAATAATTTAATTTATCAAAACCAACTATATTTCTTAGTGGACTATGATGGTTAGCATATTGAATAGTAGTGGTTTTATTTTCTTGAAAAGTAATATTTCCTGTTGTGTCTTTAGTTTCAGAAACTTCCACACTTTTTATTGGTCTTTTCTGTGTATCTAATGTGTAAGTGATGGTAGAAGTGGTTATAGAAGATAGAGTTCCGTCTCTATAATCATAATCTTTAGATATCTTTTGTGCTGTTACAGTAGAACCATTGATAGTGTATGTTATATCATTTTCTGAAGTTTTAGTAGAATTACTAAATCTTTTTAATTTTTCAGATGTAAGATTACCATTAGAATCATAACCAAATTCACTAGACATTTTACTATTTATAATAGAGGTAATTAAATTTCCATTATAACTAACATTAGATACATCTCCATCATTATGTATTAGTTTTGTTAGTTTTGTTCCATTGTATATGAAGGTTATTTCTGCACTTAGTTGGTTAGATCTATCATCATAATAAGAATACTTCACAGGAAGAATCCCTGTTTCACTAGTTGCAGGTGTCTGAGGCGTTGTAGGATTAGTGTTGTCATTATCTCTACTGCACGAAATAATCATCGCTCCCACAAGAGCTGAAAATAAAATTTTTTTCATTTTATATTGAATTTAAAATTAATTGAGCAAATATAAGAATAATATCTTTTACACTAAAAAGAGAAAACTCCCTAAAAAAGGGAGTTTTTGTGTTATTTATTGTATTCTATTGTGAAATAACTATTATTTCTATTTTCAAATTGTCTATTGATGTGGTTTTTAGCTTTAGGTTGTATTTTAATAGGATAGTTGTTAGTATTTACAGAATATTCTACTTTAACCTCGTTAATATAACTTTCATTATGAGGGCTGCCACCAAAATGATAATAGGTTCTATTGATATCCTCTTTCATATAAGAAACGATATTATGAGGAAAATCCTCATTATTAGAAAGAAAATCAGAATAGGTCAATTTATCAAAACCAACTATGTTTTCTATTAAACTATGATGATTTGCATATTGGTAAGTAGTAGTATTATTATTCGTCTTTTCAATAAGATTTCCTGTTGAGTCTCTCTCTTCAGAAACTTCCACACTTTTTATTGGTCTTTTCTTTGCATCTAATGTGTAAGTGATGGTAGAAGTGGATATAGAAGATAGAGTTCCAGTTATATCATCATAATTTTTAGATATCTTTTGTGCTTTTACAGTAGAACCATTGATGGTGTATGTTGTATTTTCTTCTAAAACTTTAATAGTACCACTATAAGATTCTTCTTTTTCAGAGATAAGGTTTCCATTAGAATCATAATTAAATACATGAGAACTTTCATTAGGATTATTTATAGAAGTGATTAAATCTCCTGTATAAGTGTAAATTACATCTTTGTTGTCACGAGTAACTTTCATGAGCTTATTTCCATTATAACTAAAAGTAATCACTTCATCTGCTTTACCAGTTTGAGAATAGGTAAGTTTGGTTGGAAGAATTACTGTTTGACTGATTGCAGGCGCCTGAGGTGTTGTAGGATTAGTGTTGTCATTATCCCTGCTGCACGAAATAATCATCGCTCCCACAAGAGCTGAAAATAGAAGTTTTTTCATTTTATATTGAATTTAAAATTAATTGGACAAATATAATGATTTTCATCTAAAAATAAATTCCGTATTTTTGGAGTTTCAATTAAGAATTCGCATTCTATGATAGAGCTTATTTTTTCTGCTGTCGGTTTGGGTTTTATGCTTAGTTTGGTATTCATCGGGCCTGTTTTCTTCCTTTTGGTAGAGACTAGTCTTTCGCGAGGGCCTCGGCATGCATTGGCGCTGGATTTGGGCGTAGTTTTTGCGGATATAGTGTGCATTGTGGCGGCGTATTTCAGCAGTCAGGACATTATCCACATTATAGACCAATACCCGAGTTTTTATAGGATTTCGGCGCTTATTATCTTTGTTTATGGGATTTATATGATCGTTTCCAAAACCAGAATGCACATCGCAGGTGAGGAAAGACTCATCAACCAAAACTATCTGAAAACATTTCTCAATGGTTTTCTGCTCAATATTCTGAACATCGGTGTGGTGCTTTTCTGGTTGGTAACCGTCATTTTCATTAGAAAAAACTATCCCGACACGGGCAGATTTTTGCTTTATATCTGTTTGGTTATCGGGACATATCTTTTGATAGACTTGGCGAAAATCTATTTGGCGAAACAATTTCACAATAAACTCAACCAGCAGGTAGCCAATAAAATCCGAAAAGGCGTAGGTTTTATTCTGCTGGTTCTGAGCGTGTTTATTTTCCTTCAAAGTTTTAAATCCTTTAACCAACTGGACAAAAGATTAGAAGAAAAAGGCATCAAACGAGAAGAAATAAAGTAAAAAGATACTCAATAACAGACACTTATGGCGGTCATATTCCCAAAAACCCTTAAAAAAGGCGATAAAATAGCAGTCGTTTCTCCTGCTGGTTCAGTAGAAGAAGGGCAGATTTTATCCACGCTGGAACTTATAAAATCCAAAGGTTATGAGCCTGTTCTCAGTCCTCATTGCTTGGGCAGATTTTCCTTTGGGTACAGCTATTCTGGAACGGAAAAACAGCGGATTTCTGACCTGAATTGGGCATTGAATAGTGATGAGGTTTCTGCCATCTGGGCTACGCGCGGTGGCTATGGTTGTCAGCATCTTTTGGGACATCTAAAACTAAATCATTTCAAAGAAAATCCGAAATGGTACATCGGCTATTCGGATAATACCGTTATCCAAAGTTTCCTCTTGAAAAAGGGCTTTGCGAGTATCCACGGACAGACGCTGAAGACCTCATCTTTTGGAGTTTCAGCCGAAAGTTATGAAGAGATTTTCAATATTTTCAGCGGGAAAAAGCCTAAATATCAGGTCACTCCACATCCGCAGAATAACCACGGAAGCGTAGAGGGCGTTTTGGTCGGTGGAAATCTGGCGCTGGTCTATGCGCTTTTGGGAAGCTCATATTCGGTAGATTTCAGGGACAGAATTTTGTTTATAGAAGACATCGGCGAGAATTTTTATTCGCTGGACAGAATGCTCATTTCCCTTGATTTAGCTGGTGTTTTTAGGAAAATAAAGGGCATCATCATCGGAGGGATGATTAACATGGGAAACGAGGCGGAAAACCCTGATTATGAGTATAGTTATGATGCTATGGCTTATGAAATCATTGCCGAAAGGCTCAAGAAATATTCTTTCCCAAAGCTGTTCGCTTTTCCTAACGGGCATATTTTTGATAATGTGCCGCTGATTTTAGGCTCTGAAATAAAACTGAACATTTCCGAAACGGAAGCAAAAGTAGAATTCTTATAATTCCATAAATGGCTGAGCATAATGACTTTGGAAAGGAATCCGAAAATCTGGCGGTAGAGTTTTTGGAAAAGAAAGGCTATAAAATTTTAGTCAAAAACTACCGATACCTAAAAGCCGAAATAGATATCATCGCAGAGACTGAAAATCAGATTGTTATAATAGAAGTAAAAGCCAGAAGCACAGATACTTTCCTGAGTCCAGAAGAGGCGGTGAATAAGAAGAAAATCAGACTGCTCATCTCTGTTGCGAGCCATTTTTTGGAAGAAAATGAAATAGACAAGGAAGCAAGGTTTGATATAATTGCCATTCTTCCAAATCAAGAAAATCAATTCCAAATCAAGCATATAGAAAATGCTTTTGAAATCATAGATATTTGAGGATTTTAAATAAAAAAATTAATTTTGCTGAATGAAAATTCTACACATAGAGACTTCGTCTAAAAACTGTTCTGTTGCCATTTCGTCTGATGAAAAACTACTTTGTCTTTGTGAGAAAGTATCGCAGGATTATAAACAATCCGAAAACCTCCACACCTATATAGAATGGGCTCTGGAGGGTGCTGAAATAGGTCTGAAGGATTTGGATGCAATTTCGTTAGGAAAAGGGCCTGGGTCTTATACAGGGCTGCGAATAGGAGCGGCCTCGGCGAAGGGCTTTTGTTTTGGGCTTGGTATTCCTTTGGTAACGGTAAATTCTCTGGAAACTATGGTAGAGCCATTTTTGGGCAATTATGATTTGATAATTCCGCTCATAGATGCTCGTAGAATGGAGGTCTATACGGCTGTTTTTGATGGAAAATCAGGGCAGATGCTGGTAGAGACAAACGCGAAGATTTTGGATGAAGAATCTTTTCAGGAATATGAGGGCAAAAAAATACTTTTCGTAGGAGATGGCTCTCTGAAAGCACAGCAGGTACTAAAACTTTCGCAGGCGGAATACAACGAAAATATCTATCCATCAGCGAAATATTTGATAAAAAAAGCCGTGGAAAAATACAAGCAAAAAGACTTTGAAGATATTGTCTATTTCGAGCCATTTTATTTGAAAGATTTTCACGGAGTGAAGAAAAAGTAAAATTCTTATAACATAAATTTTAATGTAAAATATAAAAAACCAGCATCAGAGAAATATCTGATGCTGGTTTTTATGATTAATCTAAATACTGTTTTTCCCAGCTTTGGACTGGTCGTTCTAGTTTTGTAGGTTTTTGGTTCTTTTGTTCCTCTTTCGGAGTTTCTTTTGGTTTTTCTTGCGGAATTTCCTCTATTCTGG
>CAUQSG010000032.1:0-17634 GCA_963520725.1 uncultured Flavobacteriaceae bacterium | reverse complement strand
CGTGCCCAGTTAGATATCGGTCAAGCAGCACAGGCCGTGTAGGGCTTGCCTCTACAGCATTCTCCATGTAATGAGCGAGTTCTTTTTCTGTATAAACAATTTCCATCGCCCTTCCTCCCAAAACATAGCTTGGGCGGACAAGCACAGGATAGCCGATTTCATTGGCAATTTTTATGGCTTCTTCTTTTGAAGTGGAAGTTTTTCCTTTCGGCTGAGGAATGCCCAAATCCTGCAGGGCTTTCTCGAATTTGTCTCGGTTTTCGGCTCTGTCCAGATCTTCTAACGAAGTTCCTAAAATCTTCACTCCATGGGAAGCCAGCTTGTCAGCCAAATTGATAGCGGTCTGTCCGCCGAACTGCACCACCACGCCTTTTGGTTTTTCAAGGTCGATGATGTTCATCACATCTTCCTCGGTCAGCGGCTCGAAATATAATTTATCCGAAATAGAGAAATCCGTAGAAACGGTCTCAGGATTATTATTGATGATAATCGCCTCACAGCCCATTTCCTTAATCGCCCATACAGAATGCACCGTTGCGTAGTCAAACTCCACACCCTGCCCGATACGGATAGGCCCCGAACCCAGCACGATGATTTTTTCCTTGTCGGTGGCGATGGATTCGTTTTCTTCCTCGTAAGTTCCGTAGAAATAAGGAGTTTCGGACTCAAACTCAGCCGCGCAGGTATCCACCATTTTATAGACTGGCATGATGCTGTTTTCTTTTCTAAAATTAAAAATTTCCCTCTGCGCACAGTTCCAAAGGTGAGCCAGATTAAGGTCAGAAAAACCTAATTTTTTAGCCTTGATTAAAATATCTTTGTTAAATGGATTGTTTTTTATTTCAGCCTCAAAATCAATGAGTTTCTTGATTTTCCAAATGAAGAATTTGTCTATTTTGCTCCATTCCACTATTTTCTCCCAGTCATAGCCTCTGCGCAGCGCTTCTCCAATGATGAAAAGCCTCTCGTCATCGCAGATTTTTATTCTTCTTTCTATTTCTTCATCGGTTAGGGCAAGGGCTTGTTTTTCCTTTAATCCCAGATGCTGGATGCCTGTTTCCAGTGAACGGATGGCTTTTTGGAGAGATTCTTCAAAGTTTCTGCCAATGGCCATGATTTCGCCTGTGGCTTTCATCTGTGTGGATAATCTTCTGTCCGCCGTTTCGAATTTATCAAACGGAAAACGAGGGAATTTGGTTACCACATAATCCAAAGCAGGTTCGAAACAAGCATAAGTCTTGCCCGTTACAGGATTTATGATTTCATCCAAAGTCAGTCCCACAGCGATTTTAGCCGCGATTTTCGCGATTGGGTAGCCCGTAGCTTTACTCGCCAAAGCCGATGAACGGGACACTCTCGGATTAACCTCGATTACATAATAATTAAACGAATGTGGATCTAGAGCCAGCTGCACATTACATCCGCCTTCTATTCCTAATGCACGGATGATTTTCAGCGAAGTGTTTCGCAGCATCTGATATTCCCTGTCAGAGAGGGTCTGCGAGGGAGCAACCACTATAGAATCGCCAGTATGTACGCCCACAGGGTCTATGTTTTCCATGTTGCAGACCACTATGGCATTGTCGTTAGAATCTCGCATTACTTCGTATTCTATCTCTTTGAATCCTGCGATGGATTTTTCTATAAGGCACTGATTTACAGGACTGTGTTTTAGTCCGAGTTCTACGATTTCGGTGAGTTCCTGCTTGTTGGAAGCGATACCGCCGCCTGTTCCTCCAAGGGTGAAGGCAGGACGCACAATCACAGGATAGCCGATTCTGTCAGCGAAATTCAGGGCGCTTTCTAATGTATTCACAATGTCCGATTCTGGCACAGGCTCGCCCAGCTCGTTCATCAGTTCTCGGAATAAATCTCGGTCTTCGGCACGATTGATAGCAGAAAGTTTAGTCCCTAAAACTTCCACTTTACATTCATCTAAAATCCCTGATTTTTTTAGTTCTATCGCCATATTCAGCCCTGTCTGTCCTCCCAATGTAGGCAAAAGAGCATCTGGGCGTTCCTTTCGGATAATCTGGCTCACGAACTCCAAGGAAATCGGTTCTATATAGACCTTGTCGGCGATTTCTGCATCGGTCATGATGGTGGCAGGATTTGAGTTGATGAGGATGACTCTGTATCCTACCTCTTTTAGGGATAGACAGGCCTGTGTCCCTGCGTAGTCAAATTCCGCTGCCTGCCCTATGATGATAGGGCCGGAGCCTATGACCAATATAGTTTTGATGTCTGTTCGTTTCATATTTGTTATTAGTTAAAAATTAGCGTATTCTTCTTTTTAAATTTTTAGATTCTCCTTCGCATTCGGCGTTAAAGAGTGTTGTTTTTAAAGGTTTGAAATCTTGTAGAGGAGAGCGTTTAAGAGGGATTTTTTTGTATTTACCATTCTTCTTCTCATCGAGTTGGCGCTCGTTTTGTGAGTAAGAGAATTCTTTTGGGAATAGTATTTCATCGATGAGCTCTATTCTAAAGTTTTCATTTAAATAGAAATTTCGTGTAGGGGCTTGTTCTAGAAATTCAAGGTCATCTTTGGAGAATGTCTCTTGTTTTCTTAATACCTCTCCTTCAATATTTTCAATACCTTTTGCTCCAATTGGAAATCGGAAAATCCCAGAGTTTTTATCATCTGCCGGCATATAGTCTATTATAAAATCATTATAACCATCCGTTTGAAATGAAAACAGGTCAGTGTATTTTACCTTGCTTTGTTCAGAGCGTCTTAATTCGTGAGTATTTAAGTCAGCCAAGATGAATTCTTTCGGAAGCTTTTTGCCTTTATAAATATCAACACCGCTAAAACAATTGGGAGAAGGATTGAAAAACGCTTGCATCTTGTCTAAAGAACCGCCAATATAAACGCTATCTGAAATATCCTCTTTGTTGGTAGTACTGTATTTAATTTGATAGCCTGTTTTTATGCTGGGATTTTTTCGTCCAAAAACAGAAAATGGAAGTTCTGGGCGATAAGGGGTAAGCTCTACAAATTTATTATATTTTTTTTCATTATAGGTGAATATTTCACCTTCCATAAGCTCCCAAGTACCAGTAATGAAAGTCCCAAAGCCTATGATTAAAAAAGTTTTATCTTCTTTGAGACAAAAATTAGCTCCATTATCATGCCTATAACATCCTATAAAATCTGGTATCTTTTTCTGTGAAAATGCTTTACCGAATAGTAAAATTAATATTAATAATATATTTTTCATGGTATTTTAGATTTTTATTCCCCTGAATAGATTTTTCTTTTGCTGTTTTTATATCCATCTTTACATTCTGCATGGAATAGGCTGGTTTTCAAAGGCTTGAATTTCTTAAAAGGTAAAATTTTAAGTGGAATTTTTTTGTATTTATTCTTCATCATTTTTTCTGCATCTTCATCGTAAAGTTCGTAATAATCTTTACTATCATTTTTGTTTTTATAGTATTTTTTGCATTCTATTTCTATGATTTCAAACTCTGTATCTGGAATTATATCTCCATTTTTTGTTTTCAGCCGATAATTATCATTTAAATAAGGGTTTTTAGTGGAGATTTCATTAAAAAATTTAATGTCTTCTTCTACAAAATCTTCTTCTTTGGATTTTTCTATTGGGTTGCCATCTTCATCTTCAATCCCATTTGCTCCAAGTAGGAAATGATAAACCATTGAATTATTCTGGTCAGCTGGTGTGTGTGCTATCAGAAAATCATTGTATTCTTCTGTAAGGAAAGAAAATAGATTGGTATATTTTCCCTTTTCTAAATAGACATTTTCGTTTAAATCGGCTAAAATAAACTCTTTGGGTAAATCATTGTTTTTATAAATATATTCGGATTTGAAACAATTGGGTGAAGGATTGAAAAACGCCTGCATTTTGTCCAAAGAACCCCCAATATAAACTTCATCCGAAATCATCCACTCCGCACCATATTCGATTTGATAGCCTATTTTTATTTCTGGATTTTTTCTTCCAAAAATAGAAAATGGAAACTCTGGACGATAGGGTGTAAGTACCACAAATTTTTGTGATTTTTTCCCTTTATCAGTGTGAATTTTAATTTCTTTAACATCCCAAGTCCCTGTGATGAGGGTGGCATAAGCTACAATTAAAAAAGTTTTGTCTTCCTTAATGTAGAAAATACCACCTCTTTCTCTATAAAATCCTACAAAATCTGGTTTTTTTGTCTGTGCAAAAGTTTTACTAAACAATAAAATACATAATGCTAAAAATAATTTTTTCATATAATTTTAGTTTTTTGATTATTTAAAAATAAAATATAAGTAAAAAGTAGTTTGTATAATTTATATTAGCACTCTTTTTTAAAATCTTCCATCATTTGGATGAAGTCATCAAAAAGATAATTGGCATCTTCTGGGCCTGGGCTTGCCTCTGGGTGGTATTGGACAGAGAAACAAGGGTATTTCTTGTGGCGGACTCCTTCATTCGTGTGGTCATTCAGCGCGATGTGGGTTTCCTCTAAATCTGTGTCTTTCAGACTGTTTTGGTCAATGGCATAGCCGTGGTTTTGGGAAGTGATAGAAACTTTATTGGTTCTTAAATCCAAAACAGGATGATTGCCTCCTCTGTGCCCAAATTTTAGTTTAAAAGTCTTCGCACCGCACGCCAGTCCTATTACCTGATGTCCCATACAAATCCCAAAAATAGGGACTTTGCCAAGGAGTTTTCTCACGGTTTCGTGTGCGTGAGGGATGTCCTGCGGGTCGCCAGGGCCGTTGGAGAGCATTACGCCGTCAGGAGCCATTAGAAGGATTTCTTCGGCTGAGGTATCGTGGGAAACTACCGTGATATCGCAGTTTCTTTGGGATAATTCACGGATGATGCCGAGTTTTGCTCCGAAATCCATCAGCACCACTTTAAAGCCTCTGCCAGGGTTGGCATAGGGTGTTTTGGTGGAAACCTGCGCTATTTGATTTTTAGGTAAAATGGTGGATTTCAGTTCATTGATGATGTTTTGTTCATCTGCATCAGCATTGACGATTTTACCTTTCGTTACGCCTTTGTTTCGGAGAATTCGGGTTAGTTTTCGGGTATCAATCCCTGAAATCCCTGAAAGATTTTTCTTCTTAAAGAGTTCATCCAGAGTAAGCTGGGAACGAAAGTTAGAGGGCATATCGCAAAGTTCTTTGATAATCAGCCCTTTGATGGCTGGTTCTATGCTTTCGTAATCATCACGATTGATTCCATAATTCCCGATGAGCGGGTAGGTCATACAGACGATTTGCCCACAAAAGGAAGGGTCAGAGATAAGTTCTTGATAGCCAGTCATTCCTGTACTGAAAACCACCTCGCCGCTGGTCTCTGTATCCGCTCCAAAGCCTTCTCCGTAGAAAACTTCTCCTGATTCTAATATGAGTTTTTTGTTCATTTTTATTAGTTGGTGTTTGGTTAATAAACTTTTTCTCCATTTACAAAAGTCGCTACTGGCCAGCCTGTGCATTCCCAGCCGTCAAAAGGCGTGTTTCTTCCTTTGGAAACGAAGGTGTTTTTGTCTACTTTTTGAGTTTTTTCAAGGTCAATGAAAGTCAGGTCGGCATAGTAGCCAACTTCTATTTTTCCTACTTTATCAAGGTTAAAAACCTCGGCTGGTTTTATGGTCATCCAGTCGATGAGTTGTTTCAGAGACCATTTTCCAGTTTTTACAAATTTGGTGTGCAGGACAGGAAAAGCGGTCTCAAATCCCACAATTCCAAAAGGCGAATCATACATTCCTCGGCTTTTTTCGTCCTCGGTGTGAGGAGCGTGGTCGGTCGCAATGCAGTCAATGATGCCTTCTTCCAGCCCTTTGATTAGAGCCAATTGGTCTTCTTTGGCACGGAGCGGAGGGTTCATTTTATAATTGGTATCTGCATTAGGAATATCATCTTCGGTTAAAACCAAATGATGCGGCGAAACTTCGGCAGTTACGCGGATTCCAGCCTTTTTCCCATCGGCGATGACTCTCACAGATTCTTTCGTAGAAACATGGCAGACATGATAATGCGCACCAGCAGCCTCGGCTAATAAAATATCACGAGCGATATGCACTGATTCACAAACGCTTGGGATGCCCTTTAATCCTAATTCTTTGGCTTTTTTTCCATCATGAATACAGCCTCCTAAAATAAGCGAATTGTCTTCACAGTGGGCTACGATGGGCAAGTTTACTTTGGTGGATTCCTGCATGGCTTCATACATTACGCCAGCTTCCTGAATTCCTACACCGTCATCAGTAAATCCTACGGCGCCTTTTTCTTTTAAAACTTGAAAATTAGTTAGTTTTACTCCTTTGGAGTCTTCCGTAATAGCTCCATAAGGTCTTATTTTTATGACAGCGGATTTTTGGATTCTTTTTAATAAATCATCGAAACGCTCGGCTCTGTCAGGAACAGGATTGGTGTTTGGCATCGGGCAGATAGTGGTATATCCGCCTTTTGCGGCTGCCATGGAGCCTGTTGCGATGGTCTCTTTGTGCTCGTCGCCAGGCTCACGAAGATGGACATGCACATCGATAAACCCAGGGCTGATGAATTTCCCCTCGGCATCTATGATTTCGGCGTTTGGATTCTCTATGTTTTCAGAAATTTTGGTGATAAGACCATTTTCTATCTGAATGTCTTTTTGGACTAAATTCCCTTGTTGGTCAAGGATTTTTCCGTTTTTAATGATTTTCATATTATTTATTTTATTTCTTTGAATGTAAAGCCTTTTTGTTCCAAAGTATTTTTTAAAATAGCCATTCGTGCAAAAACTCCGTTTTCCATTTGTTTAAAAATTCGGGAGCGGGAGCATTCCACCAAGTCGGAATCTATTTCCACATTTCTATTTACAGGTGCGGGATGCATGATGATGGCGCTGGGCTTCATTTTCTTTTCTCGCTCTTTGGTAAGCCCATATTTTCTGAGGTATTCTTCTGGAGAATATTTTATTTTTTGGTGATGTCTTTCGTGCTGTATTCTTAGAAGCATGAGCACATCGATTTCTGGAATTAGTCCATCGATTTCTCGGTAAGTTCCATGCATCAGACTGCCTTCGTCAAACCATTCTCTAGGGCCGGAGAAATAGACTTTTGCGCCTAATTTTCTCAAAGTATCACAGGCAGAATTGGCAACGCGGCTGTGTTTCACATCTCCTGCAATGGCGATTTTTAGGTCTTTGAAAGAACCAAATTCTTGTTTTATGGTCATCAGATCCAGCATGGTCTGGCTCGGGTGGTTTCCTGTGCCGTCTCCAGCGTTGATAATAGGGATTTTGATGTTTTTTAGTTCATCATAATATTGGTTTTGTCCGTGGCGGATTACCAAGAGATTTAGCCCGATGCTTTCTAATGTTTTTGCAGTATCGTAGAGGCTTTCGCCTTTATTTACGGAGCTCTGCGAAGTGTCAAAAGGAATGACTGAAAGCCCAAGTTTTCTTTCTGCCATTTCAAAGCTTATTTTGGTGCGGGTGCTGTCTTCGAAAAAAAGATTGGAAACGAAAATTTCATCCTGAGCTGTGTATTTTTTACCATTTGCCATTTCCAAAGCTTGGTCTAAAATCTGCTCGATTTTCTTTGGGCTAAAATGAGATATTGCCAGCATAGTTCATTAGTTTTTTAGTTTTAAACATAAAAAAAAACGAAGCCAACCGAGCCTCGTTTTAATAAATAAAATATCTTTTTGGGCAGAAATCTGCTCTCAACAAACTTTCTAAAAATTCTTGCTTTTTCATTCTTACAAAGATATGAAAAAAAATAGAACCAAAAGCGAAATAAAAAATATATTTTGCTTTTTTTAGAAAAAATAATATCTTTAAAATCAAAAAAAATAGAGATAAAGTAGCTGATTATTTAGAAAATATAGCTTTAATAAGTCATTTAGAAAATCAAATGTTGATGAAAAAAATAGATGGTTTTTCAGACTTATTTAATTAAATTTTCTTAAATTGCCGGCTTAAAATTTGTACAATATAGAATTAACTTTATTTAATAATTCTCCTAAATGAGTAAGTATCTGATAGAAAGTCTTCCAGACTATTTTAAGCAATATGAAAAATCGGTGCATGATCCTGAAAAATTTTGGGAACAAATAGCAGATAAAAATTTTATCTGGAACAAAAAATGGGATAGTGTGCTGGAGTATGATGTGCATAATGCTAAAATAGAATGGTTTAAGAATGCAAAACTCAATATTACAGAGAACTGTATCGACCGCCATTTAGCGGAAAATCCTGATAAAACAGCCATCATCTGGGAACCTAACAGCCCTGATGAAGCGGCAGTAAAGCTATCTTACAAAGATCTTCATGAAAGAGTAGGGAAGATGGCGGCTGTTCTTCGTAGTCAAGGAGTGAAAAAGGGCGACAGAGTCTGTATTTACCTTCCAATGGTGGTAGAACTGCCGATAGCCATGCTGGCTTGTGCGAGAATTGGCGCTGTTCATGTGGTGGTTTTTGCTGGGTTTTCTTCAGCGGCACTTGCTTCTAGAATCAATGACTGCGAATGTAAACTAGTCATCTGCTCTGATGGAAGCTACAGAGGGAGTAAAAAAATAGAGCTTAAAGGTATCGTAGATGAAGCATTGGAAAACTGCCCAAGCGTAGGAAAAGTGCTTACTGTAAAACGAACAGGATGCCAAGTTACCATGAAAGAAGGAAGGGATTTTTGGCTTCAAGAGCTTTTGGATAAAGCTGAAGTAGATAACTCTTTTGAAATCATGGATGCAGAAGATCCTTTGTTTATCCTTTATACATCAGGTTCTACAGGAAAACCAAAAGGAATGCTTCATACTTGTGGAGGTTATATGGTCTATACAGGTTATACTTTTAAAAATGTATTTAATTATAGAGAAAATGATGTATTCTGGTGTACTGCCGATATAGGCTGGATTACAGGGCATTCTTATGCAGTGTATGGAGCGCTGGTAAATGGCGCTACGACTGTGATTTTTGAAGGAATTCCTACTTATCCAAATCCAGACAGATTCTGGCAGACCATTGCGAAACATAAGATTACCCACTTCTATACAGCGCCTACTGCTATTCGTTCTTTAGAAAAGGAAAGTGCAGAATGGGTGGAAAAACATGATTTGAGTTCGCTCAGAGTAATTGGAACGGTGGGAGAGCCTATTAACGATGAGGCTTGGCGTTGGTATAATGACAATGTAGGTAAAAAAAGATGCCCGATAGTGGATACTTGGTGGCAAACCGAAACAGGGGGAATTCTGATTTCTCCATTGGCATTCATTACTCCTACAAAGCCTATGTATGCCACGCTTCCGCTGCCAGGGGTTCAGCCTGTGCTGATGGATGAGCAGAAAAACGAAATTTCTGGTAATCAGGTAGAAGGAAATCTTTGCATCAAATTACCTTGGCCGTCTATCGCAAGGACGATATGGGGCGACCACGAAAGATATCGTGAAACTTATTTCTCGGCTTTCCCAGGGAAATTCTTCACAGGAGATGCAGCTCTGAGAGATGAGGTAGGATATTACAGAATTACAGGGCGAGTGGATGATGTCATCATTGTATCAGGGCATAATCTGGGTACTGCGCCGATAGAAGATGCCGTGAATGAGCACCAGTCCGTAGCAGAAAGCGCAATAGTAGGCTATCCGCATGAGATAAAAGGAAATGCTCTTTATGGATATGTGATTTTAAAGGATGTCAGCGAAGATAGAAACAGAGATAGAGTCCGCAGGGAGATTAACCAGCTGATTTCTGACCAAGTGGGGCCTATCGCGAAGCTGGATAAAATTCAGTTTGTTTCTGCACTGCCGAAAACCCGTTCGGGTAAGATTGTAAGGCGTATCCTAAGAAAAATAGCAGAAGGAAAGGATGATAATTTTGGGGATACTTCTACGCTTATCAATCCTGAAATTATAGATGAAATTATAAAAGAAAGAATATAAATAACAAAGAGTCGTGCCAAAAGGCAGGGCTCTTTTATTTTTGTGTAAATTTGTAGAAAAAGTAAAACGCCAAAAGTAGAGAATGACCTAAACTTGAGATTCTGCATTTGGGAATATGAAGAATATTACTTAACCTAAAAAATACAGAGGAAAAATGAGAAAAATAATAATATTGTTATTCAGTATAGTATTACTTAATAGTTGCCTTGTTCCTCCCGCTCCTAAAAGGGATTATTATAAGTTAGCTGGAGATGAAAAAGGGGATTTTGTAGAGGCATCTGGAGGTTATGTTTATAAAAAAGACAAATACATATTGAATCTTTGGGTATTTTCTACACCAAAGTGGAAGTTTATGTATTTGAATACTAATCTTCCAGTAGATGATTCGATAAAAGTCTTAAAAAATAATTTTCCTTCTATTTATCTCAAAAAAATGGATAAAAAGTCAATGGATAAGTTACCATATAGCCTTTATTATAATGATTCTGTATTTGTTTATGAAAAATCCATAAAAACAGTGGATAAAGATTGGTATAGAAAAAATGACACTCTAAAAGTAGAAATTGACAATAAATGGTATGAGTTTTATCCTGAAAGATAATTATTAGAAAAATAGATAATAGAAGGGTAATATTTATATTTTTAATGAAAATGATAAGTTTCTTGTTTTTAAACTGTAAAATTGCAGTTTTGAAACTCGTAAGTTATCTATAAAAACAGCTTTCAATCGCATAAAACCGACTTTATTCGCTTTCTCAATACTTTTTTTTATTACTTTTGCCAATGTAGTTTTTATCCCAAAAAATATGAAAAAGGAATTTCCCATTTTGACTACTGAAAGGCTCATTCTCAGTCGTCCTGTGGAGTGCGATATACAACACATCATTCATTATCTGGATTCTGATAAGGTTTATTCAGAAAACACCGCAAACATACCCTATCCCTACAAGGAGGCGGATGCCGAGTTTTTAATCCACGAGGTAGTGGACAAAGGTTTTGAGAACGAAACAGATTTTGTTTTTGCTATCCGAAATAAAGAAAACGGCTTGATAATGGGGCTTATAGGAATTCATCACTGGGATAAAGCCAATCAAAGGGCAGAAATTGGTTACTGGCTGGGGAAAGAATTTTGGAATAAAGGTTATGTGACGGAAGCCATGGCGGAGGTGCTGGCTTTTGGGTTTAAGGTTTTAAATCTAAATAAAATGTTTGCTAATTTCTTTCCGCACAATCCTGCTTCAGGGCGAGTGATGGAGAAAAGCGGAATGAGGCAGGAGGCTGTCCTCAGACAGGAAATTTATAAAACCGGAAAATTCTTGGATTTCGTTCGGTATTCCATTTTAAAGGAAGATTTTAAAAAGTAAAATATAATTTGAAATAAAAAATAGTATGCTTTCGCCATTATTACTTTTGTCTATTGTTATTGGGTATTTTGGGCTTTTGATGCTGATTTCTTGGCTTACCAGCAGAGGGAGTAACAATGATAGTTTTTTCATAGGAAACCGCTCTGGAAACTGGAAATTGGTGGCTTTCGGGATGATAGGTTCTACACTTTCTGGGGTTACTTTCGTAAGTGTGCCAGGGACGGTGGGGACGGATGGTTTCCAGTATTTGCAGATTACTTTTGGCTATATTATAGGTTATATCGTGGTGGCGTACATTCTACTGCCGATTTATTACAAAATGCACCTTACTTCTATTTATACTTACCTCCAAGAGCGAATGGGCGAAAGTACCTATAAATCAGGGGCGATTATCTTCATCGTTTCTAAACTGGTGGGCGCTACGGCAAGGGTTTATTTAGCGGTAAATATTTTGCAGGTGATGATATTGGACAGCTTGGGCGTTCCGTTTTGGCTTACGACTTTGCTCACTCTTTTGATGATTATCCTTTACACTTACAAAGGCGGCGTGAAAACCATCATTTGGACAGATACTATCCAGACCACAGCCATGCTTTTGGGCTTGGTGGCTACGGTAATTTATATCCTTCATCATATGAATATCAGCTTCTCCGAAAGTCTCTCGATGATGAGCGAAAGAGGCTATCTTCGTGTTTTTGATACGAATGTGATGAATGGAAGTTTCTTCGTGAAGCAGATTTTGGCGGGGGCGTTCATTACCATTGCGATGACGGGGATAGACCAAGATATGATGCAGAAAAACATCTCCGTTTCTAACCTGAAAGACAGTCAGAAAAATATGCTGGTGCTGACTTTTATCCTGCTGGGGATGATTACTCTGTTCCTTTATATGGGCGGAATGCTTCATTTGTTCGCGGAACAGAAAAACATCACCGCGGTGAAGGACAGGCTGTTCCCTACGGCAGCTTTGGAATATATGTCTCCGCTGATAGGGGTGACTTTCATTATTGGGCTTATTTCAGCCTTTTGTTCCAGTGCTGATGGGGCGATGACAGCGCTTACATCTTCTATTTGTATTGATATTTTCGGGATTAAAGATAAGGACTGGGCTCACGCCAAAAAAGAGACTTTTAGAAAGAAAGTGCATATTTTGGTGACGATTTCTTTCCTCGTTATGGTGATGGTTTTCAAGTGGATAGATGATGCCTCTATGATTGGGCTTATCCTAAAATTGGCAGGCTTCACTTACGGGCCGCTGCTTGGCTTGTTTGCTTTTGGGATTTTTACTAAATATAAAGTGAAAGACCATTTGGTGCCGTATATCTGCATCATCGCACCTACGCTTTCTTTCTTGATAGACAAATACCAATCAGATATTTTCGGTGAATTTAAAATTGGTCTAGAGCTTCTGATTATCAATGGGTTGCTTACCTTTATTGGGCTGTGGCTCATCCGAAAGAAATAAAAAAATAAAAGTTCTACTTTTCGGATAGAACTTTTTTATTTTGAATGAAATTTTATCAAAGAACTATTTATGCTTTGCCATAAATTCTTCTGCTTTTTCGACCATTTCTACACTTCCACAGAAAAAAGGAACTCTCTGGTGTAGTGAAGTAGGCTCTATTTCTAGGATTCTTTGGAAACCGTTTGTAGCCTTTGCTCCAGCTTGTTCAGCCAAGAAAGCCATAGGATTGCACTCGTAAAGCAGTCTAAGTTTTCCATTTGGTGCATGGGCATAGGAAGGGTAGATATAGATACCGCCTTTTATCATATTTCTATGAAAATCAGCTACTAACGAGCCTATGTATCTGGATGTATAAGGCCTGTTGCCTTCCTCTTCTTGGCAATATTTGATGTATTCTTTTACTCCTTGTGGGAATTTAGCGTAGTTTCCTTCATTGACAGAATAGATTTTACCTGTTTTAGGGTAAGTCATATTAGGATGAGATAGGAAATAAGTCCCTACTGATGGGTCTAGCGTAAAGCCATTTACTCCGTTTCCTGTCGTATAAACCAGCATCGTGGATGAACCATAAATAACATATCCTGCCGCTACCTGATTTACACCTTTTTGTAGGAAATCTTCTATTTTTACAGGTGTTCCCGCAGGAGTTACCCTTCTGTATATGGAGAAAATAGTTCCCACAGATACATTAACATCTACATTAGAAGAGCCGTCTAGAGGGTCTATCAGTACCACATAGTTGTTCATATGGGCGTTGTTCTCGTTTCCTTTTATCTCTATGAAATCTTCATTTTCTTCTGATGCGATACCACACACGATTTCTCTGTGAGAAAGAGCATCTATAAAAATATCATTGGCAAAAACATCCAGCTTCATCTGCTCCTCGCCTTGTACATTTTCGTTGCCGGCTTTACCAAGAATATCTGCGATTCCAGCCTTGTTTACTTCTCTGTTTACGATTTTAGAGGCTATTTTTATGGAGCTTAATAATCTAGAAAGCTCTCCGCTTGAAAACTTGAAATCATCCTGCTTATCAATGATAAATTCTCCCAAAGATTGTAGAGTTTGGTCTGTCATAACTTGTTTAATTTAAAAGATTTACAAAAATCGTAAATTTATACTGAAAAATATACTTTTTTATATCAATCTTATTTAATACTTTTGTAAGTTTGAGTACAAGACTATAAACGAATTAAAAAAATCTCGATGAAGATATTCAAATTTGGAGGAGCTTCTGTGAAAGATGCTGATAGTGTGAAAAATGTGCTCAGAGTGCTTAGTATACAAGGCTTTGAGAGGTGTCTGATAGTCGTTTCGGCTATGGGAAAGACTACTAATGCACTAGAAAGAGTAGTAGAATTTTATTTCAATAAAAGTGACTATCAGCAGGAAATAGCTAAAATAAAGGAAGAACATATCCAAATTGCAAAAGGACTTTTTGATGAAAATCACCATGTTTTCAGCGAAATCAAATTGTTTTTTGATGATATAGAATCTTTCCTTAGAAGGAATAAATCTCCTAATTACAATTTTGTTTATGACCAAGTTGTAACCTGTGGAGAGATGATTTCATCAAAAATATTAAGCGTGTATCTTTCTGATAATGAGATGGGTAACCAGTGGCTGGATGCTCGGGATTTTATAAAAACAGATACCAACTACCGCGAAGGGCTTGTTAATTGGGAAGAAACAGAGAAAAATATTTCCCAATTGGATAAGACTAAAACCTATGTTACTCAAGGGTTTATAGGTTCGGATGAAAATAATTTCACGGTTTCTCTGGGGCGTGAGGGGTCTGATTACTCCGCGGCGATATTTGCCTATTGTTTGGATGCCAAGGATATGACAATCTGGAAAGATGTCCCTGGTGTGATGACTGGCGACCCAAGGAAGTTTGAAAATATGGAACTTCTTTCTAATATTTCCTACGAGGAAGCCATAGAAATGGCGTATTATGGGGCATCGGTGATTCACCCAAAAACTCTGCAGCCGTTGAAGCAGAAAAGTATTCCGTTTTTTGTGAAGTCTTTCATCAACCCAGAAAAAGCAGGAACGAAAATAGGAATATCAACTGAAAATCAGCTTTTGGAAAGTTATATTCTAAAAGAAAATCAGGTTCTTATGCGCATCGCGACACGAGATTTTTCGTTCATAGCAGAAGATCATATTAGTTTTATTTTCAGAGAGTTGGCTAAAAGAAATATCAAAGTTTCTCTGATGCAGAACTCGGCGATATCTCTGGCACTTTGTTTGGAGGATAAATTTAATAATGTAGATGAATTGGAGGCTGAACTGGAGCAGGATTTTAATACTGAAATAGTGAAAAATGCGTCTCTATTCACGATAAGAAATGCAAGGTTAGAAAATTTGGATAAGCTGTATGAAGGTAAAAATGTTCTTTTGGAGCAGATTACCAAAACTACGGTACAAATGATAATAAATGGATAATAAAGATATGAGTCTTATTTCTAAAAAAGATTTGATGACAGCTTCTGGACTGGATAAATTCGGGATTTTCGCAAGTCCTGCGGTTTCGGCTGTTATGAAATTTGCAAAAATAAATAAAGTGAATGCTCTTTATGATAAAGTTAAAAATTATGAAGGGCAGGACTTTTTCAATAAATTGCTAGAGGAACTGAATGTCAAATACTTGGCTTTTCAAGAAGATTTGGCTAAAATTCCAAAAACAGGACCTTTTATATTGGTGGCAAATCATCCGCTGGGGGCATTGGATGGCGTGATAATGTGTAAAATTTTATCAGAAATCCGCCCTGATTTTAAGGTGATGGGAAATTTCCTTTTGACAAAGATAGAACCGATGGCTCCGTATGTGATTTCTGTAAATCCATTTGAGGGAAGAAAGGAGGCATACAGCAGTATGTCTGGGATGAGAGAGGCGCTGCGACATCTGAGCGAGGGGCACTGTCTTGGGATTTTTCCTGCTGGAGAGGTTTCTAATAAGAATAATGAGTTTCATGAAATTTTGGATAAAGAATGGGAAAATCCAGCTATGAAATTGATAAAAAAAGCGAATGTTCCTGTAGTTCCGATGTATTTTCATGCAAAGAACAGCAAGTTTTTTTATTCAGCTTCCAAAATTCACCCAGATTTGCAGACACTTTTGCTTCCTTCTGAAATGGTGAACAAGAGGGAAAAGCCTATAAAAATAAGAATCGGAAGACCTGTAAGCCCTAAAGTGTTATCAGATTATGAAACTACCAAAGAGCTGGAAAACTTTTTGAGAAGGAAAGTCTATATGATGAAGTCTTATTTTGAAGACCGAAAATCTGTAGCAGAATTCTTGAAAGTAAAAAACCTAAATGTCACTCCTAAAAAAGAAGAAGTAGTAGAAAACATCATTGACGAAACGCCTTTGGAGGATATCTTACAAGATATAGAAAATTTAAAGAAAAAGGAAGGGAAAGTGTTGTTTTCAAATAACAATTATGATGTGTTTTTCACAACATTTGATGAAATTCCTTCCATGATGCGCGAAATTGGTCGTCAGAGAGAATTGACCTTTAGAGCTGTAGGAGAGGGGACGAATCTTCCTTTTGACTTGGATGAGTATGATAAACATTATCACCACCTTATTCTTTGGGATAATGCTGATCAAAAAATCGTAGGGGCTTATAGAATGGCGCTAGGAGCAGAAGTGATGAAAAAGCACGGAATAAAAGGGTTTTATACCAGCTCATTATTTGATTTTGATCAAGAATTACATCCTTTCTTTAATAAAGTTATAGAAATGGGGCGTGCTTATATTTCTATGGAATATCAGCAGAAGCCTTTGCCGCTGTTCCTTTTGTGGAGAGGAATTGTCCATGTTTGTTTGAGAAATCCAAACCATAAATTTTTGATGGGTGGAGTGAGTATCAGCAGTAGATTTTCGGATTTTTCTAAATCATTGATGATAGAATTTATGCGTTCTAATTATTTTGATCCAGCAGTAGCGCAGCATGTTCATCCTAAAAATGACTACAAGGTGCATCTGAGTGAGCGAGATAAAAATCTTTTCTTTGAGGATTTGGACCATGATTTGAATAAATTTGATAAGCTGATAGATGATTTCGAGCCAGAAATGCGTATGCCTGTGCTGATAAAAAAATATATTAAGCAAAATGCGAAGGTTGTGGCATTCAATGTAGATCCTAATTTCAATGATGCTATAGATGGCCTTATGTATATTAGAATCAGGGATTTACCTGAGGATACTATTAAGCCTGTTTTGGAAGAAATAAGTGATCAGCTAAAAGAATTTGAAGAAAAAAATAAAAATAATTAAAATAAAATTTGTTTTTATAAAAAAAAGGTGTATCTTTGCATCGCTTTAATCAATAACAGAGAAGCAAATAAGAATGGTTTCTTAGCTCAGTTGGTAGAGCAACGGACTGAAAATCCGTGTGTCCCTGGTTCGATTCCTGGAGAAACCACATAAGACTTCTGAAATTTCAGAAGTCTTTTTGTTTTATATGATATTTAAATATGTAATTTTGTGACAATAGAAATAAATCATATATGGAAAAAAACTACATAGCGGAGAAAAAAGGCAGAGTAAATGTATTAGATGTACTTAGGGTAATAGCTATAGTTATGGTTATTTTATCACACTATTATCTTAATTATCCAGATGTAGGAAGAAAAGTTGCATGGGGAGCATTAGGAGTGCAGTTATTTTTTATTATTTCTGGTTTTGTGATTTATGCATCATTAGAAAACACTAAAAATTATAGAGATTTTATAGTTAAAAGGTTTCTTCGTTTGTCTCCAGCAATGCTTATTTGCTCTACGATAATTTTTGTGTTTTTTAAATTTTTCTATACAGGAGAAGGATATGGAATTTCCAAAGTATTTGTTAATTATTTGATAGCAAATACATTTATAGATCCTACATTTATAAATGTATTTTTTGGTAGAGTTAGATA
>CAUQSG010000031.1:0-18866 GCA_963520725.1 uncultured Flavobacteriaceae bacterium | reverse complement strand
TTTTATGGAGGATACAACTCTCTGGATAGATATTTTTTAAAATTCAATCCCTTTCTACACCTCAACTCTTTTCTTGTAGGGATACTTTTTGGATTGATATTTCAAAATATACAATTATTCAATTTTAAAGCTGGAAACTATGATATACCAGTAATCATAGCGACTTTGACAACTATACTTCTTATCTATCTTACCAGAAATTTACTTATCCATAATGGTTTTCATTCAATAACATTTGGAGGATTGATATTATTAATTACTTTAAACACAGGCAGGATAACGAAGATTTTCAACAATAAACACCTCATCTATTTAGGAGAAATCAGTTTTGCTCTTTATCTTCTGCAAATACCTATTGGGATGATATTAACTAAAATTTTCAGTGCGACAGGTATAAAAAATCATACATTATTCTTTTGTTTATCATTTATAGTGGTCATGATAGCTTCTCATTTTTCCTATAAGTATATAGAAATACCTGCAAGAAATAAAATCAAAAAATTATTCGGTAATGCTTAACAGATTGACACATAGAATACAAGAGGCTGTTTCTGTTCTTTTGGGAAAGAAAAAAACAATTCCCGAAAAGATAAAACCCTCATTCCCAGAACAAAATTATAAAAACCTAAAACCTTTCATCATAGAAGATGAAAAACTCAAAGAGTACCTCAAAAATATATCAATAGAGTTTTGTTTCTGCGAATTTGGAGAAAACCGTACAAATGCAGGTGGAAATGAACTGAGCAATCAGGACAGACTGGAGCCGTCATTATCTTCACTAAAAAAGTATTTCCCAAACGCTACATATACAGTATATTCGGATTTTGATTTAAATGTAGAAGGTGTAAACTTAAAAAAAGTAGCCCACCCAGAAGGTTTAGACAAAAACCATCCCAGATACATGTATAGAGTAACGGGCTACTATAAATACAAATCTTTACTAGAATCCACAGCGGATTTCAAATGTCTGATAGATTCTGATATGTTTGTTTTTTCGGATGAAATATACAGACTTATATATCTTACAGAATTATTTGGCTCTTGCACTGCTCCTACTCCTAGAAATCTTGTCAAAAAAGATATGGAAATGTCTCTTGATACCAAACCTATCACAGACATGAGTAACGGCTATGGACATTCCTATAATCAAAGCCCGATGACCCTTTGGAAAGGGCATGAATTGGCAGAAAAATATTATCAAAACTGCTGTGATATCTTACTAAAAGACCCTTCTCGTAACTCTCGTATCATGTGGCTTGCCGCTCATGACACAAAATATGCTCCCTACCACCTCCCTACCGAATGGTGTGTTTGTGGAAATCAAGAAGGCATTGGCGATGAAGTCATTCTACATATAGGGCACAGAAGTGTAGCTGAATATTATAACATAAAAATCTAACACATGCTTTTCAATTCTATTAGTTTTGCGGTATTTTTACCTATAGTTTTTTCCCTTTATTGGATATTAAACAAACGACTTAAATGGCAGAACATATTACTTTTGGTATCTAGCTATTACTTCTATTCCTGCTGGGATTGGAGATTTTCGTTTTTATTGTTATTTTCTACATTTTTAGATTATTTTTCAGGACTCCAGATTGCAAAAACGGAAGATAAAAACACCCGAAGATTTTGGTTTTGGCTTAGTATTTTGATAAATCTTTCTTTCTTAGGATTTTTCAAATATTATAATTTCTTTGTAGGTTCATTTGCAGAACTTATGGGCAGTTTAGGGATTAAAGTAAATCCTTGGACTTTGGAAATACTGCTTCCTGTGGGTATTTCATTTTACACATTCCATGGATTGTCATATGTAGTAGATATTTACAACAGAAAAATAGAGCCCGAAAAAGACCCTGTCATCTACGCCTTGTTTGTAAGCTTTTTCCCTCTTCTAGTGGCTGGTCCTATAGAAAGAGCTACGCATTTACTTCCTCAATTAAAGGTAAACAGAGAGTTCAACTATCACAAAGCTGTGGATGGGATGCGACAAATCCTTTGGGGATTATTTAAAAAGGTGGTCATCGCGGACAACTGTGCCCACTATGCTAACATAATTTTTAATGATTATGCAAACGCCGAATACACAGGAACTACACTAGCTTTTGGTGCGTTTTTATTTGCTATCCAGATTTATTGTGATTTTTCTGGTTATAGTGACATTGCTTTAGGGTCAGCAAGGCTTTTCGGCATCGAATTATTAAGAAATTTCAATTATCCATATTTCTCAAGAGATATCGCAGAGTTCTGGAGAAGGTGGCACATCTCTCTTTCCTCTTGGTTCAAAGATTATCTCTATATCCCTCTTGGTGGGAGCAGAGGAGGTGACTGGATGCGAATTCGTAACACCTTTATCATTTTCTTGGTAAGTGGTTTTTGGCATGGGGCAAACTGGACTTTCATTTTTTGGGGATTCCTAAACGCTTTATTCATAATGCCTTCTATCGTTATGAAAACCAATAGGAACAATCTTGACATCGTAGCACAAGGCAAAATACTCCCTTCTTTAAAAGAATTTTTCCAAGTGGTGCTGACATTCAGTCTGGCTACTTTCTGCTGGATTTTCTTCCGTGCCGAAAGTATTTCTGATGCATTTTCTTTCATCAAGAAAATGTTCGCGACCATGCATATAGGCATCGGATATCCTTTGAAACTAATAGGAGGAGATTTGAGCCTGCTTTTCTTTATCGCTATTATGTTCGTTTTCGAATGGCTGATGAGAGACCGACTTTTCCCTCTAAGATTCGAGGATAAGGTAAAAAGACCTTTCCGCTGGATGATTTATATTTTCCTAACTTTACTGATTATTTGGTTCCATGGAAAGGAAGCTGAATTTATATATTTCCAATTTTAAAAGATGAAAAAATTTATCCATAAAATTTCTATTTTCTCTTTGTTATCATTAAGTATAATAGGAATCTTTTATCTTTATCTATTTAATCTGCCCAAAACTAATGTAAAAATCTCCAAAAAAAATATCATTATTGGAGATTCTAATACACGCTGGGCTATGGATGATAATATTTTAAAGTCTTATGCTAACTACTCCACAGGTGGTGAAATGTATATTTTTGCCTACAGAAAACTGGCTATTTTAGAAAAACAGAACAAAATCGACACCCTGCTATTATCTTTCAATCCACATAATATTATCAACAATAGATGGTGGGAGGATGGAGATGGCGGTCCCATAGAAAACAGGATGGCTTCTTTTTACAGAGACTTTTCCTTTGATGAACACAAGGATATGTTCACTTCTATGCCAAGAAATTATTTTAGTTCTTTTTTAGGTATTGGGAAACATACTTTGGCACCCTTATTAAAATTGCCAAACTCACAAGAAAATTGGGGGGATTATAACAATATATCAAAATTTGGTTCATATATACCATCCAAGATTAATGAAACACAAACCAAGTTAGAAACATATCAATTCAAAAGTCCTGTAATTACGAGAATGGAAGTGAAATATCTTGATAAAATAATCCAATTTTGTAATAACAATAAAATTCATTTAATCCTAATACAACCTCCTAAAAACTACCCAAGAGCAGATTATAAAAATTATGATCATAAAGAATTTTATGAATTTTATGACAAAGATTATTCTCATATTGATTTTTTAGATTTTTCAAAAATAGAACTTCCTAAACATGCTTATTACGACATGAATCATGTTGATATCGTTGGTGCAGAATATTTTAGTAATTTTCTAGCTAGAGAAGGCATAAAAAATCTTTTAAGAACTAAATATAATAGAAAAAACAATGAAAAGATTCGTTCATAATCTACTTTTGTTTGCAGGAGCTGTTGCCATTATTTTGGTTTTATCCATAGTTTTTTACTGTTTTATATTCAAAACACCACAGACCAACAGAATTCCTTTTTTAGGAGATTCAACTGGAAAGGCATCAATAAATACCAAAATAGCCCCCCAATACGAAAACTATTCACAAGGAGGTGAGGCTTATCTTTTTACCTATTTCAAGTTAAAACAACTTATAAAAACACAAAAAGTAGATACTGCTCTTATCAACTTCTCACCTTCTAATCTTATCAATAACGAATTTGAAGCTGTGGGCGCAGAAGGGCGTGAAAGATACCTGCCTTTTATAGATTCAGAAGGGCAGAAAGATTTATTTTTAGGAAATCCTAGCACCTACATCAAATCTTGGACAGGTTTAGGAAAAGAAAATTTTCATTTATTAAAAAACGATACTATAAGCTTTGGAGGATATACTGCGAATATAAAAAATTATGATGAAAATTATTACAAACCTAAAGAAGCAACCCATATTCCCATTTATCAAACTAAATATTTGGATAAAATAGTCAAACTATGTAAAGAGCAAAATATTCACCTGGTTTTTGTGAATTTACCCAAATACATACATGACAAAAATTATCCAAAATACAATAAGAAAGAGTTTCTAGAATTTTATTACAAAAACTACTCAAATATAGATTTCATAGATATTTCTGATTTTAATTTTAGCCAAAAATGGGGAGGTAAAGAGCAAGACTATTTTGCTGATATAGCACACACCTCAGACAAAGGAGGACAGGCTTTTTCTGAATTTTTAAGTAAAACAAGTCTTTCAGAATTATTAAAATCTAATTACAATAAAAAAATAAGCACCAAAAAATGATTGTAGGAAATGGACTTATCGCTTCTCTATTCTACGATGTAGACCGAGAAAATGTTATTTTTTTTGCATCTGGAGTTTCTAACTCCTTGGAAACAGAACTATCTGAATTTCAGAGGGAAGAAGACCTAATCAGGGAAGCTTTTACACAAAATCCTGACAAACTTTTTGTCTATTTTTCCACCTGCAGCATCTATGATTCCTCAAAGGCTGACAGCCAGTATGTTCTGCACAAACTAAGAATGGAACAAATTATCGCTGAAAACTGCCCAAAATATCTAATTTTAAGGCTAAGCAACGCCGTTGGAAAAGGAGGAAATCCCAATCTGCTGATGAACTATTTGGTTCGTTCTGTCAGAAACCACCAAAAAATAAATGTCCACACAAAAGCAACTAGAAACATCATTGATACTGAGGATATTAAGAATTTAGTTCTACAAGTTATCAATTATCAGAATTTTAATAAAGTGGTCAATATCGCTTATCCCTTCAATTATTCTATTATTGAAATTCTTGAAATCATTGAAAAAGAACTAGATATAGAACCTCAGCTCATTCTCATAAAGGCAGGTTCTGGCTACGAAATAAACATTCCTGATGTAGAAAATTATTTCAAAGAAAGAAACTTAACCAATAAAGAATCGTATCTTTGCAATATTCTAAGAAAATATTACATATAATAAAAAAACTTAAAAGATGAATTTCAAAGAAAAATTAGAAAATAAAAAAATATTAGTCACTGGCGGCGCTGGTTTCATCGGTTCTAATTTGGTGGAAAAACTACTAGAATTAGGAGCTGTGGTTACAGTTTTGGACAACTTTGCTACGGGACACAGACATAACATTGAGCCTTTTTTCAAAAATGAAAAATTCACTTTGATTGAAGGTGATATCCGCGATTTAGAAACTTGTAAAAAAGCTTGTGACGGACAAGATTTCGTTCTGCACGAGGCCGCTCTCGGCTCTGTTCCTCGCTCTATCAATGACCCTATCACAAGTAATGATGTGAATGTGGGCGGTTTCCTAAATATGCTCGTGGCGGCGAGAGATGCAGGAGTAAAAAGACTTGTTTACGCAGCTAGTTCCTCTACTTATGGTGATTCTACATCTTTACCAAAAGTAGAAGATATCATCGGAAAACCGCTTTCTCCATATGCTATCACAAAATATGTGAACGAGCTTTATGCCGATGTTTTCAAAAGAGTTTATAATTTTGATACGATAGGACTAAGATATTTTAATGTTTTTGGAAGAAGACAAGACCCTAATGGCGCTTATGCTGCGGTAATTCCAAAATTCGTAATCCAGCTAATCAACCACCAATCGCCAACTATCAATGGTGATGGTACTTATTCAAGGGATTTTACTTACATTGATAATGTAATTCAGATGAATTTATTAGCCTTAATCACTGATAAGGAAGAGGCTCTAAATCAAATATATAACACAGCCGTGGGCGACAGAACAACCATCAAAGAAATGGCTGAACTGCTGAAAGAATACCTTTCTGCTTATGATAACGAAATCGCAAAAGTGGAAATTCTCCATGGACCAAACAGACAGGGAGATGTTCCTCACTCATTGGCAAGTATAGAAAAAGCTCAAAAAAATCTAGGCTACCAGCCGACTCATATCTTCGCGCAAGGTCTGAAAGAGGCTGTAGGTTGGTATTGGGAAAATTTAAAATAACTAAAAATGAAAACGGGTAAATTTGTAATTTCTTTGGATTTCGAGCTCATGTGGGGAGTTCGGGACAAAAGAACCATTAATGACTATGGGCAGAACATACTGAATGTCCATCAAGTAATTCCTCAAACGCTGGAATTATTTAGAAAATATGCTGTTTGCGGTACTTTTTCTACTGTTGGTTTTCTTTTTTTCAAGACCAAAGAAGAATTATTGGCGAATTTACCTTCCATCAAACCTCAATACGAAGACAAATCGCTTTCGCCTTACGAAAACTCTTATTTCGAGAGTCTAGGCAGTGATTTTAATCAAGATAAATATCATTTTGCTCCACTGCTCATTGATGAAATCAAAAAATATCCTGAGCAGGAAATCGGTACCCACACTTTTTCCCATTACTATTGTTTAGAAAAAGGACAAACGCTGGAATCTTTCAGAGAAGATATCAGAATGGCTGTGCAGATAGCAAAAGAGCAAGGAATAAAGATAACTTCACTGATTTTCCCACGAAACCAGTTCAATGACAAATACTTACAAGTATGCTCCGAGCTGGGAATTACTTGTTACAGAGGGAATGAGCTCTCTTGGCTGTATAAAGCCAAAAGTGGTGAAAACGAAAGTCTATTTCGGCGAGCTTTCAGACTGATGGATTCTTATATCAACATCTCTGGACACAACTGTTATTCAGACGATTACATAAAAAAAGAAACTCCTGTAAATATTCCATCAAGCCGTTTCTTAAGGCCATTTTCGCCGAAACTGAGTTTCTTGGAAAGTTTAAGGCTAAGAAGAATAAAGGCAAGCATGACCTTTGCTGCTAAAAACAATCTAACCTACCATTTATGGTGGCATCCTCATAATTTTGGGGCTAATATGGAGGAGAATTTCAAGTTTTTAGAAAAAATTCTGCAGCATTATAAACTTTTAAATGAAAAGTATAATTTCCAAAGCTACACAATGAGTAGTTTGGCAGCAAAGATGAAAAATGAAGGGTAAAAAAATCGTTATTTTAGCGGGAAAGGGTGATTCCTCAAAAATCGTTTTCAATGCATTGGATAATCAATTCGGCATTGAAAAAATCATTGTGGAAGACAAAGAAAACACCAAAAAATTTATCAAAAGAAGGATAAAAAGATTGGGTATTTTCACTGTTGTAGGACAGATTTTATTCCAATTGATTATTGGAAAATTTTTAGGCAGCACATCAAAAAAAAGAAGAGATGAAATCATGAAGACAAATAATATGAATGCTGCGGAAATTCCCAATGATAAAACGATAAATGTTTCATCTGTAAATTCAAAAAAAACTATAGAATTATTGAAGGAAATAAATCCTGATTTAATCATTGTAAACGGAACAAGAATCATATCTGAAAAAGTGCTTTCTGCTGTAGAATGTCCTTTTATCAATACTCATGCAGGCATCACTCCCAAATATAGAGGCGTTCACGGAGCCTACTGGGCATTGGTAAATAATGATGCTGAAAACAACGGAGTTACGGTGCATTTCGTGGATAAAGGAATAGACACAGGAAGCGTGATATACCAAGAAAATATCACAATCACAAAAGAAGATGATTTCTCCACTTACCCACTTATCCAGCTAGCTAGCGGCATCAAACTGCTAACCAAAGCGATAGAAAACTTTTTCAACGGAACACTATCTTCCCAAAAAGAAAGAAATCTAGAATCTATCCTCTGGTACCACCCTACTATATGGGGATATCTGTATCATAGAATTTTTAAAGGTGTAAAATAATAAAATATATAATATGAATCATAAAATAGCAATTATTGGACTTGGTTATGTAGGACTGCCATTGGCAAGGTTATTTGCCACTAAATTCCCTGTGGTTGGCTTTGACATCAACCAAAAAAGAATCACAGAACTAAACGCAGGACATGATGAAACTTTGGAGGTGTCTGATGAGCTTCTAAAATCAGCCTTGGTTAAAGAAAACCCTTTCAATGCTGGTACCAACGGGCTTTTCTGCTCTGCTGACCTAAAAGATATAGAAAATGCCAATGTATATATCATCACCGTGCCTACGCCTGTGGATAGAAACAATCGCCCAGACCTTACTCCTCTTGTAAAAGCGAGTGAAACGGTAGGGAAAGTGATTAAAAAAGGTGACATTGTCATCTATGAATCTACGGTTTACCCTGGCGCTACTGAGGAAGACTGTATCCCTGTGGTGGAGAGAGTTTCTGGACTTAAATTCAATGTAGATTTCTTCGCTGGTTATTCTCCTGAAAGAATCAACCCAGGAGACAAAGAACACACCGTAGAGAAAATCCTAAAAGTAACCTCTGGTTCTACTCCAGAAATCGGTAAAGTGGTGAATGACTTGTATTCTTCAGTGATTACAGCAGGTACGCACCTTGCTCCAACTATCAAAGTTGCTGAAGCTGCCAAAGTGATTGAAAACTCACAAAGAGATATCAACATTGCTTTCGTGAATGAATTGGCTAAAATATTTAACCTAATGGATATCAACACTCACGATGTACTGAAAGCTGCTGGAACGAAATGGAATTTCCTTCCTTTCAAACCAGGTCTTGTAGGCGGGCACTGCATCGGTGTAGACCCATATTATTTGGCTCAAAAAGCTCAGGAGTACGGTTACCATCCAGAAATCATCTTGGCTGGAAGAAGAATGAATGATTCTATGGGAAAATATGTTGCTGAGCAAGTCGTAAAAGCGATGATTAAGAAAAATATCCAAATCAACGGAGCTAAATTACTCATGCTGGGAGTAACTTTCAAAGAAAACTGCCCTGATGTCAGAAATACTAAAATCATCGATGTAATCACTGCTTTGGAGGATTTTGGTGTTAAAGTGACCACTTACGACCCTTGGGCTAATCCTAGCGAAGTAAAACACGAATACGGAATAGAAAGCCTAGAAACACTTCCTTCGGATAAATATGAAGCAGTAGTTCTTGGTGTTGCTCACAAAGAATTCTTGGATTTAGACCTATCTAAACTCCTATCCCAAAACGGCGTTGTTTACGATGTCAAAGGAATTCTTCCTCATTCTAAGGATATAGAATTTTTATAATAAACAGAAAACTCTCGCAAATACGAGAGTTTTTTTATTTTCCTATAATTCACCTTTTCCCTGTCGGACAATTTCTGGTATTCCCTGCGTCACATCTACTATCGTAGAAGGCACCAGCTCTCCCCAGCCGCTATCTATCACGATATCCACGCTTTTATCGTATTTTTCGGCGATGAGCTCTGGGTCAGTAGAATATTCTATCACCTCATCATCATCTTTTATAGAGGTGGAAGCTATCGGGTTGCCGAGACTTTCCACTATCATCTGTGGCACGGAATGATTCGGAACTCGTATTCCTATGGTTTTGTGTCCTTTATAGGCCAAAGGCAAATTTTTATTGGCTTCTAAAATAAAGGTAAAAGCCCCGGGAAGTTTGCTTTTCAAAAGCCTAAATGTAGAGGTTTCTATCGGTTTTGTAAATTCTGACAAGTGGCTCAGGTCATTACATATAATGGTAAAATGGGATTTTTCTAATTTTATTCCTTTCAGCTGGGCTAGTTTTTCCATTGCTTTCAGGTTATTGATATCACATCCCAGAGCATACACCGTGTCTGATGGATAGACTATCAATCCGCCTTTTCTCAGGGTTTCCACCACTTCATTTATCTGCCTTTCCTGTGGATTTTCTGAATGAATTCGTATAATTTTTGCCATTTGGATTTAATATTTTTTGCAAAGTTAAACTTTCTTAAATGAAAAACCACATAAATAAAATCTATGTGATTTCTCCGTTTTTAAATTTAAACTTTATTGTTTTTCCTATTTTCAGTTATGGAACTTGAACTCAAATTCTATTTTATTACTTAGATTAAATTAAAGCCTTAAAGTTAAATTTAAAAAAATTTATGTTGTTTTCTTCTCTATTTTTTTGAGATAGATAGGGATAAGCTGGTCTAGAGCTGTCATTATTTTAGGAAAATTATTGGTTTTGATGTATCCCGCTACTTCTGGCTTTTGTGTCAAAGAAAACTGAATGAACTCTGCTACTTTCATCTCTGGAATTCCCTTGCTGACGAAATATTCCGAATCCACTCTTTCGCTTATCCATGTGGCGTTATTTTGAAATTGTTCATATTTTTCCAGCCGCTGTTTTTGCTCTTTTTTCTTCTTCCCAGCAAGCAATGAAGCCATATTAAAACTAATTCCAGCAGAACCAGAAATGCTTCGCACTTGTTTTTCAATGGTTTCTGTCCCCAGCGATTTTTGAATTTTAGCATTGACATCTTCTTTGTCTAGACTTTTGGAATCTTTGGCAAGATTTCCCGTTAGTTTCAGCCTGCTGATAACCACTTCTTCTATTGTCACAGTGGATTTTTGCAGTCTAAAATATTTTTCTTCCTGAAAATCAGCAGATTTTACAACATGAGACACTCGGTCATAGCCTTTCTTTACAAAACGAATTTCATCTTGTAACTTCGCCGAAATAGTAAATTTCCCATTTTCATCTGTATTTACTTTTTCATTGGTTTTCAGATTGATAACCAACACATTAGCAATAGACAAACCTTCTTCTGTCTCCACTTTTCCTGAAACACTCTGCGAAAATCCCAAAACGCTGAAAAAAAGAATCGTTATGTATATTATCCTATTCATTTTTATTATCTATATTATTCATTTCCAATCTTTTATGGTAGATTGGAAACATTTCCTCCAAAATCATCATGACTTGTGTTTGATTGCCAGTTTTCATGTGTTTTTTAATTTCTGGCTTCTCAATGATAGAAAACTCTAAAAACTCATAAATTCTCTCGCTTGGAATTTTATTTTCTATAAAATATTCTTCTCCTAAAAATTCTTTGACTTGCAAAATATCAGCCTGCATGTCTTCATATTTATAGCGGGTTTTCTTTCTCCGCGCATTCCCTGTTATTAACTCCTCAAAAGCACTAACATCAAATGCAATCACTATAGGAATAGGCGGTATTTTAACAACATCTTTCCATTTTGCTGGTTTGGGCTTGGATTCCGTACCTTTCTTCACAGTAGGGACTTCTATATCCTTTTTCAGCCTGTCTATTTTACTTTTAGGAATTATAACCACTTCATTTATAGTAGTTTCTGATTTCCTCATTTGCAGTAAAATTTGTTTGTCAAAATCAGCAGATTTCACAATATGAGAAACTCGGTCATAACCTTTCTTCACGAAACGAAACTCATCCGAGATATTTGCAGTTATCTTAAACTCCCCATTACTGGTGGTATACACCTGCTCTTTGTTTCTCATATTAATTACCAAAACCTGCTCCAGCGCTATTCCTTCTTCTGTGGTTACCTTTCCAAAGAAAATTTGCTGAGCAGAAATCCGAATTGCAAAAAAGAAAATGCAAAATAAAATTTTCAGCTTTTTCATTGCCCTAAAACAAATATCGCAGGAATTTTATGCAAATCTATTTCTTCTTTCTGCCATTCCTTTATGGGAAGAGTTTTTATAAATTCTGTCTCTGGATTGTTAATATCCGCCGCTATGCAGAGCGCTGTCTGCGGGGACAAAAACTTACACAAATCCTCCAAAAGCCTTTGGTTTCGGTAAGGCGTTTCGATAAAAATCTGCGAATATCCTGTTTCCTGCACTTGTTTTTCCAGCTGTCGGATTTTATTTTTCCGCTCATCTTTGTCTATCGGAAGATAACCATGAAAAGCAAACTGCTGTCCATTAAACCCACTAGAAATCAGTGCTAAAATAATAGAACTTGGGCCATTCACAGGAACCACTTTGATACCGTTTTTATGCGCCCACTTTACCATAATATTCCCTGGGTCTGCAAAGCACGGCAGCCCTGCCTCCGAAAGCAGCCCAAAATCCGTTCCTTTTTTCATCAGTTCTTGAGCTTCCTTTAAATCTGAAGTTTCTGAATATTTGTCAAGCAGAAATAATTTCAATTCGGATTGTTTCTTTTCAGGAGCGAAAAACTTGATGACTTTTCTCGCTGTTTTTTCATTTTCCACGAAGAAATAATCCAAGTTCATAATATATTCCTTAACAGCAGGAGCAAAATACTCAATCGGCGAATTTTCCGATAAATAGGCAGGAAGTAAAAATAGCATAATATTGTGTATCAATTGATTAAACAAAAAAAGAATTTTTCAACTAATCAAAGTTAAAAAATTCCCTTTGTGAACTATAAAATTTAATATACTTTAACTATTATTTTCAGGCCAGTAGTGGCTGTCTGGATACTCTCTCTTTCCGAAAATAGCAGTCCCTACACGGATAATCGTAGAGCCCTCCTCTATCGCCGTTTCCAAATCCCCGCTCATTCCCATGGACAGCTCCTTCATCTCTACATTTGGAATGTTTTCGGCTATGATTTCCTGCTGAATTTTCTTCAACATATGAAAACATTTTCTAACTTCTTCTATCTCAGCACTAAATAGCCCTATGGTCATTAACCCTTTGATTTTCAATCTGTCCAAAGTCGCTACCTTCTTCACAAAATCCACCGCTTCACTTGGATCAAGACCAAACTTGCTGTCTTCATAAGAAGTATTCACTTGAATCAAAACCTCGATGGTTTTATCCTCATATTCAAGGCGTTGCTGTAGTTTTTCAGCGGCATCCCAGCGGTCTAAACTCTCTATACATGTCACCTCTGCTTTTAGAATATCTTTAATTTTATTGGTCTGAAGATGTCCTATAAAATGCTTATTATGAGGAACTTCCTTTAATTCTTCGTATTTATCCCTCAGCTCCTGCACTTTGTTCTCACCTATCAAGGTTTCTCCCGTAGCCAGAGCCAGTTTTATTCTATCCGCAGGAACAGTTTTCGTCGCCAAAAGAAGTTTGACTTCCTCTGGATTTCTTCCAGCTTTTTTACAAGCCTCAGCCATTCTGGCTTTGATTTCTGCTATATTTTGTGCTATTTCGTTCATTTTGGTTATTTTTTCAAAGGTTAGTAATTATTTATTCTGCTAATATAAGTTTTTTCTGTGTTTTTAGCAAAAGAAGGATTTTAACGAGTTAAAATCCTTCTTTTGTTCATAAAATAACTTTATTATCTACGCAAATATTTTTTCCTTTAAATCTTTGATGTATTTCTTTACTTCTTTATCTATCTTAGAAAAATCTTTGATAGTATTGTAAGCATGCATCACTGTAGTGTGGTCTTTTCCTCCCATTTCATTGCCTATTTTAGCATAGGTAGCATTGGTATATTCTTTAGAAAAATACATTGCTAGCTGTCTTGGCAGGGCGATTTCTCTTTTTCTAGTTTTGGATAGAAGCTGCTCCTTGTGAATTCCAAAATAATCACAAACCACATCTTGTATCAGTGAAATACTGATAGTTTTATCCTTATTGGTTGCGATTTTATTGATGGTTTCTTTTAATAAATCAAGAGTAAGGTCAGATTTATAAATCATGGAATGAGCTATAACTGAGTTAATTACCCCTATAAGCTCTCTAACATTAGATTTAACCTCCGATGCCAAAAAGTCTATTATATCCTCACTCAGCTGGATACCATCTCGCTGAAGTTTGTTGCTGATAATTTTCTTTCTTGTAGAAAAATCTGGTGATTTTATCTCCACAGAAAGTCCCCATTTAAAACGAGAAACAATTCTTTCCTCTATATCTTGGATATCTACAGGCGCTTTATCAGAAGTCAGAACGACCTGCTTTCCATTTTGGTGTAAATGGTCAAAAATATGGAAGAATGTATCCTGCGTTGCTTTTTTACCTGAAAGGAACTGAATATCATCTATAATGAGGACATCCACCATTTGGTAAAAATTAGCAAATTCTGCTCTTTTCTCAGGATTTTTAGTATTCGCTACATTGATAAACTGCTGAATAAACTTCTCCGATGGGACATAAACCACTATTTTGTCTGGAAATTTGTTTTTAACTTCCAGACCTATCCCGTGAGCTATGTGAGTTTTCCCAACTCCTACACCTCCGTAGATAAACAGCGGATTAAAAGATGTCTGCCCTGGTCTGTCTGCAATAGCCTTCGCTGCAGTGAAAGCAAATTTATTACTCTCTCCTTCTATGAAATTCTCAAAAGACAATGCAGGATTCAGATTAGACTCTACATTTACTTTTTTAATCCCTGGTATTGCAAAATGATTATTCCCTTTCCCAATAAAAGAAGGAGGCATAACCTCTTGTTTTTTAGGGGTTTGTAGGTTCGTAGCTTTATAGGTCACTTCCTTTTTTTCTTTTTCCTGTCCTTTTTCTGCTACAGCATACCAAAGTTTTATTCCCTTACCAAAATACTTTTTCAGGGCTACAGAAAGCAAAGAAATATAATGTTCTTCTATATATTCTTTGTAGAAGTTGCTAGGAACTCCCAATGTAAGATTACCATCCACAAAAGACAATGGACGAACCTTATCAAACAATAAAGCAAAAGAATCCTCTAATTTTTTAAGGTCTGATCCTTCCTCCGAAGAGGCAAGATTATCCCGCATAAAAAAGAGACAATTCTCCCACATTGTTTCTAAATTCCTTTCCATTTATATCTTTGAATTTATGGTTAAAATTAATTTGATTTTTTTAGAAAATTTCTCACCGAAATTGTGTGTCGCAAATATGGAAAATTTAATTTTTAAAAAAAATTTTTGCTCTATTGGTTTTTTAAAAATATATTTGTATGAAGTTTAAAATTTTAACAAATGATTAACATAATACACTCATTACGAGTTCGTTACGGAGAAACCGACCCTATGAAATATGTCTACTATGGTAACTATGCTGAGTATCTGGAAGTTGCCCGAGTTGAACTTTTTCGTGCTATCGGAATTTCATACAATGAGATAGAAAAAAGAGGAATTTGGCTTCCCGTTTCGGAGTACAAAATAAAATACATCCGCCCTGCAAAATATGATGACCTACTCTACATTCATACCAAAATCATAAAAAAACCTACCGCAAAAATAGAATTTCAATACGAGATTTTCAATTCTGAGGGAGAAAAACTCACCGAAGCCTCTACTATTCTATTTTTCCTCGATGCTCAGACGCAAAAAATCATCCGATGCCCTGATTTTCTAATGGATTTAATAGACAAGCATTGGGAAGATGTTTAATCTATTCTAAATATTTTATTGATAAAAAACACTGATAAACAGCCTATTGCATAGCACAAAATATCTTCCCACGAGAAATAATTTCCTATTATAATATAGGCTGGGCTTCCTTTTGGGAAGCCTAATTTTTCGGCAAGTTTGAAATACTGCAGCATTTCCACAAAAACCGCAAAAACAAAGACAAAAAAAAGTAGTTTATTTTTATTCCTGCTTTCAAAAAACGAATTTACAAGCGTGTAAACCAAAACCGCCACCAAAATATCTCCTACAAAAGCCCTCACGAAATACCAGTCTTTCAGAATGGTAGCGATGACCACTTCTATACTGAAAATCAGCAAGGAAAGGAGAAAATATTTTAAACTAAATCTAAATTTCATATCTCGTTCAAAATTAGGGGTTCTTTTTGGTTTAATTCTTCTTTTTCTTGAATTTCATCTTTTCAAAAACATGATAAATATCATATTCTTGTTTTTATTTAGTATAAATAAGATTTATTTATCTTTGCAGAAATTTTAAATAAGTTTAGTTATGAAAAAAGTATTTTTAAGTTTGGTATTTGGAGCTTTGACATTGGCTTCTTGTAGTAGAGATGATAACAATGAAGTTACTCCAAATGTAACTGACAATTCAAAAGAAGCGACAGTAGATGCCAGCGCCTCTGGAACATGGAAATATTTCTCTTTTGAAAAAGGGACAGAAGTAACGGTGACTGACCCTAAGAATGATCTTACTTGGGACATCGCTTTCCAAAGATATTATATTAAGACTAATAGTGGAGTTTCTGGAAATGGAAATGGAGGAGTATTCAAAACTGATAGTAAAGAGCTTAGCGCACTAAAACAAGCTCCTACTACTGGTTATACAGCTGATGATAAAAAGGAAACTGTACAACTTGGCTATCCACCAGTAGATACTGAGTTATCTTACAACAGCATTATCTCTGGAGGAATGAAGAGTGTAAATGGGTATGTAGCTTATGATCCTGCATTAGCTGCACAAGGTAAGTCTCCATACACAGTTAACAAATGGGTATATGTAGTAAAAACAGCTAAAGGAGAATATGTAAAACTCCAAGTTGTTGATTATCTTGATGCAAAAAATAAAGGAGGACATCCTAAATTCAAGTATGTGCTTAGTTCAGATGGGAAGTTCTAATCATGCTTTATAGTGTTTTCCAATACTCTAAATAAAATTATGAATAGGATTGCCATATAGTTTTGTGGCAATCTTATTTTTATTAAAACAAAAAAATAATATGTTAAGAAAATTTTTTTTCCTTACACTTATTACCAGCATTCCTCTGTATGGGCAACAGGAGAAAAAAAAGGTTGACAAAAAAGAAACAGAAATCAAAGAAGTAATTGTCACCGCTACCAAAACAAAGAAAAACCTAAAAAATGTCCCTATCACTGTACAAGTGATCACCTCTGAAGATATTAAAAAATCTCAGTCCACCGATTTCAAAACATTCTTGGAAAACGAATTTTCAGGCATCAATTTCACATACAATGGCGGAAGTCCTAATATCAACATGATGGGATTCGGCGGGAAATATGTTCTTTTTCTGATGAACGGCGAAAGAATGGCAGGCGAAACCTTTGATAACATAGACTACGAAAGGATAGATATAGACAACATCGAACGGATAGAAATCATAAAAGGAGCTTCCTCCTCGCTCTATGGCTCTAATGCCATCGGTGGAGTGATCAACATCATCACCAAAGACTCTAAAAGTCCGCTGGACATCAATGCTGGCTACCTCTACGACAGCAGCAGAGACCACAAGGCAAATCTCTCCATAGGAACGAAACAAAAATGGGGAAGCCTCAGCCTTGCTTCTTTCTACAAAATGAGGACTCCATACATCATCAAGGATAGAGTCCCGACTTTAGAAAAGCAAACAGACCCTTTTGGAAATGAAATAATTACAGAAAAATACAACGAACTCAATGTCGCTGGATTTATCAACTATGGCTTTAATCCTAAATTGACATTCAATCTAAGCCCTAAAATCGACATCGCCCTCACACCAGGATTTTATTTCAGTGAGAGAAATGGTGGTGACCCTTCAAGCCAAAAGGTAAGAGACCATTATTACAATTATAACATTGGGCTAAAAACCAACTTTAAATTCAATGAAAATCAAAATCTAAGCATCTCTGGGGCATTTGACAGGTATGACAAATTTAAATATTACAAACTGCTCAAAGAAGACGAAAAAGTCTACGAAAATGAAATATGGAGAACCAGCTCCCAATACAATCAGAATTTGTTTAAAAAACATACCCTTGTAGCTGGCGGCGAGGTGCTTTCGGAAAAACTACTGAGTTTCATGTTCAAAAACGAAAACACAGGAGGCAGGGAAAACGCCCAGACCTACTCCGCATTCACACAGCAGGACTGGGTGATAAATCCAGCTGTGACGCTCGTTACAGGCGCCAGAATGGACTATCACTCTATTTTTAAACAATATTTCACTTTCCGCCTGTCGGGAATGTATAGATTTGATGAAACGATGACCATCCGCGCTGGATATTCAGGCGGGTTCCGTTCGCCCACGCTTAAAGAACTCTATACCAACTGGTTCCACCCTTGGGGAGGAGGATTCCAGCTTATGGGGAACAAAAATTTAAGACCAGAAACAAGCGATAATTTCAATATTTCCATTGATTTTAACTTTAAAAAACTGAACTTGACTTTCATCACTCAATATTCAAAAATAAAGGATAAAATCAACCTGAGAGGAAACATCGGGGACACCCTTCGCCATGTCAATTTCCATGGAAATACAGATGTTCTAAGTTCCGAAGTATCAGCGATATACAAGCTGAACAAGAATTTCCATTTCAAAGGTTCTTATTCCTACTACGACATTGGAAAAAGAAGATCCGAAAACCGCCCGCACACGCTGACTTTCAAGGCGGAATACATTCCTTCGGCTAAATATTACATCCCAAGCATCATCATCAGCGGGAAATACCTCAGCCAAACTAAAATATATGATGATGATAACAGTTCTTTCGTCAGCTATGCGCCCTACTCTATCTGGCGGCTTCAGCTGGCTTCAAAGCTTCCGCTGGGCTTTACTCTGACTGGTGGAATTAATAATATTTTTGGCTACACTGCGGACAAGGTAGGCTTCTACTCCACCGTGGATATCGGAAGGACATTTTATCTGGGCTTAAAATGGAATTTCAATAAAAAAGTTCAAGATACGGACTATAACTAAATCATTTTCAACATCATAAAGATTCTAAAAATGGAAAATAAATTTTCGACCAATCGATTACAAGATATTCCAGAAACCATGCTCATTACTCTTTGGGCAAAGGCTGAAGAAACACAGAAAAAACCTTCCAATGCCTTGCTTTATGATGAAAAAGCTTTAGAAATCATCAATAAAATTGATTACGATTTTTCTAAATTTAAAAATGCTAAATTTTCT
>CAUQSG010000030.1:0-19688 GCA_963520725.1 uncultured Flavobacteriaceae bacterium | reverse complement strand
TTCTTAGAGAATACTTCCTAATCTATGAGGATTTAAAAACCGAAGTTTTAAAAGTGGATTGGGAACAATAAGATTTAGACCTGAATAAAATGAAAAAAGAAGATTTACTACAACCTGAAATAGAGAAAATCCTTTTTGAAATGGATTTTATTGATAAATATAGTAACATCTGGGAAAAATATGATAAAGAAGATGAAAATTATACGATATCATCTAAAGATATAATAACTACATTTCAAGATTTAAATTATTCGGTAAAAAAAAAGAATAAGGAGCAATATTTTTCAGACTTTTTCCTAAAAGATAATTTCAGTTATAGGATAGGAATTTCTATCAAGTACAACATCATTCATTTTGATATCAGTATCAGAAATGAAGAATATAACATTAAAAGCGGAGGGGGGTATGGTCTTTTAGTTCAATTAATGACTAACTGGGGAATACCTATAAGTAGTCCTGGATTTTATGACCTAAATTCGTTTAAAAACTTGATTGGAGAGCTGGTTTCTCTTTTTGAGGAAATTCAAAAAAATATAAGTATTTCTTTTAATAAAGTCAATACTAAAATGAATTAAAAGGAAAAGTTTTAGAGGGTAAACACTATTTAGAAATTCCAGAAAGTAATAAGAGTTTTGGCAAGTTGCAAGAATATATTGATTTAGCCAAAAATAAATACGACATTGAAATAATTTTTAAAACAGAATAAAATGACCTATAAAGAATATGAAATCTATAAAACAATATCTTTCGTTGAAAGTAGGAAATGACATATATGCAAAAAAAATGATGTATACGCCTGAGCTTCATTCCTATTAAAAAGCAGTATAAATAAATGAAAAATATTGTTAATAAATGTTAATGTTTTTATTACTTTTGTAATTTATATTGTAGTTCATCTGATTTTTAATCAGAGTGGACTAATAATCAACAACATATGCTAAAAAACTATTTTTTATTTTTATTCATTTTTGGGCTAAATTTTGGTTACTCTCAGAGAAAGGAACAAAAAGAACTTCCTGTTCCTCATATCAGATTAAAAGCAGGAGTAAAGAAAGATGCCATTGCCTTACGCTGGGCAGTAGATGAACCTGTAGCCTGGCAAAAAGCAAATAAAATAGGTTTTCAGCTAAAAAGATATACCCTTGTAAGAAACGGAAAAACTCTATCTGTCCCTGAGCAGAAAGATTTAGGAAGGTTTCTTCCAAAACCAGAAAAAGAATGGAGAAAATATGTAGAGGAAAATGATAATGCTGCTATTGTCGCACAGTCTCTTTTTGGGGAGTCTTTTGAAGTAGAAATGGGAGAAGGGAAAAAAGATGGAATAGAAGGAATTATCAACAAATCACAAGAAATAGACCAGCGGTTTGCTTTTGCTCTTATGGCTGCTGATTTGGATTTCAAAGTGGCTGAACTAGCAGGATGGGCTTATGTAGATAAAGAAGCAAAACCCAATGAAAAATATCTCTATTCTGTAAGTATCAACACTGATGTTTCCACTTCTTTATTGGTAGAAAAGGGAAGTGCTGTGGCTCAACTTTCAGACTACCAAGATTTACCTAAACCTCTAGATTTCATCGGTATATTTCAAGATAAAACTGTCCTACTGGCATGGGAGTACCTCCAGCTTCGGGATATTTATACCTCTTACTTTATTGAAAAATCAGAAAACGGAAGAGATTTTAAACCTTTGGGAGATTTACCTGTAATGAACATGAATGACAAGGATGGAAAGCCAGCCCAAGGGATGACCTATGCAGACTCATTAGCACAAAATAATGTACAATACAGCTACCGGATTCGTGGGAAAACCATTTTTGGAGATTATGGTCCCTATTCAGAAATCGTTTCAGGAGCAGGTAAAAAGGCGATGGAAGCTGCTCCAATGATTAAAAACTTTGATGTAATTAGTGATGATCTAGTAAAGATAGAATGGGAGTTTCCTAAAGAATCAGAAAATCAGATAGTAGGTTTTGAACTTCTACATTCTGAAACAGATGGACAAAATACCTATAAGGTAGTACAAAAAAACATTTCTAGAAACCAAAGGAGTATTGTCACCAAAAATATAACTCCTTCTAATTATTTCAAGATAAGAGCTATTGGAGATAATAATCAGACAGAATCTTTCTCCATCTTGGTGCAGTTGTATGATGAAACTCCTCCTGCTGTTCCTGTGGGACTTACTGGAAAAATAGACTCAGCAGGAATTGTCCGTTTGGAATGGAAAGCTAATACAGAGAAGGATTTAGGGGGTTATCATGTTTTTAGAGGAGTACAAAAAGGGGAAGAAATGATGAGACTGACTCCAGAAATGATTACCAAAAATACATTTGAGGATAAAGTAGCGCTGAAAAACCTTAATTCAAAGGTGTATTACTATGTAGTTTCTTTGGATAAAAGAAAAAATCAATCTCTGCCATCAGAAATAATAGAAATCGAAAAGCCTGACAAAGTAAGACCAGAAGCTCCTGTGTTTGCTGAATATAAGCTGGAGGATACTGGAGATATCACACTAAAATGGCATAAAAGCCATAGTAATGATGCCGTGCTGCATCAGCTTTTCAGAAAAGATATAGATGAGCCAAAAGCTCCTGTAAGAAAAATATATGAAACTAAAAATATAGACGCTCTTTATTCCTATACAGATAAACAGGTAGAAAACAACAAACGATATGTATATTATCTTCAGGCAGTAGACAAGAGTAATCTAGTATCAGATAAGTCTCTTGAAATTACCTTAAGAAGTAATAAGATAGTTCCTACTGCTGTAATTACAAATCTTGCAGGTTCTGCAAATGGAAATAAGAAAATGATAGAGCTGAATTGGAAGAATAAAAGCAAAAACATAAGCGAAATTATAGTATACAGACAAAAGGGAGATGAAAAGCCATCCCTCTGGGGGACTCTGATAGGAGGTCAAGACTTCTTAGAAGATAAAGAAGTTCAAGTAGGTAATACCTATACTTATCTTATCAAGCCAATGTTAAGCAATAATCAAATAGCCAAAACCGAAAAAATTATAGTAGAATTTTAATTATTATCTATGAAAAAACTTTTACTCTCGTTTCTCTTATTACTAAGTATTTCAGTTGGGGGACAAAATGGCGTATCCTCTCAAGAGAAGGAAAAACATTTATATCTATTTAAGTTATATAATTTCCACTTACATGCTTGGGGAGATGATCGTGTCTGTAAATCTCATTTCTATATTAATGCTTTTGATGGTAATAGACATACAAATATTTATTATTGGGCACAGGGATATGGAAATTATTACCCAAGCACTAATGTATTTTTAGACAAAAAACCAGTAAAAATTATTGCAAATGGCCAGCTTGTTGATTCTAATTTCTTTAACAATTGTGGCTCTGGAATATCAACAGTAAATCTTTACAAAGAGTCTATACCTCTATTCTGCTCGCAAGTTAATATGTCTGATTATGGTAGAAAAGATGGAGAAGTTCAGCTAGATTACACGTTAAGTTATAAAATTATCCCACTACACACCTTACAACCTGAAAAAATAGGCAATACTGGTTTACTAAATACTAATCTTCCAGTAAAAGATAAAATCAAATTATTTGCAAAAGAGGGATTTGATCAAAATGCCTACACCTACCAATATAGTATGGATGGTGTAAACTGGACAAATATCTCTCCTTCTTTATCTCAAAACCATATATTAAGCATATCTGCCTATGATATTTTTGGAAATAATTATGTAAGTCAACTCGGCAAAAATATCTATTTTAGAGTTGTTTCTTGCTATGAAAATGGAGAATATCAATCTTGGTCAGATAATGTAAGATTGACCATTTCAGAGTCCGCTCCTCACATTTCTACTCACACAGTATCTCCTGTAACTTGTTCTGATTCAGAAGATGGAAAAATCCGTTTAAATTTTGACAGAATATTAAAAACAGGGGAAACTTTAGAATTCACTTTAACCAATACTGATACAGGAGTCATAGTAAACAACTATGATGTAACAGCAGCTCTTCGAGCTGGAACTAGCTATTCCATAGAAGGCTTAGCCCCAGGGAAATACAAATTGAATCTAAGAGGGACTTATAATGGTAATCCCACTTATACCGATGGCAGTCAACATAGTGTAGAATTTGAGGTAAAAAAACCAGACCCTGTAGGGTTCTCACTAACTTCACAGACCAATGTTTTCTGCTTTGGAGGAAATGATGGAGCTTTTAGAATAGATGGAACTGGCGGGCAGAACAGCTATCAGTATTCTTTGGATAATGGTGCCACTTGGGTTAATTTCAGCCATACTCAGCACACCATAATTACAGGACTTTCTGCAGGAACCTACAATGTGAAGGTAAGGGATACCAACCATTGTATGGCTAAAAATAATAGAGGAAATGATAAAGTTATCACCGTTAATATCACAGAACCTAGTAAGGCTATTGCTTTTTCTGACATAGAAAATGTCCAGCCCAAAGGACATGGTCTAAGTAATGGATATATTTCAGTAAGAGTAACAGGAGGAACTCCTTTTGCAGATGGCTCATACCATTATGAATGGAGAAAAGACTCACCAACAGGAGCTGTGATGCCGTCTTCACAAATAACAACAGATAAAACAACTCATCCATTTACCATAGTTTTGAAGAATATTCCAGCAGGGAAATATTATCTCACTGTAAAAGATAAAAACCATGCAGGAGCAACTTCTAATTTACAAAATTGTGGTATTATTTCAAGAGAATTTATTGTTACCCAGCCAGACCCACTTATTGCTGATATTATGCAGGAACAAGGTATTTCTTGTCATAAAGATAACAATGATGCCTTTAAGCTGGATGCAAATGGAAACGGTATCAATGACAATGCCGAAGATGGCAGCATAAAAGCTCAAGTAAAAGGTGGAGTTGGAGGTTATCAATACCAATGGCAGAAAGAAGTTGGAGGTGTTTTCACAAATATCAGCGGTGCTACAAGAAATATTTTGGAAAGTCTCACTGCAGGAAAGTATAAATTAATTGTAAAAGATAGAAATGATAATACCACATCAGCGGTGTTTCAGCTAAACTTCCCTTCTCAGTTAAAAATAAACCTTTCTTCTACAACCTTAAAATGTAATGGTCTAGAAGATGGCAAAGTTACAGTATCTGCAACAGGAGGAACTGGAGGATATACTTACCTTTGGAATACACTAGATACATCCCCTGTAGTTGAGGGGTTAGGAGCTGGAAATTATTTTGTTACTGTAACTGATTCGAAAAGTTGTTCCGTAAAAGGAAGTATCAAAATTGAACAGCCTGGTCAGTTAGAAATTACTGATGTAGATATTAAAAATCCTGTATGCCATGGAGCTGCTAATGGTAAAATAAGTGTAAGAGCATCGGGAGGAAGAGCTCCTTATTCTTTGGTTTGGTCAAATGGAATGACAGGAGAAACTATTTCTGGTTTAAAAGCAGGTAAATATGTGCTAACTTTCACAGATGCTAATGGCTGCCATATGACAAAAGAATATATTCTTACCAACCCAGAAGAATTTACAGTAGATTTAGGAGGGGATATTACTCTGTGTGCTGGTGATTCAAAAGAATATGATATCACAGTAAGTGATAGAACAGCTACTTATCAATGGAAAGATGCAAATGGAAGAGTAATTTCTACCAATCCTAAAATTAGAATTTCTCAAGTAGGAACTTATACCGCTATAATTACAAATGCCAAAGGTTGTATAGCAACAGACCAAATCACTGTACGAAATTCTACTGAGGAGCTTCATCCGCACATGATGCTTTCTACACAAGCCTATGTAGAAAGAACTGTAAAACTTGTAAATACCTCTAACCCTAGACCACAAAGAGTGGAATGGATCGTTCCTAGAACTAGCCAAGTACAAGTAATAGAGCAAAATGATGATTATTTGGAAGTAAAATTCCATTCTACAGGTTCATATAACTTCGGGTTAAAAGGTCATCAGGGAGCATGTGAAAAAATCTTCTATAAAAATGTAGTGGTAGAAGAAAATCTCTCAGGTGTAGATATAGACCCTGCAAGAACCTCAAATATCAAGGAATTTACCATAGTTCCAAACCCTAATAACGGAGAATATAAAGTAATCGTAAAACTTTATGAAGAAGCGGATATTAAATTAAGAATCATTGATATGGTATCTCATGAGCCTTTTGCTCCTGTTTTAAGAAATAGATCTGTTAATTACGAGATTCCATTCAATCAGCCTAATCTCACTGCAGGAACTTATCTCATCATCCTTGAAACGAAAGGTGAATCTCAAGTAAAAAAGATGATTGTTAATTAATTTCAAGTAAATGATATACAAATATGAAAAGTTTTAGATTTTCAATTTTAAATATAGGACTGTTTATTATTTCAATTATTTTTGCTGCTTGTGTACGGGAAGAAGATGTTCCTGTAAAAGCAGATTTTAAGATTGAAGTGGTAAATAATGATTACTCTGCTCCCGTGGTGGTCAAAATCATCAATAAATCTTCAGGAGCAGATACTTATGAATGGACTTTTGAAGGAGCAGACAGAACTTCCTCCACAGAGATAAACCCTAGACCTATTACTTATTCTCAGAGCGGAGTTTATAAAATTAAACTAAAAGCCTCTAATAGGGATGGAAATACTGATTCCAAAGAAATAGAAATCCGTGTTGATCCAGCCATAAAAGTTGATTTTGACTGGCAGAGAGAAGGAAGCGATATTGCTCCTGTAAAATTAAAAATGAATAATAAATCTGTAGGAGCAACTTCTTATGTATGGACATTTGAAAATGGCTCTCCTGCGACTTCTACAGAACAAAACCCTACAGTTATTTTTACTACAGAAGGAAATCATAAAATAAAACTTACTGTGTCTAATGGTAGAGAATCTCATTCTATAGAAAAGGAAGTGAATGTAAAACCAGCTATGATAGTAGATTTTGATTGGTCAGTAGATTTTGTAAATAGTGATTATCAAGCTCCTGTAACTGTGAATTTTCAAAACAAATCCATAGATGCTGTTTCCTATGTATGGAATGTTTCTGGTGCTGCTTCTTTACAAAGTACTGAAACCAACCCCAGTTTTGTGCTTCCTGTAGCTGGAGACTATACCATATCTTTAAAAGCAACTAATGATAAAGGAACAAAAATAATTCAAAAACAAATTAAAGTATTTGCAAATAAGAATTTATTGAATTTCAAAAATATCAAACTGGGAATTAGTACAGCGCACTCATCAATAGGTTCTTTTTTCTCCTCTCAGCTAGGCAAAGTTCTCACCAAAAATGAAGTAACAGCTAGTAATGGGGCAAAAATTGATTTTGCATTTTTTGGCTTGGATGACCGTTTTACTTATAATCAAATTATTTCTCCTAATGAAGTTCAAAATACTGCATTTTTGCCTATTCCTAACGCAATTTCTACTAAAATAATTAACTCACAAGAATTGGTTGGAGTACAGCTTAACTCAAGCAGTTTTGATGCTATTGAGCATGGAAATGCTTTTAATAGTTTAAATATTGTAGAATCAAATAGAGGCAAAACTCCTTTTACAGGACAAAACACACCGAGAATCATTTTGTTCCAGACTCAGGATGGCAGAAAGGGAGCAATTAAAATCAAACAATTTGTTTCTCAAGGCAAAGAATCTTATATTCTTACAGATATTAAAGTTCAAAAAAAACCTTAACATAAGAAAACCAAAAATATATGAATAATTTTAGGCGATTTCTTTTAGGATTTTTTTTGATGCTGGGGCAGTTTTTTTCTGCTCAAGAGGAGATTGATTTAGAAAATATCGGAGAAAGAACCATAGAAACTTTAAAAAGAAATCCTTTTAAGATTACTGGTGGTGTCTCTGCCAGCACTGTTTTTTATAGTTCTAATGTTAATGATTCTAGGGATCCTTTTACTTATTTCCTAAATGGAAATCTTAATTTAGGTATTTACAACTGGTCTCTGCCTATTTCATACAGTTTTACAAATCAGGGAAGCCAGTTAAATTATCAAGTTCCCTTTAAATTTAATCGCTTTAGTATTGCTCCAAAATACAAATGGATAAAAGTGTATTTAGGAGATGCGGGAATGTCTTTTTCACCATATACCTATAATGGACTTTTATTTACAGGGGGTGGAGTAGAACTCACTCCTGAGTTTCCTCTAAAAGTTTCACTAATGACTGGCAGGCTAAACAAAGCCATTGAAGAAGATGGCAATCCTGCTACGATTCCTTCTTATAGAAGAATGGGATATGGTACAAAAATAGAATGGGAAAAAGAACGATATAAGCTGGGATTCATAGGATTTTATGCAAAAGATGATGTGGGTTCGTTAAAGAGCAATCCAGAAAGTAAAGGTGTGCTGCCACAAGAAAACATGGTGTTTTCATTACAGGGAAGCGTGAAAATATATAATAACTTAGAGATTTTTGCTGAAGTTGCGAACTCTGCACTCACAGAAGATTTAAGATATCCAAAAGGAACTTCCCATAAAGGAATTGCAGCAAGTTTTATTAAATCTAATGCAACTACAACAAATAATTTTGCTTATAATTTTGGAACAAATTTTACTTTGAAAAAAGGAATGCTTGGTATCCGATATGAACGAGTAGACCCTGAATATAAAACACTAGGCGCATATTATTTTAATAATGATTTCGAAAACATTACCTTAAATACTGCCTTTAATCTTTTAAAAGATAAACTTTCCTTACAAACTAATATTGGAAGACAGCGGGATAATTTACAAAATCAAAAAGGCAAACAAACAAGTAGATGGGTAGGAACAGTGAATGCCAATTTTCAGGCATCTGATAAATTGATGATTACGGCTTCTTATTCTAATTTTACAATGTTTACAAATAATCAGCTTAATCAATTTAATAATATTAACAATAATCCTCTTCAAATACAACAACCAAGAGATTCTATTCAATATAGACAAATCTCGCAGAATGTGAATATAAATATAAATTATGCTCTTTCAGCAACAAAGGAAAAAGCACAAAATATAAATATTAACTATTCACTTAATGATATGGTTAACAAAGAAAATGGAATCGTAAGGAGAGGTGGAATTTCTAGATTTCATAATGCTAATATTAACTATAACATCTCTTTTCCTGAAAGAAAGATGAATATTGCGGCTTCTATCAATTACACCAACACTTATGCTGCTTCTCAATACACCAATATAATTGGACCAAGCATAAGTTTTAATAAAGGAATACTGAAAGATAAAATGCAAATTTCCTCTGGAGCCTCATATAACATATCAAGTGGTGGGGGAATTAGGACAAGTGTATTTAATTTTAGAGCAGGAGCAAGTTATGCACCTTGGGAAAAACATAATTTTGATTTAAACATTATCAATATGTTTAGACTCACTAACCAAAATATTCCTCATCCAAAAATGAATGAAATAACCTGTACTGTTGGGTATAATTATAGATTCTAATTTTTGAGAAAATTCTCAAAAACTGCATTTTTTTCAAAGCAATAAATGCTTAATAACATCTCATTGGTGTAATAAATACACTAAAAAATGAGAAAAAACAGCCCTCTTTCTCACAATACAAAAATTAATTTATTGTATATCTGTTACTTAATTGTTGAAAAATCACTTTTTTTCTCACAAAGTAAGGTTACAGGACAGTGCCGCCTTAGTTAAATCTACAATTGCAGTTTTTATTTTTACTGAAATATGTAAAAAGATTTATAAAAAAATTAAATCATCATATTGTGCTTATCATCCTTTTTCTATCTATAATTCTGAGCACAAAAACCGACCCTTTTTTGAAACTATAAATTTTTCAAAAATATCCTATAAAAACAGTTTCTTTTTCCGTTTTATTTATTTGTTCTCTTTTAAGATAGTTTTTGAAACTGTAAATAATAACAAAACTTAAAATATACATCAATAAAACCTTCAACTTTGATTCATAGATTTTTATAAATTAAATATATTTTCCGAAATGCTTGTTTCGGAAATAATTGTTTCTTATGTTTGTGGCATGAAATTTTACAACAGAGAAAAAGAAATCAAAAAACTGCTCGAAATTAAAGAGCAATCAAAAAAGAATGCTCAATTTAGTGTGGTAACTGGGAGAAGAAGAATTGGAAAAACTCAACTTTTGTTAAAATCCTATGAAAATACAAAGTTTCTGTACTTTTTTGTAGCAAAAAAATCAGAAGTTATCTTATGTCAGGATTTTCTACAAGAATTGAAAGAGAAATTAAATCCACCTATTTTAGGAGAAGTAAATTCGTTTTCTGTTCTTTTTGAATATATTGTTCAGCTATCATATGAACAAAACATTACCCTGATAATTGATGAATTTCAGGAGTTTTTCACAGTAAATCCATCGGTTTATAGCGATATGCAAAGAATTTGGGATTTGCATAAGGATAAAGCTAAGCTGAATCTAATAGTTTCAGGTTCTGTAATTTCATTGATGTACAAAATTTTTGAAAATTATAAAGAACCCTTATTTGGAAGAGCGAATCATTTCATAAAACTACAAGCATTTAAAACCAATATTTTAAAGGAAATTTTATCAGATTATAATCCCAACTATACTCCTGATGATTTACTGGCTTTGTACAGTTTTACAGGAGGTGTGGCAAAATATGTTCAGCTTTTTATGGATAATGGCTGGACAAGCAAAGAGAAAATGATAGAAGGAATGATAGATGAGAATTCTATTTTCATTTCAGAAGGGAAAAATCTTTTGATAGATGAGTTTGGAAAAGAGTATGGAACATATTTTAGTATTTTAACGGCTATTTCCGAGGGGAAAAATACACGAAGTGAGATAGAAAACTTGTTAAAAAAGGAAATTGGTGGCTATTTAACCAAGATGGAGAGAGATTTTAATCTGATAAAAAAACAACAGCCTATTTTTACAAAAAGTTCAACTAAAAATGTAAAGTATCAGATAGAAGATAATTTTATCATGTTTTGGTTTAGGTTCATCTATAAATATTCATCAATGATAGAAATAGGGGCATATGAACAGCTGAGAAAGATCATAGAAAGAGATTTTTCTTCATTCAGCGGACATATGTTAGAAAAGTATTTTAGAGAAAATGCCCAAATTTCTCAAGCTTATACGAGCATCGGCAACTATTGGGATAGAAAAGGAGAAACTGAAATAGATTTTATAGCAGTAAATGAAATAGAAAAAAGCATAGATTTCGCGGAAATAAAACGACAAAAGAACAATATAAGTATAGAAAAACTAAGACAAAAAGCTGCCGAATTTTTAATCCAAAATCCGCAATTTAATTCCTATAAAAAAGATTTTTATGCGTGGAGCTTGGAGGATATGTAATAACTAATACTGAATTTTTACTTAATAATTAAAACATGATTTTGATAGTATCATTTGATACTATCAAAGTGTCTTTCATATAAAATTACCAATGAAATTCTAAAGTTAGGGTACTAGTTTTTTGTCTACTTCATTATTTTAAATTACCCTACCAACCTGTAAAAAATAATGCAAGGTATATCATCTACCTGTAAAATATACTGCAGGGTTAGGAGAGCAACCTGTAAAAAATGTGACAGGGTTGTTTTGCTAAATAGCTGGTTATCAATAAATACCAAATAAAAACATTATTTATACTAAAAAAACAAGCTTTTTTAGAACTTCATTTCTTCTGCACTATAAGCATATTTTTAGAGTCCAAAATCTATTTTACAAAAAACAGACATTGAAAATCAATGTTTTATGTTGCTCTAATAAAATTCCTTTACCAAAATATAAAATATCTGAAAGTTAACCGAAATGAGAGGTGCAAGATGTGTCTTTGTATATACAACTTTTTCAAGTTTTAGATAAAGACCATCTTGCCTTTTTTGATAAAAAAGGAGTAAAAAACTTCGGGACTTGTTTTTGATTATTTTATAAATTTGGATATTGTTTTTGTTTCAATTTAAATAATTAAAAAGTGGCTTTTTTATGAAAAATATTTACCATTATCTGTAAGAAATATACTAGAGAATATTCCTATAGATAAATCTTTCTACATCATAAACAAAAAGCCATAACAATAAACATTAAATATCTAAATTATGATTTTCGGATATGCGCGTGTTTCTACTGCTGAACAGAAATTAGAAACCCAAATAGAATTATTAAAGCAGCAAGGCTGCGAGAAAGTTTATACCGACATCGCCAGTGGTGTGCGAGAAGATAGAAAAGGACTCAATGAAATGCTCTCTTTCTTGCGCGAAGGAGATGTGGTTATCGTTTATAAAACCGATAGAATTTTCCGCTCTTTAAAAAATATGATTGAGCTCATTGAGTTTTTTAATCAAAAAGGAGTTTTCTTCAAAAGTATTTCTGAACCCGCTTTTGATACTACTTCTGCCAATGGAAAATTTATCATTCAGATTTTTGGAGCAGTGGCTGAGTTTGAAAGAAATCTCATCAGTGAAAGAACGAAAGCAGGAATTGAAGGAGCAAGGAGAAGAAAGAAGCTCATCGGAAGACCCAAAGGGATAAAGAAAGAAACTTTGGAAAAATATCATTTTGCCTTTCATCTCTATGAAAACAAAAATATTCCTATCGATAAAGCCTGTAAGCAAGCAGGTATTAGTAAAACCAGCTTTTACAGAGTAGAAAAAACCTTGAAGAAAGAAAAGTAAGCTTTTGCATTTTGAAATATGCAAAAATGATTATTAATTGCACATTTATTTGTGCAATTAATTACAACTAAATTTATAGAAAATTTTGTTTTTGTTATAACTTTGTTATAACTTTGTCATATGAAAACAAAAGTCAGAAAAATTGGAAATTCTTATGGTATCCTTTTAAGTAAAAGAATCCTAGAACAAGCAAAAGTTAAAGATGAAGTGTCCTTATCCATAGAAAACAACAAAATCATCATAGAGCCAGCAAAAAATAATCCAAGGGAAGGATGGGAAGAAATGATGATAAAAGCAGGTTCATTAAAGGATAAAGAAATATTTTTAGAGAATGTCAATAACAAATTTGATGAAGAAGAATGGACTTGGTAAGAAGATTTGATATATTTTTTATTGAATTGGACCCAACTATAGGAAGTGAAATCAATAAAACAAGACCTTGTGTAATCATTTCTCCTGATGAAATGAATAATGCTCTTAATACAGTGATTGTTGCTCCTCTTACATCTACCATAAGAAACTATCCTATGAGGATAAATTGTATAGTACAGGGAAAACAAGGACAAATTGCATTAGACCAGTTACGGACAATTGACAAATCTCGGCTGAAAAACCGTATAGAAAGCCTAAAAGAAGATACTCAGCAAAAACTAATAAACACAATTATAGAGATGTTTTCTTGATACTTTAAGTAACTTTGTATTTTTAAAATAAAAACTATGTGGGCAGACAATGAAACATCTGAAGACTTATTAGGATTTAAAGTACACGCAGATTTATTAATTAATGTAATTAATGATGAGTCTGTTTTACCAATTACAATAGGGGTTTTTGGTGATTGGGGAAGTGGAAAATCCAGCATCTTGCAAATAGTAAAAGAAGAGTTTGATAAGGAGGATGATAAGGATTCTCTCTGTATATACTTTAATGGGTGGACTTTTGAGGGATATGATGATGCTAAAGCTGCATTACTAAATTCAATTCTTAAAGAATTGGAGGACAACAAAAAGATTTCTGAAGAAATAAAGGATACGATAAAAGAAAAAGCAAAGAAGCTTTGGAAGTCTATTGATTGGATGCGTGGAGCAGGTATGGTTATGAAAAATGTTGCCTTACCTGCTGTTTCTGCATATTTTACAGGAGGGCTTAGTTTAGTTCCTTTTGCTATTCAAAAGCTAACGGAATGGGGAGATAATCCAGAAAAAATAATTGAAAAACTTCAATCGGAAGAAGGAAAGGAAATATATAAAGCCTTTGTAAAAGAAGGAAAAGTGGAAGATAAAAACGCTACAAATGCAGTTGCAGAATTTAGAAAAGATTTTTCGGAACTTTTAGAAGCCACAAATTTCAAAAGGTTAGTTGTAATTATTGATGATTTAGATAGGTGTAGTCCTGAAAGAATTATTGAAAACCTTGAAGCAATTAAACTTTTCCTAAATGTACCCAAAACTGCATTTATAATTGGAGCTGACCCTCGAATTGTGAAATACGCTATTGAGTATAAGTACAAAAACAATAAAGAAATCGAAGAAGATAACAACCGGATTGTTATTGATTATTTAGAAAAATTAATTCAGCTTCCTTATTCTTTACCAAGACTTTCCGAATCCGAAGTTGAAACTTACATATCAATGCTAATCTGTAAAAAAGAGATTGGCGATACCAAATTTAAAAATGTGCTTGATGAATTTCAGAAGTATAGATTAACAAATAAATATTCTGCATTTGGGCTATCAAATTTTGAAAAAATCTTAGAAGCAGAAGAATTTGGAAAAGTTAAAGACAATGTAATTACCATTCCTCCATTAGTACCATTAATTACCAATAGTTTGTATGGAAATCCCAGACAAATTAAACGGTTTCTAAATACTTATACAATCAGAAAGAGACTTGCAGAAGTTGCGTCTTTACAAAGCTTTAATGATGCTGTTCTTGCAAAAATGATGATACTTGAATATTCTGAACCTAAGTTATTCAAGAAGTTATTTGAATGGCAAATAATTCAAGATGGAGTACCAAAAGAAATAACTGATATAGAAGCTCTATGTAAAGAGAAAGGAATTGAAGATGTTATTTCAGAAATAAAAGATTCTGATTTCAAAGAATGGAGTAAACCCAAAATAATAAAATGGTTTCAAATAGAACCTCTGTTATCAGGAGTTGATTTACGAGATTATTATTGGATTGCTCGTGATAAGTTAGAAAATTCTATCACAGCAACGAGTATGATTCCACCGGTAGTAAGGGCATTGTTTAATGAATTATTACCCGATAATATGACGGCAGCAGTTACAAAATCTCTAATATCTACAAAATTTCAACCTTTTAGCGATATTGAAAAAGATGCGTTTTTCAATCTTCTATCTTCAAATTTAAAAAGGAATCCTCAGCAAAAGCGGTTGTATGAAATTTTCAATATAATGACAGGCGATAAAATAGAAAATACAATTTATCACTATAAGGAAGCTCTTAAAATAATCAGTGTATCAGATATTGAACCTGCGGTTGCCACAAGATTAGCAGATTTTAAATCAGAGCCTGATATTGGAGAATTTTTGAATGATTATTTTAAAGATGGAAAATCAAAAGCAAGTAAGGCATTTAATTTAAAAAAATAGAAATGGGAACATCTAAATCATTTTCTGATGTAAAACACTCAATGGTTCCGAATTGGGGTACGCTTAGTTCTTCGCTTACCTCAAATTGTGATTCTTCTGTTCTTCCTGCCCAGAAACTACAGAATATAATGGGGAATTTTGTTTCAGCTTTGGGTGGAGCATCAACAGGAGGACGGGGCGGCTCAAAAGCAGGAGGAAGAAGCAGTATCAGAACTGCAAAGAAAATCGGAGGAGTATTTTCAAAGTTCATTAGTTCCGGTAATAACATTAGAGAAACGCTTGAATCCACCGGTTTAACAGATATTGATAATAAAACCGTGGGCGATGTAATTAATCATTTGATTGAGTATTGTTCCGGTAGTGCAACTTCTATTGATGATAATGCAGCGAAAGAGGCTACAAGACTATTATTGGAAGAACTAATGGGACAAGCTGAATCCATTGACGAAGTACAAACTTTATTGGAAGAAACCTTTACAAGCAATACTTTGGAGGATATAATAATAAAATATTTTGGGTATTACATTAATGAGCTTTTATCAAAGTGGTTCTATGAAAATTTAATAAAAAACAAGAGTGAAAGTGATTGTAATAATCTTTTCAGTCAGATAAAAAATTTCATAGTCGAAAGAGTTGGCGATATGCACAAAAGAAATCCATTACAAAACATTGATTGGAGTTCTGATGAAGCCGACAGGCTTGTGAAAAATATTCAACAAGATGTATTAACCGTATTTGAATAGTTATGAGAGTAAATATATTTATTGATAACGCAGATTATGGCAAATTTTCAGACTTAGAGCTTTGTTATATAGATAACGGAGTGAATAGAAAAGTTCCATTATCTTTCTTAGGTTATGAAAGAGTTTTCGATTTTACGGCTGATTTTACCTCTGTAAAATTTGATTTCTTTCTTGTATCCGCAATAGTTTATGGAGTTGACAACCTACTGAGTCGGGCTATTTATTCAAATGATGGTTGGACAAGAGATATAGAAGTAGAGTTTCCCGTGAATAACTTAGCTGTTTGGAGTGGAAAAGAAGAGAAATTAAAACAGATTTTAGATTTTCTTACAGGAGATAATTGGCTAGTTTCTTTTCGAAAAATAGAAAATGTTGATTTGTTTCAGCCACGTACAAACAGAAGAAAAATTCCAAGTTATGACAAAGATTCCATTAAATCTGTAAGTTTATTTTCAGGAGGTTTAGATTCTTTAATAGGAGTTATTGATGAATTGGAAAAACTTAGTAATAACGAAAGAATGCTTTTAGTTTCTCATTTTGATTCAAAATCCCCTGGCCCAAATAGAGATCAAAAAATATTACTAAAACTTTTAGAAAAAGAATACCCCAATAAAATATATTGGGTGCAATCAAAATTGTCTTTATCAAGAAAAGATATTAATGGTAATAGAATATCTGTAGAAAATAACTATCGAAGTCGCTCACTTTTTTTTATTGGATTAGGCTGTTACTTGTCTCCAATCGATAAGTTAATAATTCCTGAGAATGGAACAATCTCAATCAACTATCCATTGACACCATCAAGAGTAAGTTCTTTAAGTACAAGAACAACACATCCATATGTTTTAAAAAATACTCAAGAATTATTTAAAGAATTAATGTTATCTACTATAATATATAATCCCTATTCTTTTAAGACAAAAGGAGAAATGTTTGTTGAATGTACAAACCAAACATTATTAAAGAATATTTATCATAATTCTGTTTCTTGTGGGAAAAGAGGGAGAAAACAAAATTGGAAAGTTAAAAATGGAGTTCAAGAATGTGGAATATGTATGCCTTGTATTTATAGGAGAGCAGCCTTAAATAAAGCTGGTTTAGATAATGAAAATCAATATGGTAATTTTATTACAAATGCTACATCACTAAATTACAGTAAAGATTTACCAGCATTAATTAGTTATTTAAAGAGAGGGCTTTCATTGGAAAATATAAAAAGAGGTTTATTAGTGAATGGTAATATTGAAATTCATAATCTTACTGAATATGCAGAAATGGTCTTAAGGTCTAAACAAGAAGTTTTACTTTTGTTTAGAAATAAAGGAAATAAATTTATAAAATCTATATTAGGGATAAAATGATTATTGATGCACATTGTCACATAGATTTATATCCAAATCCAATAAAAGTTTTACAGGATTGTATAAATGCTGATATAACAGTATTGGCCATGACCAATCTGCCCAGCCATTTTGAAATGGGATATCATTATTTTCAATCATTAAAAAAAATAAGGTTAGCTTTAGGAATGCACCCTCTAATGGCTAACTCACACAAGAAAGAATTTGATTTATTCTTAAAAAATATCAGTAAAACTTCTTATATTGGAGAAATTGGACTAGATTTCTCTAAAGATGGTATTTCTACAAAAAATATTCAATTAGAAACATTTTCCAAAATATTAAAAATTGTATCTAAACAAAAAAAGATATTAAGTATTCATTCAAGAAAAGCAGATAAGGAGGTTTTGCATCTTTTAACAAAACATAATATACAATCGGCTATTTTTCATTGGTATTCTGGAAATTTAAATCTTATTAAAGAAATATCTTTACAAGGATATTATTTTTCAATAAACCCTTACATGACAAGATCAGAAAAAGGGAAACAAATAATTTCAAAAATACCTCTAAACAATATTTTAACAGAAACTGATGGCCCATTTGTAAAAGAAAATGGACAAACCATACTTCCTGGTAATGTTGCCTCCATAATTAAATATTTATCTCAAATACATGATCTATCTGAAGAACAAATAATAAAAAAAATTAATTTTAATTTTAAACAATTATTATCTTTTTTAAAATAATTTCTTTCTTATATTCAATTTGCTATTTATAAATATCTAGAATCAAGGATGTTTTTGTATAGTATTCTGTGATGTTTTTTTTATTCTTGTTTGAAGTCCATCAATATGCTCAAATAAGTGAGGTTTTATTTGGCTCCGCATAGGATCTAAAATAAAATCTACTCCTTCTGTTCTTGCTAATTTCGAAGCAGGAACAAAATCACAATCTCCTGAAATTAGAATGATTTGATCAGCTTGTTTCTTTAGAGTAATAGTAGCAATATCTAATCCTATTTTTACATCTACCATCTTTTGTTTTAAATCTAAATAAATATCATCTTCTTTAATAGATTCAATTTTTCTTTTTTTCTTTAGTTGTTCAAAGAATTCTTGCCTAAATTTAAAAATTTGTGTTTGGGAAAAATCTATAGTTTTTTTAGTGATAGGATTCGTTTGCTTTCCTCCATAAGGAAAACAATCATAATAGCAAATCCTATATAACTCTCTATTTATATTTCCTTGTTTTAAATGTGCAAGACACATTTGAAAAAGTTTATCTGCTAGTGTTTTAGGATCAGTTTCACCTTGATGGATTTGTATCTTCTTATGAAAAATCCACCATCTACTAAAATTGCTGTTTTATTCATATACAAAAAATGCTCAGGGGTAGACATTTTCGCTATAAAAGAACTTTCTTAACTTTAAAAAGTTGAAAATGTTTCGCCAAGAGCGTAATCATATTGCAAAATTTTAAAAAAATATCATAGACACAAATTTTTATTCTTTTTTAATAAGAAAATAGAAAATTCTTTTTCTACCAAAATACTTCCAAAGTAGTATTTATATAATATATTGATTATAATAATCCATTAAATAATATCATAACCAACTACAGAATTAGGATTTTTAAATTCTAATTTCCTTTTTCACAGAAAATATCCATTGAGAAAAACGCACAAAAATGAAACACCATTATTCAAAAAAGCGGAGTTATTTTTTCCAAAAATCAACTAATCTAGATATCGAAATTTTCACTCATGAAAATTCAATTCTTACTTTTTGCTTCAAAAATAAAAATAGAATTCGTGTTACTTTTTTTTAAAACTTTTTGAGTTAAAGCATTTTGTAAAAGACTAATTATTATAAAATAAAACCTATAAATTAAATATATATTTATATTATTTATTATAAATTTTGATAAAAATATATATTATAAAAAGTAAATTTCTTTCCTACAATATAAAAGATAAACATTTGATATTGAAAAAATAGAATTTTTTCTCATGCTACTACCTTATTGAATCTATATGATAATTTTAACATATAAATAAAATAGATGTACTAAATAAATATTCGTTATATTTAAAAAACAATATTATTTTTTGGACTTTTAAAATTTAATTATTTCTGCGGTTTGGACTTATTAAATATTAACTAATTTTCCTTTTTATAGTTATAATATTATATAAGGTTAACGCTTTTAGAGGTCGTTAATATAAATATCTGATAATCAGTATTAAAAATTAATGTAAAAACTTTTTACTGCAACACTTTTAGAGGTTGTTGATGCTTGTCGCAACACTTTTAGAGGTCGTTATTCCTTTACTGCAACACTTTTAGAGGTCGTTAT
>CAUQSG010000029.1:0-19899 GCA_963520725.1 uncultured Flavobacteriaceae bacterium | reverse complement strand
GCTTTGATACTATTTCTTGATTGTTCATACATCTGTTATTTGTATTATATATACTTTTTTGTAAATGGATTTTTTTCGATATAATCATCTAATTTTGAAGGTTCTAATGTTTTTGGATTTTCTTCAAAACACCAAAACCCTCTTCTATCTTCTTTTATATGATTAATAGCTCTGTTGAAAATATCCATTGACCTAATCTCTATTTGTGAATCATCATAACGCCTCCATATTTTTGAATTTTCATCTTTATTCCAATCTTCTTTACTTCCAATTACCAAAATATATCTAAATTTAATATGCTTATTCTTAAAAATTCTCTCTTTTTCTTGAGGAAATTCTTCAAAATATTTTTTCCAGTTTTTTATTTGTTCAATCCCTTTTTTTAAATAATTTGAAGTAGTTTTGTCTTTGTTGAATAAATTGCCTTTTCTATTTCTACTAATACCCATTGTGGATAGTCACTTCTATCGGAGAACCACAAAAAATCACATCTATATCTTGCTCCAAAATTAACTTCATGAAAGATGGGTTGCATTGTAAATTTTCTTTCAACCAGTTCATAAAATAAGAAGGTATTTTCTTTTAATAATTTTAACAATTCTATCTCTGAATTTTTATCAAAAATATTTTGTAAATTTTTCTCAACTTCCTCAATATTCCAAATATTATTTTCCATAATTATTAAATTTTATGCTGTTTCAAACAAATATTCTTTCAGTTCATCTACAATTTCATCTAATTGATTCTTAAAGGCTTTGTTGATTTTTTCATAACCGCCTTCGTTTTTGAAAGCTCCTGTATTAAAACTTTCGCTGTCGATGAATTGTTCTTTTACGAGATATTTTTCGATGCGCTTAAGCCATCCTTCTTCAATTTTTGTGAATTGACGATGATTTTTGAGTTTTTTGAAGGCATTTTCCAGACGAACAGAATAATCTACCAAAGCATTGCCCAGAGCCAATGTACGGACAATACCGATAATATCTGTAGTGATTTCCACATTTTTGGCTTTATTCCAAGCGAGGTTAATTTTCTTGATGGAATAGCCCGCTTGTTCCATTTCTAGTCGGAGGCTTTTGAGTTCAGCGCGGGTAAGTTCCTTTGGGCGGGTGCAGAGAATGTTGAGTGCAGCTATTTTGTTCTGATTTTGAGTAATAAAAGTTTTAAACTCTTCGATATAATCTTCAGGGCGCTGTTCAGCTCCGCCGTATCCTTGGTAGCGTTCGGCTATCTGGTCTTTTTTACCGCTGATTATTTTATAATTATTTGATTTTGATTTAGAATGGAATAAAAATTCTATCGCTTTTATATTATTTTGGATAAATGTTTTTGCTTCATCCACTGATTGTTCTTTTAGTTCTCTGATAAACTCTTGTGGAGCTGTTTTTTGTAAATTTAGGAAATAGTCTTCATCTTGTTTTACTATGTTTTTGGCGCGCCTTTGCAGTCTTCCAATGAGCTGATTGACATATTTTTTTACCGATGAAGAATCATCACTATGGTTAATTCCATTGATAATATCTTCAAAAGAAGCGGAAGGATTCGCAACCACAGGCATCATTTTCGTAAAATCTACGATGCTTTCGAAAACTCCCACAGGGTCATAAATATCAAAATTTTCTTTATTGATTTTCGGGCAAAGACGAGTGGCTCTCCCCAGCATTTGTTCAAACAAAATCCTTGATTTCACTCGGCGTAAAAATACTAATGAAGTAATTTCGGGCACATCAATTCCTGTCGTGAGCAAATCTACCGTAACCGCAATATTTGGATATTTCTCATTTTTAAACTGCTTGATGGCTTCCGAAATTCTTTTTTTATCGCCGATACTTCCTGTAATTTTTTTAACTGCGTCATTATCAATGCCTTGCTCAGCATAGATTTCTTTAAGGATTTTTACAATAAGGTCTGCGTGCTGGTCATCTACTGCGAAAATCAGTGTTTTCCCCTGTCCTTCAGGGTCAAGGTCTTGGGCTATTTCATTGAGTACTACTCGGTTAAAATCTTCTATGATGATTTTTTTATTAAACTGATTAATATCAAAATCAAGTTCATCTTCAAGTTCTGAGAAATCAGTAATTTCGTTTTTCTCTGGGTCAAAAATATGAACCGTATCTCCTTTTTGGTAGTGAACGCCTTCTTTTCTTAATTTTGTGATAATCTGATGAGGAAGATTGTAATCTACCAAAAACCCGTCTAAAACAGCTTCTCTATATGAGTATTCAAATACAGGTTTCCCAAAAATCTCGGTGGTGTGCAGGGCAGGAGTGGCAGTGACGGCTATTTTTACAGCGTCAAAGTATTCTATTACAGTTCTATACTTACTGACAAAATCTTCCTGATTTCTGAATTCCAGCTCATCATCTCCCATTTCTTTATCTAGGGTATATCCTCTGTGGGCTTCATCGATGATAATCAAATCATAATCCGAAACCGATGGAGTACCTTCGCCGTCATTATATAAAATCCGTTTAACCATCGCCTGAACTGTACTTAGATGAATTTTGGTTTCTCGGTCAATGTTTTTATCCTCTAACCCTTTGATATTGTATAAGTTATCCAAGATTTGTAAGTCTTCCAATCGTACCTCTTTGAATACATCGTGAGCCTGCTCGCCAAGGGAAGTTCTATCCACTAAAAACAGTATTCTTTTGAAACGCTGCGTTTTTAGGAAGCGATAAATCATTCCTAATATCGTGCGAGTTTTCCCTGTTCCTGTTGCCATTGAAAGTAAAATCGACTGCTTGCCGTTAAGTAGTTCTTTTTCAGTAGCTTCTACGGCTCTTATCTGGTATTCACGAAGATTGAGTCCGCTCTTATCTTTCAATAAATCGTAAGGCGTTTCATTAAGTTTTTGGTTGGCTTTTTCTATGTCTTTTTCCAAATCTTCCAACAGGCCTTGTGGACTTTTCCAATTTTGTAAAGCCTTGGGAATGTTATCATTTCGGCGCGTGTCCAAAAACCATATTCCAGATTTGGTATCCAGTTGTTTCAGGTATTTTCGCCCGTTGGTTGCAAACACAAAGGGTACTTTATAGTCTCCCCATTCAGAAATGATATATTCGGAATGTTCTGATTTTATGCTGGTTGCATAATCCTTACACTGATTAGCAATAATTGCTGAAATGTCCTTATATTCAGCCTTTGCTTCCACGATGCCTACCAATTGCAAACCTGCAAACAGAGCATAATCTGCCTTGCCTTTATCGGTAGGAAATTCGGCTATTGCTATATTTTTACCTTTTTCAGGGCGGATGCCGTTGGAGTATTTTAAGTTAATAGAATCTGCTTGCCATCCTGCTTCTTCTAATTGAGCATCGATTATTTTTCTGGTTTCAGCTTCCGAGAGAGTAAGCTCTCCTGCATATTTTTGAGATTTTTTTACACGCTCTTTCTGTGCAGATAGAAACTCTTTGGATTGGCTTTCTTCCAAATATTCTTTCTGTTTTTGAAGTTCAAAAAGTTTGTTTTTGAGTGTTTCTATTTGTTTTTCTTGGGCTTCTTTTTCGGATTTTAGTTCATCTACAGAAATCGAGTGTTTTTCAGGAAGTATAAATTCTGAATGCCCCTTTGTTCCTTCACCATAAGATAATGCAAACCAGCGAGCCAATCGGTAAGCCATTCTTAACAGCGTTTCTGCGGTTTCCTCAGATGCATAGACTGAGTGTACAGCATCATTGCCTTTGAGTCTTAATTGATGCAGAATATCAGCAATAATAGGCTCTATGATGCCTTCTCTTTTAAGTGTATTGATTTTAGAAGCCTGATTGCTCTCTATAGGAATAGGGATATGTTCTATTTGATAAATTTCATTGACCATTACTTCACTGAACTGTCTGAGTTTAAACATGCAGGTGTTTGGGTCAGAATAGAGGTTTTTCTCAGATAAATAGGCAATATTGTATAATAAGTTATAATCTTCTTGTAAAAAATAAAAGTTCGAATTCATAGTATTTTTTTGAGGGGGTTATTTCAAAAAACTTCTTATAATTTTATATTATGAGAAGTTCAAAAAACACAAAAATACAAATTATATGGATACATTCCTCTAAGAAATGATATTTTAATATTTATATATTTGGTAGTATTTTTTAAATCATAAATACAATACAAGAATGCATAAAAATTTCTTTTTTACAGGAATGAATAAAGGAGAATATGAGTTAACGGATTATTAGATAAAAAAGGGCAGATATTCGCTCTTTTATTTATATTTTTGGGAAAGAAAAAACATAGGAATTCCCAAAAGAATTAAGTAAAATAGAAGACAAATTTAGTTTTTGGAATTGTAGACCACATGTAAAATTAGAAAGAGAAAATGGAAATAAGAGTAAAGAATAATATATATGTGTTATTTATTAGTATTATTTTATTAAGTTGTGCTACACCTAGCTACTTACCTAAAGAACATAAAATAGGAGAAGTAGAGTATTTTGATTTAGAAGAATTTAAAAGAAAAAACAATTATGATGGATATTATGAATTGAAAAAAGATACTATTGAAATTTTTATAATAGAAAGGGAAGACTATTTTCGTGAAACTTTTACAATTTATAAGGAAGGCTATAAACTAATTAAGGAATATTATCTCAATGGTACAATAAAAGAGAGAGGTAAGGAATATTTTACATCACATTCAGATAATTTTAAAATTGGAAAATGGGAGTACTTCGATGAGGAGGGGAATTTAATAAAAATAGAGGATAAAGATGGCAAAGACCGAGACTATCCCATGACTTATAAGGAGGCATTTCGTAAGGTAAGCCATCACTTTGGTTTTAGCAAGAAGAAGCTGCATATACAAGTATTGCTAGGAAATGACAGGTTGTTTTGGGTGTTCAATAAAAATGGAAAAACCAAATCTGTGGATATGCTTACAGGAAAGGTCTATAATGCTACATTAGGAAAGGGAAATGATGTATATCGTGGTAGGGATGATGAATAAGCATCTACCACATGGATAAACTTGAAAAACCAATATAATTAAGATATAAACTATGGAATAAAATGAAACCAATAAAGATAATAATTCTGATGCTAATAACCTCACTGATACAGTGTCAAAACAAAAAGGGGAATAGTATGAAAAATAACATAAGAGAGTGGGCACCCTCAGTGTCAAGCCCAACAGAAGATAAATTATCAATAATGTTGATAGATAGTGAAATAACAACATTTGAGGGTAATACAGGAAGTGTGGGGTTTGGAACATCTAATCCAGTATGGGGTTGGGGACAACACCCTTATCAAATGAGAGGAACACCCCATAAAACTGAGATTATCTACTATGCGCTGGCAGAAGATAAATTTTATAAGGTAGATATAGAATTTGATGAAACAAAGATGAGAGAATATATGAGCCGGTGGTATCAGAGATTTGAATCTCCTGATTATGAAGGACATTATATCACAAATCTTAATGATGACAGCCAGACAAATTATATTGAGTTTACCCAACTTATTTTTGGTTTTGCTCCTAAAGGCATGGTGGTAGTGTGGGCAGGATTTGGACCTACGCGGATAGAGATAGGAAGATATCAAGCAGTAGAAATTAAAGGAGATACCTCAGAATATGAAAAAGAAATGAGACGCCTCTGGGCATCTCCCCGTTCAGATTTAAAGACAAGATGGTATATCCCTAACTTAAGTAGTGAGAAGTGGGATAAGTACCGCAGGCGTTATAATATCAGGTTGAATTATCTCTCAGAAAATCAGAATTTCAGGCTGTTTAGAACACATTATGAGTGTTACAACAGAGAAAGCGAGTATCTATACAGACCTCATGTTCTCAATGAAACTGGGAAATCCCGGGCGCTTCCTAATCGTATAGACATCGACTGGGAAACGAGTAAGAATGAGAAATACAGAGGGCGTATTTTGTTTGATGAAGATAAGATATTTAAGCATTTTGAGCGCTATAAAGAGGGGAAAATATAGAGTTTACCATTAAATTTAATAAGGAAAACTCAAGGATAGAGGTGTTTATAAACAACGAACCATTAGAAATACAGAATTTCCGCATTTATAACAATGATGAAGAAAAATACAAAGAATCCTATTAAATAAAGTCAAAACCTGTCTTAGATTTTGAACCTTCATTATATTTATAAAATGAAAATCAATATAGAATATTTAAAAATGAAGAAATAAAATTCCCGAAATTTGATTAAAAATATAGATAATGAAAAAAATATTACTGATAGTTTCTGTTTTGAGTGTTTATCATGGATGTTCACAGAAGAAAGATGAAAATATTGTGAAAAACAATCTTACAGAAGCGCACAGCAGCAATGTAGAACATGTTCTGAGACAACAATTGGAAAAGGGAATATCAGGAGAAGTTCTAAATTCATTTGATATAGAAACATATACATATTCTAAGGAGGATATGGAGGCGGTCATCCCTGTGGCAGAGAAAATTATCTTATCAAAAGGATACATTCCACCATCAAACAAGGCGTTTTCTGAAAAGGTGCAGATGATTTTTAAAAGGAAAATAGATTTTAATTTATCATCAAAATACCTGTATCTCAACTTTAATGAAAAATGTGATAAAGAGGTAAAATACTATAGAAATGATAAGTCTGTAGATGTGACGCCGTATTCGTACTACATCATTAAAAACAGTAATTTTTTAACCGAACTTTATGCCATTCCAGAGCTGATAGATTATAAAAATGCATACCCTAAACTTGCAGAATTTGAGAAAAAATCAATGGAAAAATACATGGAAGATGGCGAGGAAGTTAAAATTTATAAATGGAAAGATGTTTCGGATTTGAAAGAACGACGCCAAAATAATATTCAAATTTTAGTAAATCGCAACAAGTATTTATTCAATGATGACAAGGCGAGTTTTGCGTGGCTTAGGTCTAATGATACTTGGTTTTTGGAGAGTTTGGTGAAAACTTTTGGTTATGTGGAGGATAAGGCACTTTTGGACTTTGTATTGAAGGAAAATTATAAAGATTTGGCTGAGTTAGAAAAAATACTAATCAGCCGTTCCTGCGGAGGGAAAAATCGTTTAAACATAGAAGTTTTCGCAGTGGTAAAAGACTGGAAAAAGAAGGAATTGTCTGATTTTTCGTTTCGAATCCAAGAATTGATGTATACTTTAATAAAAAAAGAAGAACAGGGGAAATCCGAAATCAATTTTCCAGAACTTACCAAGATATTAAGCGAGACAGCTTACCACATGAGCAAAACAGATGAAAATTCTTATTATAATTTTTTCCCAATTTTAAACCTAACTGAGAAATATAGAGAAGAAATTGAGAAGAAAAATTTTTATAACAATCCAGACTTGAAAAGAGTTTGGGAAGAGACCAAAACAGGCGGTAGGTGGCGCGCAGGAATGGAAGAGCTTTAAAAGAATATTTTACACAAAAACAATTATCATAGAATGAGATATTTTTTAATAATACTGCTGGCTAACATTATATTTTTTTCATGTGATGAAAAAAGCAATAAGGGTTCGGTAAGCACGAAACAGGCGCCTTATAACATTTTGGAAGAGGGAGATGGATTAAAAGTTAATTATGATTCTTTATCAACAGACCTTATAGATTATGGGAAAAGAAATTTGTCCGATATGGATTTCAGATTCCCATCCAATGAAGAATATACCCAAAAAATTCTGGAAGTATACGGTATAAATATCAGCCAATATGCCAATAGCATTATTGCCCTTAACAATTCCAAGTTTCCGTATATCGCTTTGAAATCGGAGAATTATATCCTGTATGAAGATTCTGATGTGGATAATGAATACCTCATAAACCAAGCGGATTTATTCCATTATAATAATTATATTTTTTACGGAGATAAAGGGTCTTATAATCTATTGAAAACCAAAAATCCCAATTTATTAAATGATTTAGTAATAGAATTTGGGTATAATAAGGATAAGGAACTGAAAAAATATGTACTAAGCAATTTTGATTTTTCTGACGGCAGTGGTTTTCATGATTTGATATTTACATACCATCCCGAAACCTCTAAATACGAGCTGAGAGAATATATTTTCGCTGATATGGAGCGTTTTCTTGACAAAGAAAAAATAAAAAAAGAGATTTATCCTAATATCAAGGATATTATTGAGAAAATATTATCAACGCCTGATGATTATTCCAATCCTCAAAAAACAATGGATTATCTTTCTAAAATAGGAGATCCAAAACGCTAAAACAAGCGTCAATGTATCACATTGTAAATGATAACATTATATTAATTGAAACAATATTTTTTAATTATTAAGATATGATTTATATAAGAATTATTATTATTTCAGTTTTATTGGTGAGTTGTAAAGAGTTTCATTTTCATCAAATAAATTCAGATAAACCTGTTTATATAACATATAATCCGAAATATCAGGACTCTGTAAAGATTAGTGTTCCGATAAAATTTAAAGTGGAGAATATGGAATCCTATTCTTTCATAACATTTAATTTTATAGAAAACAATGAAAAGAAAGCTTTTTTATCAGATTTTATCATTTTAAATGAAGATTAAAAATATTGTATGAATACTCTATTAAACCTGCAAAAAATGGTATTTCTTCAGGAGAATATTATTTAGTCCATGAGTCTCTGAATATATCTCATAAAAAAGCTCAAGAAATTTTAAATAAGTATGATAGAAATATAAAATTAGGAGAGAAATTTAAGGATACTGTACAACTTACAGATTATTACCAATTCAAAAAAGATTTTCCAGAAATATTAGAAAAACTTAAAAGAAAAGAGGATTATATAGAGATAATGTTTAGAAAAGAAAAAGATACAGAATACCAATTTAAAAGCTTTCCAATAAAATGGTAAAGAGGTTTTTGGATAATTTGGGAGATTGGTTTCAAGAACGAAACACGAGCCGTGTGCATAAAAGCAGAATGAAATAATAGACAAGTAAAAGAGTGAATATTCGCTCTTTTATTTATATTTTTGGGAAAGAAAAAAACAACCATAAAATGAAAAATAGAGTATTTGTATTTTTTGTATTGCTATTTTTATTTTCTTGCAAGGAAGAAAAGATAGAGTTTGTGCAATCCAGAGCAATTCCTGCTCTTATCTTAATAAAGAATCCTCCTAAGAGTGATTCTTTATTAAAAACTCAAATTATTGATTTTTTACAAGCAAATAATAAAGATAAAAAATATTTTAGTTTTTATCGTTACACTTCAAATACTTATTATTTTTTAGAAAATAAGGAAGAAACAACAGGTGGTTTTTCACAGAATGCATTATATGATTATCCAGAGGATGAACTGGCATTTTTTTTAGTTTCTAAGTGTAAAAAAGATACCACAAAACTAGTGGGTCGTTTTCATTTCTATGGTAATGCTGGATTAGAAGGTAGTAAGAGAGAAATAGATACGCTTATTTATCATTGTAAATAGGAGAGATTTTTAAAGGAGAATATCCGACCGATGAAAAAAAAGATAAAAATAATTTTAATTGCTGTAAGTATTTTATTTATAGGTTATTATGCGTTTTATTTTGTTGTTATTTCTGGGATTAATTATTTTTCTAATCCTCAATATATTGAGATAGAAAATGAAAAAACGGAATTGAAAAAAATAAAAGATAAATATAATATAACTGAAATAGAAAGCTTTCCTATAAAGAAAGCTGAAGAGAAGAAACCATCCATAACCTATAAAATATATGCATATGATACAAGATATTGTACGCCAGACAAAATTAAATTAGAGAAGGAAGCAAAGGCAATATTTAGTGAAATATCTTTTATGAAATTACCTCCCAATGTCAATAGATATGAAATTGTTTTTTGTTGTAATCTTTACAATCCCAACGGAGTTTCATTTGAATATTATAAATAGAAAATATCAGACCGATGAAAAAAGTAAAGAAGATGAAAATGGAAAGATTTTTTATGAAAGGGAGATATATGAGTAGCATATTGGTGCTGGTGGTACTGACAGGCTGCAGCCCAAAAGATAAATATGAATGGAATGCAGGAATGTCTGCACCTAAATATTACGGGAATGGAGGTCCAATGGTAGAGTATTTTTATAAGGGTAAAAGTGTAGCAGGGGCTTCTGCTAATATAGGATTTGATCCAGGCTGGGGAGTGACAGCAGGAGGCTACTCTGGAGGAGACCAATACAAGGATATCCCTGATAGTGTGGCGGTTCGTTGGGTCTGCGCTATAGACAGAAGAGAATATAGAGGTGGAGCACGGCTTCCGAGGGAGCGTATGCTCAAGCTTTTTAAAAACGGGTTCAAGACAGTCTATGGCATGAAAACCACCTACACCTCTATAGTAGCAGGAATGGCTCCTGGGGGAAATGCTACCATATGGTTGCGTGGCTCTGAAAGACTTACAGAAATTATCAGGTTCAAAGCAGAGAATAATGGAATATGGATGGAACATGATGAAGATTATAACAAATATGAAAGAGAAACTATTACTTCAAAAGAATATATAAATTCTGAATTTAATATATTTCGGTATCTTCATGGTGTGCCCTATGATATTTGGGAAAAAGGAGACAAGGAATACGACTATGATATAGGTTTCAGCAGCGAGGAAAAAGATGTAACACCTTATATGGTTTTTTACACCAAAGACGGCACATGGTATCAGCCGAGCAAGGGAGATTTGGCTTTTCAGTCTATTGATTGGCAGGAATGGGGTAAATTTGAGTATAAAGAAAATAACAATCTTATTAAAAATCTGAAACTTCCTGTTCAGATTCATTTTTTATTTGAGTATAAAGGAGGAAATTATAGTACAGGAATAATTCTTCCTCAAGATTTCAAGAAATATTTTGAAAACCAAGCCAATAACAGGATAACGATAGGGGTGGAAAAGAATGCAGAAACAGGCATTTTATGGGTATCAGGAAAGAAAGGCTTTCAAAAAGTCATGAGGTTTAAAGTATTTAAAGCCAAGGAAGATGACATGGGAGATTTTTATCCAGGAGGTTATTCCTTTCCTAAAGGATTTAAGATTCCCAAGTGGAACGGAAGAACTCCTATTGCCACACCAGAGTTTGACTACTGGCAGGAGGAGTAGGGTATTTAAGTAATGAATAAAGCTTAACTAAAGACAGCTTTAATTATTATCCTTTTTTATTTAAATTTGGACAAAAAAGAATGAAGAAAACATTTTATTTCATCGGGTTGATTCCTGCTGTGTTTTTAGCACAGGAGAAGAAAGATTCTGTGAAAGTTACAGAGATAAAAGAAGTTTCTATAATAAAGAAACAGCCTGTAGCACAGACTTTAAAAGGATACCAACTGAATGTTTCAGGGACAATACTGGAGCAGAAGGAGAATGTTTCTGAGATTATAAAATTTTCTCCAAATGTCAGCTATTCCAACGGGCTGAAAATTTTGGGAAGTGATAAAATACAAATCATTCTTAACAAAAAAGAAGTCAAAATAAGCCCTGACCAGTTTGATACTTTTCTGTCTTCTCTCGACGCCAAAACCATAAAGAGTATAGAGATAAACGATACTCCAGATGCTTCTATGGACAGTCGCTACACAGTGCAGATTATCATTACTACTAAAAAAGTGGAAGGGCAGGTTCTTGGGCTGGGAACAGGCGTTTATTATAATGATAAATTTGGGCATAACAGCAATGCTAACTATATGGCAACCTTTGGGAAGCTCAGAGTTTATGCATCTGGAGATTATTTCATAAAATATTCTGATGCGAAAGGAAATTCCCTTCAAAAATGGACTGACCAGCTGACCAGAGAGGGCGAATATGGAGGCAAAACCAAGCGTTTTGGGAATAATGCAACCTTTAATTTGGATTATGATTTTAATGATAAACATAAGTTGAGTTTCCTTTACAACTATACTGCTGATATGGATTTGGATAAAAACTATGTCTATCACTACAAAACTCAGACTTTATCCAGTTCGGGAACTTCTTTTATTAATAATTTTTCTGAAACCAAGGATAAAACGCATACATTTTCCTTGCAGTATGACTTTTCATCGGACAAAGATGATGAGCTGACTATCAATGCCGATTATGCTTTGGAGAAGTTTTATAATCCGTTCAAGAGTTATAATGATTTTTATGCAAATGGCTTGTTTTTAAATTCAGAAAATTATACCCAAAATGGTAGATTAGATTATAAAATCTTTACAGCTTCGGCAGATTACACTAAAAAAATCAACGAGCAGAACAAACTCTCATTTGGAGTAAAATTTTCCAACAGCGACAATAGGAATACGGCTGATTATTATAGTTTTGATACTTTTATAGACAGCCGCTCACAGAATTTTTATTTCAATGAAAATATATATTCTGTTTATCTCAATTATTCTTTGTCCAAAGGAAAATTAAAGTATAATTTGGGATTGAGAAATGAATATACTGATGCTGATTTTCAAACGAATAAAGGATTAGACGGCAGGGCGAATTATAATAAATTCCTGCCTTCTGCAACGGTTACATACACTCATAATAAAAACCACACTTTTTATCTTCACGCTTCTAAACGATTTACCAGACCTTCTTTTTTCAGCTATGACCCTACCATCATGGTGGAGCAGACCGATATGTGGAGTTCTGGAAATCAGCATCTGAAACCAATGGATTATTTTATCTCACAGGCAGGATATGTTTTGATGAAAAAATATTCTTTTGTATTTCGCTATCTTTATTCAGAAAATAACATTATCAATGTTTCTAATCTCTTGAACAACGGGGTTTTATTTTCAAAACTTGAAAATGCTGGATATCAGAATACTTTTCTTTTTAATATTAATATTCCTGTAAAAATTGCTGATTTCTGGAATACAACCAATAAAATAAATCTTTCTCATAGTAGTTTCAAAGCAGGACAGTATAATCTTTCAACCCACTCTTATTATATGACTTTGGAGAGTATTCATAGTTTTGATTTGTTCAAAAAAGTGAAATTAGATGTTTCTGTGAATTACTCCACGCCGAGCAGACAGCAGTTTAATTATAATTATTCTAATTTTTATACAGACTTAAATCTGAGAGTTCCATTGTTTGAAAATAAAGCAAATTTAACACTGAATATTTCCGATGTTTTCAATTCCAACAGAACGAAAGGATATTCGGATATCAACGGAATTTATACTTATAATTACACCAAAAACAATTCTCGCGGAATTTCTATAAAATTCTCTTACCAGTTCCAAACAGGGAAGAAATTTGATAATGACATAAGAGACACCAGCATAGATGATTTACTGAATAGAACAGGGAGATAATCGGAAAAAGCTTCTTTTAATGATGATTTGTTTTTTTTGTGATATCTTTGCTGCTGAATATATTTTGAAAGGTATATTAAATGCTTGAAAATCAATCGAACTTAAATTCGAAAGTAGATGATTCTGCCTCAAATAAAACTTTGAGAGTGGAAAATATGTTCGATAGAATAGCTCCGAAATATGATTTCTTTAATCGCTTGTTTTCACTTCGGATAGACCTTTTGTGGCGAAAAAGCTTAGTGAAATGGATGCAGAGCGATGACCCAAAACAAATTTTGGATGTGGCCACAGGAACGGGCGAACTGGCGATAGCGCTTTGGAAAAACTTCCGAGTGAAAATAACTGCTGTGGATTTGTCCCAAGAAATGCTCAATTTGGCCGATAAAAAAATCAAAGAGTTGGGAGCTGACATAACCATTCAGAAAGCAAATGCAGAAAATTTACCTTTTGAAAGTAATAAATTTGATGCTGTGAGCGTTGGATTTGGAGTAAGGAATTTTGAAAACTTAGAAAAAGGTCTAAGTGAGCTGAGGCGGGTGGTCAAGGAAAATGGGAATGTCTATATTTTAGAATTTTCAAAAATGGAGGGAGTTTTGTCGCCTTTGTATAATTTTTATTTTAGGAAAGTGCTTCCATTTTTAGCAAAGATGATTTCTGGTGAAAAGGAGGCGTACACCTATCTGCCAGACTCTGTGCAGAATTTTCCCTGTGGGGAGAGAATGAAAAATATTTTATTAGATTTGGGGTTTTCAAAAGTGGAGTATAAAAAATTAAGTTTAGGAATTGTAACAATTTATAAAGCAAAAAAATAATATGAAAAAATTGTTTGGAATGTTATCATTGTTTGGACTTTTTTCAATGTCAGACGCACAGTCGCTTTTTAATATCAGGGACAGACCAGACAGGCTGGAGTGGATAGATGTGGATAAATACAGCTATGGTTTTTATCTGAATGCCAATAGTTTTGACTATAAAGTGAAGCTGGCGAGCGGATTTTCAGAGCAGAACAGCCCTGTGATAGTGAGAAATTCTGTGGGATTTGGGGCTGGACTTATAGGAAGAATGAAACTAAATGATTATCTAGATATCAGGTTGGAACCAGGAATTCAGTTCGTGGAGAGGGAGCTTACTTTTAAAAATGCAGCAGTTTTAGCGGTAAATCTTGCGGATAGAGATTTATATACTTTGAGAAAGGTGAAATCCACTTATGTAGATGTTCCTGTGATGCTGGAACTTCATGGGAATAGATGGTTTAACTCTCGTCCTTACGCAGCTGCAGGGGTGAATTGGCTGGTGAATTTACAGTCAAATGAAAAAAGTGTGAATGACAATTTACAAGGGACTTTTAGAACGAGAACGAATAATTTTGCGTGGTCTGCGGAGATAGGAATACAGTTTTATTTTTCTAAATTTAAACTTACTCCCGCGATACGAGGAACATTCTTAATAAACAACGAACTAGTTCAGGATAATGCGACAACGCCTAACTACTGGGCAGGGACAATGTCTTCCTTAAAAACAAATGCACTGATGTTTGTTCTAAAATTTGAATAAAAAGAGAGCCATAGACGAAAGTTTATGGTTTTTTATTTAAAATTTAGTAAAAATCCAAAAAAAGTTGTAATTTTGCGTATTAAGGTTAGAACAAACTTCTGGAGATGTCAGTAGATTTAGATAAAAATTTTTCTGTATTAAGAGATAAAATTCTAAAAATCAATAAGGATTATAAAGAATTATCAAAAGAATATGAGGATTTGCAGAAAAAATATGATTTGCTGAAAGGGAAATATGAAGAGGAGCAGAGAGAAAATCAGGAGTTGAAGGAGGAACAAAAAAAGATAAAATTGATTTCAGCAATTTCTGGTAATCCAGACCATAATAGATTGATGAAAAATCACATCAATAAACTGATTAAGGAAATTGATGCATGTATAGCTTATCTTAGAAATACAGGAATGTAATGGCTCAGCAGGAAATAAGAATAAATATAGCAGGGCGGTATTATGCGATGTATATTACCCCAGAGCAGGAGGAAGTGGTGCGTAGAATAGGGAAAAATATAGAGATGACGATAAAGGAGATGGAGAATAACTATGCTACCAAAGACAAACAGGATGCTCTCGCGATGACTGCTCTTAGGCTTATGATAAATGCAGAGTTTAATTTACAGAAAAAAGATAGAGAGCTGAAAGAAGCTGATGAAAAGCTGAAAGAAGTAATAAATTTTTTGGAGGAACTGGAAGAGGATAACAAAGAATAATAAATGAAGCCTGCAATAATTCTAACTTTATTTAGGTAAACTCAACACTAAACAATTACCGAGTAAAGGTCTGCTCAATGGCGTGCCGTCATCTCGTCGGATTACAGAGAGTAGAAATAAGCTCAAATCGTGTTGATAGGGAGTTTACTCTAACATCACAAATGGATTATTGTGGGTTTTTTGTAAAAATATTGGAAAGAAAAATAATAAATAGTTAATAGATAATGGAGATAATTTATATCATAATAGGTCTTGTAGTGGGAGCTTTGGGAGGTATTCTTTATTCAAGGAAAGCCACAAATTCCAAAGCTAATTTCATTATAAAAGATGCTAAACAAAGTGCAGAGAATATCATTCAAAATGCCAATGTGCAAGCAGAATCTATAAAGAAAGAGAGAATAGTTCAGGCAAAAGAAAAGTTTTTAGAACTAAAAACAGAGCATGATGCCAATATCCAAGCTCGTGAGAAAAAAATGCAGGAAATAGAGAAAAGAGCAAAGGATAAAGAAAGTAAACTAAATGATGAACTCAGTAAAGTTTCTAGACTTGAAAAAGATTTAGAGAAACAACAGACTGAATATCAAAGAAAATCCGAAATCGTTGATAAAAAACAAGCTGAGCTCAATGAAGCCATTTCTCAAAAAGTAGAAATGCTGGAAAAAATATCTAACTATTCTGCCGATGAAGCCAAAAAAGAATTGGTAGAATCTCTAAGAGCAGAAGCGAAAACCAGAGCCCAAGCCTATGTGCAGAACATAATGGAAGAGGCTCAGATGAATGCGAAAAATGAAGCAAGAAAAATCGTTATTCAGACCATTCAGAGAATTGGGACAGAGCAGGCGATTGAGAATTCAGTTTCAGTATTTAATATAGAATCTGATGAGGTTAAAGGAAGAATTATCGGTAGAGAAGGGCGAAATATCCGTGCTTTGGAATCGGCTACAGGAGTGGAAATTATAGTAGATGATACGCCAGAGGCTATTTTGCTTTCGTGTTTTGACCCTGTAAGAAGGGAGATTGCTCGCCTTTCGCTTCATAGACTTGTTACCGATGGAAGAATTCACCCTGCAAGGATAGAAGAGGTCGTAGAAAAAACCCGCAAACAAATAGAAGAGGAAATCATAGAAGTAGGAAAGAGAACGATAATAGATTTGGGTATCCACGGACTTCATCCAGAGCTTGTGAAAATAGTGGGTAGAATGAAATATCGTTCTTCCTATGGACAAAACCTGCTGCAGCACTCCAGAGAGGTGGCGAATATAGCTGCTACTATGGCTGCTGAGTTGGGATTAAATGTGAAATTAGCTAAAAGAGCAGGGCTATTGCACGATATAGGAAAAGTTCCAGAGGAAGAATCTGAACTACCACACGCACTTTTAGGAATGCAGTGGGCAGAGAAATTTGGAGAAAATCCAGAGGTTGTCAATGCTATCGGTGCACACCACGATGAGATAGAGATGACTTCTCTATTATCTCCAATCGTTCAAGTAGCCGATGCTATCTCAGGAGCAAGACCAGGAGCGAGAAGACAAGTTCTAGAATCATATATCCAGAGATTGAAAGATTTAGAAGCAGCAGCATTAAGTTTTGATGGTGTTTCTAATGCGTTCGCGATACAAGCAGGTAGGGAACTGAGAGTAATGGTAGAGAGCAGCAAGGTAAATGATGAAAGAGCTCATCAGCTTTCGTATGATATTTCAGAGAAAATACAAAATGAACTGACTTACCCAGGGCAAGTAAAAGTAACAGTAATCCGCGAAACGAGAGCAGTAAATATAGCAAGATAATTTTGAAAAGCCTTCTTTTTTGGGAGGCTTTTTGTAATTTTATTGAGAGATGAATTTTTGATGAAAAATAGAGTTTATAAATGAATTTAATTCTCTAATAAAAAATATATTATATCAAATGTATTTTTTCTCTCTGATAAATCAATAATTATTTAATTTATTATTGTATATTTGCTAACAATTTTAAGTAAGGCTATTTATTTTTTGTAATTTTTATGCTATAAAATTTATAAATCCTTATTTATATGAGCGAGGTAGGAGTTCTATCCTTTAGGAATTTTACAATAAACTAAAAAAATCACAATTATGCCAAATACTATAATCATAGGTTCAGGGTCTTATATTCCAGAAAGAGTAATTGATGGAAATTATTTCTTAGATGCTGTTTTCTATGATGAAAATGGAAAAATTATAGACAAACCTAATGAGGAAATTGTCAAAAAATTTGTAGAAATTACTGAAATTGAACGCCGTAGGTATGTGAATGATGATGAAAACAATTCTGATATTGCTACAAAAGCCTCTGAAATAGCTATCCAAGATGCAGGAATAGACCGCGAAACCCTAGATTATATTATCTGTGCGAGTAATTTTGGCGAAATCAATGTAGATGGAATAAGTAGTTTTATGCCTTCTATGTCTGCAAGAATAAAGCATAAACTTGGCATAAAGAGCAGGAAATGTGTGAATTATGATATGATTTTTGGCTGCCCTGGCTGGGTAGAATCTATGATTTTGGCGGATTCTCTTATAAAGGCAGGAAAAGCCAAAACTATTCTAGTGGTAGGTTCTGAAACACCGAGCCGAGCATTAGACCCATATGACAGAAATAGAATGATTTTTGCGGATGGCGCAGGCGCTGTGGTTGTAAAAGCAACAGATGATGAAACTGTGGGAATGATTTCTTCGGCGACTATTTGTGATAATCAAGAAGAAATTACTTATTTGGATATGGATTGTTCTCTGAATAGAGACCATGATCCTAAGAAGAAATACATCAGAATGGCAGGAAGAAAAATTTATGAATATGTTTTGACAAATGTTCCTCCTGCGATTAAAGAAACTATCGATGCTGCAGGAATTGGCATAGATGATGTAGAAAAAATACTAATCCACCAGGCTAATGCTAAAATGGACTACGCAATTATCCCAAGACTTTACAAGCTCTATGGCAAGACTGAATATGACCATAACATCACTCCTATGATTATCCAAGAAATGGGAAATACTTCTGTGGCGAGTGTTCCTACGATGTATGACCTCATTACGAAAGGTAAAATGGAGGGTCACAGCATGAAAAAAGGAGATTATATAGTGATGTGTTCTGTGGGTGCAGGGATGAATATCAATGCATTCGTTTATAAAATGCCTTAACAAATAATACTTTTTTCATACAAAAACTATAAAAACCACATCAGCATAAATCTATGCTGGTGTGTTGTTTTGAATAATACTTATATTTTTAAAAACCTATGCAGAAACAATTTTTACTTCTTTTCGGGATTTTTGTAGTCTTAGAAGTGTATGTTTATCAGGGAGTTAAGAGTTTGACTCAAAATCCTTTTATCAGAGGAGGATATGTGGCGGTTAATGCCCTGATTTATGCAATTATTTTCTATTTGGCTGTTATCAGGCCAGATTCCTCCAAAATTCCTTTTATGATGAATATTGTGATGATATTCATCGTCCCAAAACTGGTTATGGTTCTTTTTCTTTTGGTGGATGATATTCTTCGGTTTGGTAAGTATTTGGTTCAGACTTTTTCTGCCAAGGGAAGAAGCCACTATCCAGAGAGGAGAAAATTCCTTGGTTTGATGGCTTTGGGTGGTTTTGTCCTGCTTTCTCTTGCCGTGGTGGATGGCATTATTTTTGGGAAATATCGCCATATTTTAAGAAAAGTAAAATTAAAATTTAAAAACCTTCCCAAAAGTTTCAAAGGTTATAAAATTGTCCAAATTTCCGATGTTCACAGTGGGAGTTTCTCTGACCCTTCTAAGCTGCAGCACGCTATAGATTTAATCAATGAGCAAAAACCTGATTTAGTGCTTTTTACAGGAGATATGGTGAATAGTTATGCTGATGAGTTTAAGCCTTTTATCTCTTTATTTTCTCAAATCAAGGCTAAAGATGGGAAGTTTTCCGTTTTGGGAAATCACGATTATGGATTTTATGGGCAATGGAATACAAGCGAAGAACAAAAACAAAATGTTCCGAAACTAATTGATTATCAAAAACAAGCAGGTTTTGAAATGCTCCGAAATGAGCATAGAGTTTTTGAAAGAAATGGCGAAAAAATCTATCTTTTAGGGGTGGAAAACTGGGGAGAACCGCCTTTCCCTCAGTTTGGTGACTTGGATAAGGCTGTAAAAGGCGTTCCTACGGATGCCGTGAAAGTACTGATGTCGCACGACCCTACGCATTTTGATGCAGTGGTGAAGACTCATCCTGCTGATATTCAGCTGACTCTGTCTGGGCATACACATGGAATGCAGTTTGGTCTTGATTTAAAAAATGTGAAATGGTCGCCAGTGCAGTATCGCTATAAAAAATGGATAGATTTATATGAAAGTATGGGAAAATATCTCTATGTAAATAGAGGTTTCGGGGTTATTGGTTTTCATGG
>CAUQSG010000028.1:0-20101 GCA_963520725.1 uncultured Flavobacteriaceae bacterium | reverse complement strand
GGTTTTGTATCTGCTCTTGTAGGGCTGTATCTTTACTATTATTGACAATAATTACCCTTGTAGCACGGAGTATCAGGCTCTTACGCATTGAAAACTCAAGTAGTAAATCATTCTCTTTTACAGCTTTTTTTAGTACTTGTTCACGTTCTTTTATCGCTTCCAACGAAAGAATATTAGCAAAAAAGTTAGTAAAAAGATCTTGCGCCCCCTCAAAAGAGGAAGTATATAGGGTAACCTCTTTATAGCGTGCAAAAATAGTCTCTTTTTGCGCCTCTGTACATAGCGGATTGTTATAGAAAACGGATAAAATATCCCAAAAAGTATCCCATAGCGGAAACTCTTCGTCTAATGGTAACTTGATGATCTCCTCATAATAATACATTATGGGTTCGTATTTCTCCTCTATATGGAAGCTTTGCAACAACGATTCCAACAGAAAACTATCACTATGGCGCTTGATACGGAATTTTTGTATCTTTTTAAGCCGTAGCCACAATACTTTTTCTGCATCGGTGGTACAAAAAGGAGCTATTTCTGATAAATAAATGTTCATTTTCTTTTTATGATTATTCTGTCATTTGAAAAAACCACTTCAAAAAAGGATCTGTAATAGGGTTTTCAGCCATACTATGAGGGATTGCTACTTCTAATTCTATCATAATATCCATTATCCTCTATCCACTGATAGAGTTGGCGGAGTTCCTCGGAGATTTGCATTCCCTTTGGGAGGGCATTTTCTAATTTAAGAGATTATTCTTTATGAAAAAGAGTAAAGAAATCTTCAATAGTATTGGCAATCACCCGCCAAGTAAGCTCCGCATCATCCCAGAAGATAATACGAGGTTCCTCTCCTACACTAAAATCCATACAAAACTGACAGTCTGCACCATCTACGCCAAATATGAATATCTTAGAAAAATCAGTGATATAGCCTAAATCGTATTCATTAATACGCTCTGTGTCGGCATATTCTTCAGTCTCTTCAGCGGGGAAGTCTTCCACAAGTTCTTTACTGTGTTTTATTATTTGTTTTTCAGTTTTGTAGAATATGTTTAGTTCAGTTTCTATTGGATTTCCAAACTGATCTTTGTCAGCTACCCAACTATCATCGGAGTTGCTATACTTTTTAACTAATGCAAAATACTTTTCTGGAATTTTCATTTTTTCTTATATTATTTTATTAATAGGTATAATAGTTTTACATTTACTAATAATCGAAAGTAAATAGTACGATACGGCTTACAGGCTCATAAAGCATAATGATATAGCCACCAGAACCTATCCAGTCGTAAGCCCCTGTTTCAGCTACGAGATAGAATGGGTTTCCTTGGTAAGAAATATCAAACACTACCTCTTCATCATCCTTTCCGTATTGTATTTTCATTTCAAAAGCCTTTGGATATTCCTTCCTTTCAATGCTGGAACTCCAGTTACCATACTCTATCTCTCCTCCCAATCTTTCTAAATAGTTTTTCTTATTCAGCTTACCTTTACGTTCGGGATTTTGTAAATTCACCAATGCACCGTATTTATCAAAATTTGCTTTATATTTCTCATAGAATTGCTGCATTTTTTGAAATTCTTTTTCCATTTCAGAATCAAAATCCCATTGATGAATAGCAGTTCGCCAAAAATATCCTTCCTTGCCTAGAAACTCAAACTTATTATCGTCGGTCAGGCGGAAAGCTAACCAGTTAGGCGCGGTATATTCGTTGTGATACTCAGTGGTATTATTGCCGATATAGCCATCATAAGGCTCAAAAGGACAAATCATATACACCTTTTGCCCCGCCCACTCGGGGTTGATTTCTGCTAAATCGATACTCATCAGGGGCAAAAAATGATTTTTGAGCCATTGTTGCTCTTTTACAAAAATGTCTTCTGCCTTGGGGAACGCCTGCAAATGGTCGTTCAATTCTTGGATGTTTTCTCTTGTTGTCATTGTTTTTTATATTAATTAATTTATTTTTCTTACGAATAATCAAAAGTGAATAGCACGATACGGCTTACAGGCTCGTACATCATAATGATATAGCCACCAGCACCTACCCAATGGAAAGCTGTTGCCTCAGAGATAAGATAAAAAGGATTTCCTTTGTATGAAATGTCAAACACTACCTCATCATCATCTTCTTCACCATCTTCTATGTTCATCTTAAAAGCCTTTGGATATTCCTCATCTTCAATAGTGGAACACCAGTTGCCATACTGAGGCTCTCCCCCTAATATCTCCAAAAATGTTTTCCTATTCAGTTTCCCCTTATATTCAGGATAATGCAAATCCACTAAAGTGCCATATTTGGCTACATTTTCCTTACTCTTTTCATAGTTATCAGCCATTTCCCGAAAGAGTTCCTCCTCTTCGGAATTAAAATCCCAGTCGTGAATGGCTGTTCTTTCAAAAAATCCTTCTTTCCCCAGAAATTCAAACTTATTATCGTCAGTTAGGCGGAAAGCCAGCCAGTTAGGTGCGGTATATTCGTTGTGATATTCGGTGGTATTATCGCCTATATACCCCTCGTAAGGCTCAAACGGAGCGAGCATATAGACCTTTTGTCCTGCCCAATCGGGGTTGATTTCGGCTAAATCAATACTCATCAGGGGCAGAAAATGATTTTTGAGCCATTGTTGTTCTTTTACAAAAATATCTTCCGCTTTCGGGAACGCCTGCAAATGGTCGTTCAGTTCTTGAATTTCTTCTCTTGAGTTCATTAGATTTAATTTTAAAAAATATTAAAATTTTAGTTCGGCATTTACTTTTCTTACCGCATCAGCAGAAGCATGGAATTTCTCTTTTTCGTCTTCATTTAGAGATAACTCCATTATTTTTTCTATTCCATTTCTACCAATGATACACGGCACCCCTATGCTGATATCATGCTCGCCATATTCCCCCTCCAAAAGAGCAGAACAAGGAATCATTTTCTTTTGGTCAGACAAGATAGAATGCACCAGCGCAGCCACACCTGCCCCAGGAGCATACCACGCGGAAGTCCCCAAAAGCTTCACCAAAGTAGCGCCACCCAGTTTGGTTTCTTCCACTATGCTGTTTAGTTTTTCTTTATTCAAAAATTCTGCTACACAGATACCGTTTCTAGTGGCTTTACTGATGAGAGGAAGCATCCCTGTGTCCGTATGAGCAGCGATCACCATACCATCCACATCTGAAACGGGACATCCTAGAGCCTCCGCTAGACGATATCTAAATCTCGCTGTATCCAGCGCTCCTCCCATACCTATGATTCTATTTTTAGGCAGCTGGAATTTTTTATGAATAAGGTAAGACATCGTATCCACAGGATTGGTCACCATGATGATAATAGCATTAGGCGAATGTTTCAGCACATTTTCTGTAACTCCTGACACGATATCCGCATTTACTCCTATCAGCTCCTCTCTGCTCATCCCTGGTCTTCTAGGCATCCCAGATGTGATGACTACCACATTAGAATTTTCTGTTTTGGCATAATTGTTAGTAACGCCTATGATACGAGTTTCAAATCCCTCCACAGCAGACATCTGCATAAGGTCCATCGCTTTCCCTTCGGCGAAACCTTCTTTTATGTCTAATAATACCACCTCACTCGCAAAATTTCGCATTGCTATATATTCCGTGCAGCTCGCTCCCACTGCTCCCGCTCCTATTACTGTTACTTTCATTTTTAATATTAAATTTAAACTCACAAATTTAATAATTATTCATTACTCTCCTAATTAATCTCAACCATTGAGAAAATCTATTTTAAGATTTCATAAGTTTTTTGAAGAGAATTTCTTATCATTGCATGATTTTAGTTTTTACAAATTATGCAAAAAGAATTTTTAAACCATCTCAGCAGTGGTTACAAAAACCGAAAATACGACTTGGATAAACGAAAAATAGAAAAATTCATTGATTCTTTTTTTCGTTTCGTCTTCTTTTTAGAATATCAAAGATGTAATTCTGAAGCAGAAATTCATCTCAGGTTAGAAAGTTTTAAACTTGAATTTCAGCAGATTATCAATTCTGTAATAGAAGACCCTGACATGAAAGCAAAAGCGGCAAGCTGCTTTTTTGAGGCTGTTCCACATGTTTACAACCTGCTGGAAAAAGACGCCCAGTTCATCCTTGATAATGACCCTGCAGCTACTCACATAGAGGAAGTAATGGTTTCTTACCCAGGGTTTTACGCTATTTCTATTTATAGATTTGCTCACCAGCTGCATCTACAAAGAGTGCCGCTCATCCCAAGAATCTGGACAGAGCTGGCACACAGCAAAACAGGGATAGACATCCACCCTGGTGCTACCATCGGAGAATGTTTTTTCATAGACCACGGAACAGGGATAGTAATTGGTGAAACGACTGTGATTGGCAATTTCGTTAAAATCTATCAGAATGTAACTCTCGGAGCTTTAGCGGTTTCCAAAGATATCGCCAACACGAAGCGCCACCCTACGATAGAAAATAATGTAACAGTGTATGCCAACACTACTATTTTAGGTGGGAATACTATCATTCGGGAAGGTTCTACCATCGGCGGAAATGTCTGGCTTACAGAGAGTATAGAGCCTTACAGCTTGGTATATTATAAAAACAAAACCATCATCCGAAGCAAAGAAAAACCAAACGAACCGATTAATTTTTCTATTTAAAAATTTGCATTTTTAAAAAATATTATTAGATTTGCATTCATATTTATTCCAAAAGAGATGACAATAGTAAAAAACAATATGATGTGTTGCTATATTCTAACGACTTCAGTTTTTCTGATAGTGTAGCAATGCTGTATTGTTATTCGTATATAGAGGGCTGAAAGATTTCACGCCCTCTTTTTTATTTTTAATAATTTTTTAAATCAATTATATTATGAAATTCAACAATGTATTAGAAACCATCGGTAAAACGCCAGTAGTAAGGCTAAGTAATTTATTCCCAAACCATAATGTTTGGATAAAACTAGAAAGAACCAACCCAGGGGGAAGCGTAAAGGACAGAATCGCTCTAGCCATGATAGAAGCAGCGGAAAAAGAAGGAAAAATCAATAAAGACACCAAAATCATAGAGCCTACATCAGGAAACACAGGAGTAGGTCTTGCTATGGTAAGCGCTGTGAAAGGATACGATTTAACTTTGGTAATGCCAGAAAGCATGAGTGTAGAGAGAAGAAAACTAATGTCTGCTTATGGCGCAAAAATCGTCCTGACGCCAAGAGAATTAGGAATGAAAGGAGCGATAGCAAAAGCTCAGGAACTAGCTGAAAAAGAAAGTAACTCTTGGGTTCCACAGCAGTTCGAAAATACTGCCAATCCAGAAATCCACCGTAATACTACGGCTCAGGAAATTCTAAATGATTTCTCAGAAGGTGTAGATTTCCTCATCACAGGAGTTGGGACAGGAGGACACATTACAGGGATTTCAGAGATTTTAAAACAAAAATTCCCTCAGCTCAAAGCCTTTGCAGTTGAACCAGAGCAGTCACCTGTCATCAGTGGCGGTGCACCTGGCCCACACGCTATCCAAGGAATCGGTGCTGGTTTTATCCCTGCTGTTTTGAATACAGAAATTCTAGAAGGAGCCATCCTTGTTGGGAAAGATGAAGCATTCAGTTTCGCACAAAGATTAGCAAAAGAAGAAGGAATTTTAGGTGGAATTTCCACAGGAGCTTCACTAGCTGCTATTGCTAAAAAATTGGGAGAAATCCCACAAAATGCTACTGTTCTGACCATCAACTATGACACAGGAGAAAGATACTGGTCTGTGGATGGACTTTTCGAAGAGAATATAATTTCAGAATAATTTTAGTAAAACCTTTCCTGTTGGAAAGGTTTTTGTTGTCTAAGGGCTAAGATATATGTATATTTACCAAAATTTATTAAAAATGAGAATTATTGTTAATTTGATTATCACCGCGGCAGTTGCCTATTTTCTACCAAAGGTGCTTAGCGGAGTGTATTTCTTAGACTTCAGTTCGGCTGTGATTTTTGCAGTGGTTTTGGGATTGCTGAATATTTTCCTAAAACCTATCCTGAATATCATTAGCTTTCCTGTATCGCTGATTACTTTTGGGCTTTTTTCACTGGTTGTGAATGCCATTGTGGTTTCTGTTGCGGATTATTTCGTGGATGGAATGGTAATCGACGGATTTGGCTGGACTCTGGCTTTCAGTGTTTGCTTATCTATTCTGACCTCTATTTTGTCAGTAGATGAAGATTAGAATCTGCCGATATTTTTTAAGAAAAACATTATCTTTGCCAATTATTTAACAAGAATATGGAAGAAGAAAAAAAACCACTCAATTTCATTGAGCAAATTATAGAAGAAGATTTGGCTAATGGACTCAGCAGAGACAAAATTCGTTTTCGTTTTCCGCCGGAGCCCAACGGCTATCTGCACATAGGGCATACCAAAGCGATATGCATCAACTTCGGTTTGGGTGAAAAATATAACGCTCCTGTGAACCTTCGTTTCGATGATACCAACCCTGAAAAAGAAGAACAGGAATTCGTAGATTCCATCAAAAAAGATGTAGCTTGGCTAGGCTTCAAATGGGACAAAGAGCTCTATGCATCAGACTATTTTCAGCAGCTCTATGACTGGGCTGTGCAGATGATAAAAGATGGCAAGGCATACATAGATGAGCAGTCTTCGGAAGTTATCACGGAACAAAGAAAAAATCCTGCAGAACCTGGGATAGAATCTCCATTCCGAAACAGACCAATAGAGGAATCACTAAATCTATTCGAGCGAATGAAAAATGGCGAGTTCGAAGAAGGAACTATGTCTCTTCGTGCTAAAATAGATATGACTTCGCCTAATATGAATATGCGTGACCCTGTGATGTATAGAATCCTGAAAAGACCACACCACAGAACTGGCACCACTTGGAAAATTTATCCTATGTACGACTGGGCTCATGGAGAGAGCGACTACATAGAGCAGATTTCGCACTCCCTTTGTTCATTGGAGTTTGAGAACCACAGACCGCTTTACGACTGGTATCTTGACCAAGTCTATACGGAAGGAACCATAAGAAACAAACAGCGAGAGTTTGCCCGAATGAATGTAACCTACATGATTACTTCTAAAAGAAAACTCCAAAGGCTCGTTGCCGAAGGTGTGGTTACAGGCTGGGACGACCCGAGAATGCCTACCGTTTCTGGGCTTAGAAGAAAAGGCTATACGCCTGCTGCTATCCGAAATTTCATTGAAAAAGTAGGTGTAGCGAAAAGAGAAAACCTAATCGACATTCAGCTGCTGGAATTCTGCGTAAGAGAGGATTTGAACAAAACTGCCAAGAGAATGATGGTGGTGATGAATCCTATAAAACTAATTATAGAAAACTACCCAGAAGGCAAAGAAGAATGGCTAGAAACAGAAAATAACCCAGAAGATGAAAACGCGGGAATGAGAAAAGTTCCTTTCTCACGAGAGCTGTATATAGAGAGAGAAGACTTCAAAGAGGAAGCGGACAAGAAGTTTTTCCGTCTGAAACTAGGTGGTGAGGTAAGACTAAAATCTGCCTACATCATCAAAGCTGAAAGAGTAGAAAAAGATGAAAACGGTGAGATTACGACTATCTACGCTACCTATGATGAAAAATCTAAATCTGGAAGCGGAACAGAAGAAAGTCTAAGAAAAGTAAAAGGAACGCTGCACTGGGTTTCTGCAAACCACGCCCTGCCTGTGGAGATTAGAACTTACAATAGACTCTTTACAACAGAACAGCCAGATGCTGAGAAGGAAGTTGATTTTATGGAATTTATCAATCCTGACTCTTTGGTGATTTCTCAGGCTTTTGCAGAGCCTTCTTTGGAGAGTGCACAGGTTGGAAATCATTATCAGTTTCAGAGAATTGGCTATTACACACTGGATAGAGATAGTTCGGCTGAAAAATTGATTTTTAATAGAACGGTAACATTAAAGGACAGCTTCAAATTGGAGGATTAAAAAATAAAAAGAGCTATTTTACTTAATAGCTCTTTTTTTAGTTTCTATTTAAATAGCATTACAGGTTTTGGTTCATTTTGATTAGATGTTGAGAGTTGCCCTTGATTGTTGCTTCCCCAGCCCCAAAAACTATTATCTCTCTTCTGAGCAATGCTAAAAAATTCACCTGCACTTACATTTATCCAGTCTTTTTCATCATTCACTTGTACAGGGATATTTTTATATATTCTATATCCTATTTCTCCCCCAATACCTAGCTCTCCTTTCATATTTTTACCCCAAGCCCAAAGAGTATTATCAGACTTAATTCCTAATGCATGACCATTACCCAAAGTCAGCTTTATCCAAGGTTTATCGCTTTGTACTTTTGTAGGAATATTTACATTATTATTGGAAGTTAGGTTTCCAGTACCAATACCTAGCTCTCCATGATAATTTCTCCCCCACATCCATAGGCTTCCATCTTCTGTAATTCCTCCTGTGAAGCTAATACCTGTTACTACTGTTTTCCATTTGAGACTTCCATTTACTTTTACTGGTTGTGATACATTATTATTATGCCCTACTCCTAATTGCCCTGCATAATTGTATCCCCAAGCCCAAAGAGTTCCATCTTTTTTTATAGCAAAACATTGGTTGTGCCCTGCTGCTATGTCTACCCAATCGTTCTCAGTACCAACTTGTTTAGGTTTAGAACTAGGTACATCCGTATTATCCCCTAACTGAAAAAATTGATTACTTCCCCAAGCCCAAATAGTCCCGTCTTCTTTTATTGCTAATGCATGACGATAGCCTATATTCACTTTTTTCCAATTTTTTTCGGTTCCCACTTGGATAAATTGATGACTATCTTCTGTATTCCCAGTTCCCAATTGACCTATATTATTATAGCCAGCTGCCCAAAGTGTTCCATCTTCTTTTATTGCAAGGCTAGAATTATAGCCCGAACTTATATATTTCCATTTGTCATTACTAATTACTTTTGGTTTTACAATAGAGGCTACCTCTCCTAATTCTCCATTATCACTACTTCCCCAACCCAAAAGGGCATTATTTTGATTTAAAATAAGAGTGTGTTTATACCCTGAGGATATAATATCTTGGACGATTTCTATACTAGGAGGAGCAATATTTCTTCCATTTTGATTTGTAATAGAATCTTCCCTTGTGCAGCTGTTTAGACTGATAATAGCTGTTAGTACTAATAGTTTTAACTCTCTTTTGTTGATAAACTTAAACATAATTTGATAAATTTTAAATTATACATTATTTTTATTATTACACATTTTTTGATATTTTCAAATGGATTGAGAAATAGTTATTTTCATTAGTAAATAAGAAAATATAATATTGTTTTGCAAATCTAACAAAATTATTAGATTAATCTAATAATTTTGAAAAAAATTTTTAGTTAAATGTATAATTTATCCTATTTTGTTTTTTTAAGTTAATGAAAATGAATATTTTAGAAATAGAGAATTGAAAAAAAGAAAAAATAATATTGAAGAGGTTATTAAAATATTTGTTTGGTTTTTTAAAATAAGGAATTTTCATAATGAAAGTCTTTCTTAATTTTCTAGTGAAATTGAGTATAAATCAAGAAAACACATTATATTTGCTTGGCAGTTTTTATGGAGAGGAAATTTTGAAAATTTTGTAAAAAATCTATCCTACAATGATTTAAATATTAACTAAAACTATAAGAAATGAAGAGAAAAATTCTTATCGCGGGACTATTCCTTGGAGGAGTAGCTGCCAGTAATCTATCGGCTCAGAAGTATCTGGGACTGAGCAACAGTAACTATTCGGGAGTTTATGGGTCACAGTACAACCCTGCTAAACTTACTGATGAGAAAGTAAAAGTAGCTGTTAATCTTGTGTCTGTTAATGGGCTGGTTAATAACGACTATTACAAGTTTAAAAATTTGAACTCTTTCGGAGGTTTCACACTAGATGAGCTAGGAAATGGAGCTTCTCACAATGGAGGAAATGGAGCTTTGATAAACTTAGGAATTGTAGGTGAAGTTTTAGGGCCATCTTTCCAGTTTACAGTGAATAACAAATTAGGATTCGGATTTTCTTCAAGAGTAAGACTTTTCGGTCAAGGGAAAAACATAAATTCTGCTTTCCTTGATGCCTTAAATGGGAATTTAGGAACTGACAACCCTGGTCTTGCTAATATTCCATTGGTTGATAATACAGGATTTGGTATCAATACCACTGCACTTACTGATTTAGGAGTAAAAGGTGCTTATGCTGTGATTGATAACAACGACCTAAAACTATCATTAGGTGCAAGTGTAAAACTATACAAAGGAGCTGGACTAAATAGATTCGAAAGTAATGGGCACAACTTAATCTATAACAATAACCCTTCTAACCCGACTATCTCAGCTACTAACATTAATTGGGATCTTTATACTAACTTAAATCCTGAAAAATCATTAAACGACTATGGTTTTGGAGACTTCTTCGGTGGAGCGACAGGGTTTGGTGGAGATTTCGGTGCTGAATTGACTTTAAAAGAAGCATCTGGAGACAAACCTTACTTCTTAAAATTCGGAGCATCTGTTAATGATATCGGTGCTATCAAATACAATGATATTCGTAAACTGAGCATCAGAGGTGCTGGTTCTGCTATAGACCCTGCCAAAATAGATATTTTTGACCTTAATGCTACTGCTGACTACCTTAGAACAAGAGGTTACAATACTACTCTGACTACATCATCTGTAAGCCAAGGTCTTCCTACTAACTTAAATCTATATGCAGACTATGCTATCACAAAAAGATTTTTCGTTAGTGCTAATGGTTTGATCAATTTAGCAAATACTAACTCTACTAACCCTTATTACCATAGTTTCGTAGGGCTTGTTCCTAGATTCGAAAGCAAGTGGGTAGATATATCTGTTCCTTTGACTTACAACTTCATGAGCCAAGATTTCAAACCAGGGCTTGCTCTTAGATTAGGACCATTGTCAATAGGTTCTGATGATTTGAAAATCTTATTCACTGAGTCAAAAGGTGCTAACATCTACGCTGGGCTAGGTTTCATACTATACAAAGGTAAAAAAGCTGAAGCTGTAGTTGCTGAAACTGACAAAGATACAGACGGAGACGGAGTTTTAGACAGACATGATGAATGTCCTACAGTTCCTGGACCGATAGAAAACAGAGGATGCCCTTGGGGAGATACTGATAATGACGGAGTTCTAGACAAAGATGACAAGTGTCCTGATGTTCCTGGACCAGTAGAAAACGATGGATGTCCTTGGAAAGATACAGACGGAGATGGAGTTCCAGATAAAGATGACAAATGTCCTACTGAAGCTGGATTACCAGAAAAACAAGGATGCCCTAAAACTCATGCTGATATCGCAGGTGAAGTTACTTCGGCTCTTAAAAACATTCTATTCAACCTAGGTAAAGCTACTCTAAGACCAGAGGCTGCTCCTAAACTAGATGACGCTGCTAAGATTATCAAATCTTCTAACGGAGGAACATTCTTAGTAATCGGACACACGGATAGAAAAGGAAACGCTGCCCTTAACCTTAGACTTTCTAGAGAAAGAGCTGCTGCAGTAGTTAAAGCCCTTGAAGAAAGAGGTGTAGACCACAACCAGTTAAAATCAAAAGGCGTAGGCTTTGAATTTGCTGAAGTGCCTGTAACTGCTTCTGATGCAGAAAGAGAAAAAGACAGAAAAGTAGAAGTGAAATATGTAACAGGAAGCGAGTGGGATACATTGACAAAATCTGATGTGCATGTTGCAACTCCTAAAAAAGCTACTGCAAAAAAATCCGTAGGAGCTAAAAAAGGAAAAACTGCCCACAGAAAGCCAGTTGCTAGAAAGAAGAAATAATCTAAATATTTCTATAAAAAAAGGAACTCTATTTTAGAGTTCCTTTTTTTATTCCATCATTTTTAAAAATTCCTGCTCATCCAGAATGGTAATCGTGCCTATATCCTGCGCCTTCTTGAGCTTACTTCCTGCCTTCTCTCCCACTACTAAATAGTTCAAGTTTTTGGACACCGCAGAGATATTTCTTCCGCCATGTTTTTCTACCATTTCTTCGGCTTGTTCACGGGTAAAAAGAGATAATTTCCCTGTAAATAAAAAGGTCTTCCCTGCTAGATTATCTGACAATACCTGCGTGGATACTTCGCCTCTTTCCAGCTGGATTCCATACTCTTTTAGCCTTTCTATCAGCTTTCTGTTTTCTTCATTAGAAAAGAATGCTGCGATACTTTCGGCTATTTTATCGCCTATATCTTCCACTTGGATGAGTTCCTCCACACTCGCTCTGCTGAGTTCTTCTATCGAACCAAAATTCTTAACCAATTTCTTAGCAATAGTTTCACCGATGTGTTTTATCCCAATGCCATAAAGCACCCTTTCAAAAGGAATTTGCTTTGATTTTTCTATCCCATCGATGATGTTCTGTGCAGATTTTTCGGCCATTCTTTCCAGAGGCAAAAGCTGTTCTTTTTTCAAGGTATAAAAATCAGCCACCGTTTTTATCAAACCTTCACGATAGAGCTGTTCTATAGTTTCTGAACCCAAATTTTCTATATTCAAAGCCTTTCTGCAAACGAAATGTATCATTTTACCGACCACCTGTGGAGGGCAGTGGATTTCATTTGGACAGAAATGAAGCGCTTGGCTTTCTTCCTTTATCAGTTCCGTATCGCACTCTGGACAGCGGGTTATATAGTTAATCTGCGAAGACATAGCTTCCCTTTTTTCGGTATTTACGCCTACTATTTTAGGGATGATTTCGCCGCCTTTTTCTACATATACAAAATCATTTTCGTGCAAATCCAATTTCTTGATAATATCCTCATTATGAAGAGATGCCCGTTTCACAATAGTTCCCGCCAAAAGCACTGGTGACAGATTGGCAACTGGTGTGATTACTCCTGTTCTACCAACCTGATAATCAATAGACAAAAGCTGAGTTTCTACTTTTTCAGCCTTGAATTTATGAGCTGTCGCCCAGCGTGGCGACTTGGCTGTATATCCCAAAATCTGCTGTTGTTTCAGGTCATTGACTTTGATTACAATTCCATCAATATCAAAACCTAAATTCTGTCGTTCCTTATCCCAAAAATTGATAAAATCTTTCACTTCCTGCAATGATTTGCAGAGTTTGCTATACTGCGAAACCTTAAAGCCCACAGAATTCATCTTTTGGAGCAGTTCCCAGTGCGTTTTTTCTGTAACATCCTGTGCTACAAACTGATACAACACCGCCGAAAGCCCTCTCCTGCTCACCTCCGTGCTATCCTGCATTTTCAGGCTTCCAGAGGCTGTGTTCCTAGGGTTCATGAAGATATCCAGCCCTTCCTGTTCCCTTTCCTGATTGATTTTATCAAAGGCTTTTCGTGTCAGATATATCTCGCCGCGCATGTAGAATTTTTCTGGAAAATCGCCATACAACTGCAGTGGAATGTCCTGTATCGTTTTCACATTCGCTGTGATTTCATCGCCCTGAAATCCATCACCACGAGTAACCGCCTGAACGAATTTTCCCTGTTCATAAAGTATGGAAATAGAAGCGCCGTCGTATTTCAGTTCGGTCACAAATTCTATTTCATCCGTTTCTAATATTTTTTTAGTTCGGTTATACCACTCCTCCAAATCCTCAAAATTATAAGAATTATCCAGCGAGTACATTCTAAATTCATGAGAAACCGTAGGAAAAACCTTGGTCACCTCTCCACCCACACGCACCGTGGGAGAATTCGGGTCGTAGAATTCTGGATTTGCGGCCTCCAAGGTCTGCAATTCTCTCAGTTTTTCATCAAACTCAAAATCTGAAATCGTAGGATTATCAAGAACATAATAATTATAATTGTGCTGATGAAGCTCTTTTCGGAGGTTTTCTATTTTTTCTTTTACAGACATTTTCTGTTTTTTTTTAGTCTATTTTACTTCCTGTTTCTATTTCGTAAGGCTCTTTTCCCTGCTCAAAAATCCGTGTGAGCTGGCTGCCCTGCACTGTGATTTCATCGCCTATTCTTCTAATCCAGTTTCCTTCGCGAAGACCTACCACTTTGATATTATTTTGTGTCAAAAATTCTTTGATTCTGGTTTCTCTCGTTTCGCCATTGTGTTTCAAATCTGGATTTGGGTCGAGATAGTGAGGATTGATATTAAACGGCACCAGTCCCATAGCCTCAAAACTCGGCGGATAGACTATTGGCATGTCGTTGGTTGTCTGGATGTTAAGCCCGCCTATATTACTCCCTGCACTGCATCCTAAATATGGCTTTCCTTTTTCTACATTTTCTTTCAGAGCTTTCATCAGATTTTTTTCATGAAGAGTTTTGACCAAAAGAAAAGTATTCCCTCCACCTGTAAAATAGGCTTTTGCTGCAGCAATGGCCTCTTGTGGGTTTTCAAATTCGTGGATTCCTTTTATTTTTATGCCAATAGTTCCAAAAAACTCGCGCGCCTTGTCCGTGTATTCTTCGTGAGAAATTCCGCTGGGTCTGGCGTAAGGAATAAACAAAACCTCATCTATTCCGTGATAAAGTTTCACAAGTTCTTCTCGTAAATATTCTAAATATTTTCCACCAAAAAGTGTAGAAGTGGATGCTAAAATAATGTTCATAATTGTTCTTTTTAAGCGTGTCCCAAAAGTAGTGTTTTTATGATTAAAAGTCAAAAAATGTAAATAAATCAATTCACAAAAACTGACCACTATCTACCACAAAAGTTTCCCATCATAGTCAATGAAATAACTTTCGTAATTGAAATCTATTAGTTCTATTCCTTTGGGTGTAAGGGTAAAAGAGGGCGTACGCTCTGTGGGTGAGACAAAAATATCCTTCCCGCTGAACTGCCAAAGGATTTCACCCTGCTTGTTAAGGCGTGATATCTCCACCTCTCCATGGGTAATATAATCATCTTGATAAGGCGCTATCTCAAAACAAGTAGCCATATCCACCTGCGTATGCCAAAGGAGTTCTAATGTAGGCAAGAGAAGACAAAATACCTCATTGCCACAAGCGACAAGGAGTCTATCGCCGTCTAACAGTGCGCTTTTCTCCCACAGACTGCTCACGCTCCCTCCTGCTGTGAGGACTATGCTTTTTATCTCCTCTTCTGCCTTGTAGAGATAGATAGTTACTTGTGGTGGGTGTAATTCCTTTTCTCTTATCTCTATCTGATAAGAATCTTTGTAGAGCCAAAGGGTGTTTTTCATGGTGTTTTAAGGTCGTATAATTGTTTCTTCTACTTTGCCTTTGATCATATTCTCAATAGCGGTATAGAGGTCGCCCCCATAGAGATGGTAGTAGATCTTTCTTGGCACCCAAGAGGTAAGGTCAAGCACGCCCCATACACTCCCTACACTATCTATACAGAGAACTTCATCGGCATTGACATCGCCAAAGGGAATAAGCTCGGTAATACCTACATCCGATTCGTAGTATAGCATCTCTTGGCGAGTAGGGAGGTTTTGTGAGTATATAAAAGCCATATAGCCGTCGTTGCGCTTGATATCCTTGCCGTCGAATATGGTAAGGAAAGTGAGGAGTTCGTGAGGCAAATCGTCATAACCTGCCTCGCGATAGCGCGCTTTGATAGTTTCGGTACGAGCGCGTCGCTCTTCTTTAGAGAGGGTATTGAGTAAGGCAATACCTTGTTTTTCTAAAAGATTTTCTAATGATTTTTTCATTGTTTCTGTATTTTTTACCACTCGCGGTATTCATCGGTGATATCTACATTATCTTCTAATTCCAATCCTGTTTTGCGGATAATAATATTCATCCACTCGCAAAGTTCCTCACGCTCCATTGTTTCTATAAGTCCGTATTTGTCATTAATTTTATTGAGTTTTTTTACCAATTTGCCCATAGAGTTATAAACGGTAGTCGCATTTTTCTTTTGTATTGCTTCACAAAGCGTTTGCACATATTCCGTAAGGGCTGTTTCTACAGCGGTAATACTTTCTTCTGAAAACATATCATCACCCTGAGCCATACGCTGGCGCCACTCTGGAATAGGTGTTTCGGAGAGAAAAGCTTGTATTTCAGGAATGCGATTGGGGTCTATATTCTTATTTTGTGATTTGAGGAGGGCTTTTAGGCGGATGCGTTTCTTTTCATAGAGTTCTAATTTGAATAACATTAGCCTGTCCAGTTGTTCCTGAGGATTCAGAGCCACTAACAAGCTAAATTCCTCAAATAAAACATCATAAGTAGAACCATAATCACTCACTTCTTTATGCGTAAGCTTCTTGCCTATTTTCTGTTCAATGGTTGTTTTATCATCGCCAATGTTCAATCCAAAAGGCAGGTTTATATCAGAAATTTTTCTATCGGGTGCATTCTCAGAATCAATGGTGATTTGATGCAAAATAAGTTGGTCTTTTTCCTTGTTATAATTACCAATAGGCTCTCCATAAGCGGGAGCATATCTCACATACCCAGTAAAGAGGCAGCGAATGGTCTTTTCTTCATTATCAACTCGTACCCAAAACAAGTTGCCGTAAGCATCATATTCAGGATTAGGGTTTTGTGGCAAATGATATTTTGCAAAAAATTCTTTTATTTCGGGAGAATGAATAAGTCTGCCCAATAAATCTTGTATTTCCATTTTTTATTATTAAATTTTTATATTCGTTAAGTTCTGAAGTTCATATAGAAGCCTTATCAAAGTTTTTAGACTCTGACAAAGCCTATTATGCTGTTATAAATGCGCTATCTATGATTTTTACGCCGTCTATTGCCATAGTATTGTGTTTTTAAGGTCGTATGATTGTTTCTTCTATTTTGCCTTTGATCATATTTTCAAGGGCGGTATAGAGGTCGCCTCCGTAGAAATGGTAATAGGTCTTTCTTGGCACCCAAGAGGTAAGGTCGAGCACACCCCATACACTACCTACACTATCGATGCAAAGGAGGATTTCATCGGCATTGACATCGCCAAAGGGAATAAGCTCGGTAATACCTACATCCGATTCGTAGTATAGCATCTCTTGGCGAGTAGGGAGGTTTTGTGAGTATATAAAAGCCATATAGCCGTCGTTGCGCTTGATATCCTTGCCGTCGAATATGGTAAGGAAAGTGAGGAGTTCGTGAGGCAAATCGTCATAACCTGCCTCGCGATAGCGCGCTTTGATAGTTTCGGTACGAGCGCGTCGCTCTTCTTTAGAGAGGGTATTGAGTAAGGCAATACCTTGTTTTTCTAAAAGATTTTCTAATGATTTTTTCATTGTTTCTGTATTTTTTACCACTCGCGGTATTCATCGGTGATATCTACATTATCTTCTAATTCCAATCCTGTTTTGCGGATAATAATATTCATCCACTCGCAAAGTTCCTCACGCTCCATTGTTTCTATAAGTCCGTATTTGTCATTAATTTTATTGAGTTTTTTTACCAATTTGCCCATAGAGTTATAAACGGTAGTCGCATTTTTCTTTTGTATTGCTTCACAAAGCGTTTGCACATATTCCGTAAGGGCTGTTTCTACAGCGGTAATACTTTCTTCTGAAAACATATCATCACCCTGAGCCATACGCTGGCGCCACTCTGGAATAGGTGTTTCGGAGAGAAAAGCTTGTATTTCAGGAATGCGATTGGGGTCTATATTCTTATTTTGTGATTTGAGGAGGGCTTTTAGGCGGATGCGTTTCTTTTCATAGAGTTCTAATTTGAATAACATTAGCCTGTCCAGTTGTTCCTGAGGATTCAGAGCCACTAACAAGCTAAATTCCTCAAATAAAACATCATAAGTAGAACCATAATCACTCACTTCTTTATGCGTAAGCTTCTTGCCTATTTTCTGTTCAATGGTTGTTTTATCATCGCCAATGTTCAATCCAAAAGGCAGGTTTATATCAGAAATTTTTCTATCGGGTGCATTCTCAGAATCAATGGTGATTTGATGCAAAATAAGTTGGTCTTTTTCCTTGTTATAATTACCAATAGGCTCTCCATAAGCGGGAGCATATCTCACATACCCAGTAAAGAGGCAGCGAATGGTCTTTTCTTCATTATCAACTCGTACCCAAAACAAGTTGCCGTAAGCATCATATTCAGGATTAGGGTTTTGTGGCAAATGATATTGCGCAAAAAATTCTTTTATTTCGGGAGAATGGATAGGTCGCCCTAATAAATCTTGTATTTCCATCATCATTTAGTTTTTTATTAAAAATTCACTTTATTTCCTTGCTTCTTCTACGGTGAGACCAAAAGGCTCTAATGCTCTTTTGAGATTAGAAAGGATATAATCCTCATCTTTAGAAAAACGCTTGGCTATTTGTTTGTAATAAGGCAATAGGCGTTCATCTTTTACTCCTGAAATAGCTTGTATAACGGTGCGAAGGACATCATTATCAGTCTCTTGCAGTCCTTTGATAAAGGTATCAAGATATTGTTCTTTTTTCTGGCTTTTGCCGAGTGTATAGTAGGCTGTGAGGCGTATTCTGGGATTGACATTATTGGTAAAGGGCAGGATATCTTCCTCAAAATTGTCTGTAGCTTCAGTAAGAAGGTAAGTAGCAAAATTAAACATTTCCTCATCGTTTATAGTAGGCAAGAGTTCCTTTACAGCAGGCATCCAGTCGGCACAATGGTCTTGGGCATACCACCATATGAACTGAAATACTTTCTTGGGCTTCTCGGTTACCAAGTCTTGCAAGTAAGGTTTAGCTCGCTCGTAGGAGGATAAAGTAAGGATTTTTATCAGAAAATCTTTATCCTCATTATTTAAGGCAATGAGCGCCTCTATCCTATCCAGCACCTTTTCGGACAAAGGTGGTCTTTTGTGATACACCCCGTCAAGACAGTTGGTTTGAGTTTTGCGGTCGGTAGTGTGCTGATATTCATTGAGGAGCACTTCAGCAGCTTCGCCACGATGGTAGCCAAACCAAGTAGGACGGTCGTCCAAAAGTTGCCCAGAGATCACCTCATCAAGATAGCGCTCGTACCAATCTAAGAAGTTGATTTCAAAGGCAAATTTAGGTTGTGCGAGGTCTAAATCTACATTCACTATACGACCGGCGTATTTGCCATTAAGCACTAAGGCATGATAATAGGTACAACCCTGACTTCCCAAGGGGAGCAGTCCGCCAAAGACTTTCCCACACTCTTCGATATAATTATCTTCTACTTCTATTACATAACCATCTTCCTCAAGTTCTTCTTCGTCTGTTTCTAATGGAGCAGAGAGTGTTTCCCATTCTTCTTGGGTCATATCAGGTGACAGGGTACAAGGTGCTTTGAGATAGATTTCCGAGCCTTCATAAAGAAGGTCATCCACTTGGGTTCCGAAGGCAGACAATCCGTAATAAGGCCCTGCCATAGTCTCTAGTTTTTGGGCATTGGCATCGCCTATGGTCTGCACGAAAGCACGATAATCCTCAGGCAAGGATATACCGTATTTCTCTTCAAAAGCAAGGACTTCCGCCTCACTTACAGGTGGATTAAGGTGGTACTTGTGTGAGCTGGCACCAAATACTTCTAAGTCTTTATCAGCGGCTTTGGCCTGGGCAAGCTTTTGCTGAATGCGGTGGAGTTGTTCTTTCATTTTAGATATTAGATTTATGAGAGGAATTTTATCCTCTAATTGGATAGTATTTTTTTTTTATTGATGAATTTGCATTTGAGGGAAAGGAATTTCAATGCCTTCTTGGTCAAATCGCATTTTAACAGCTTCAAGGGTACGAGAGTAACAGCCAAAGTGGTCTGCATTCATACACCAATAGCGCAGAGACAGATTCACCGAGCTGTCTGCAAGTTCCTCTACATACACCATAGGCTCAGGAGTAGAAAGGGCTTTAGGCTCTTCTTTGGCGATTTGCAATAGGATTTGGCGCACCTGCTGTATATTAGACCCATAGCCTACTCCTACCTTCACAAATACGCGTCGTTTTTCTTCTCGACTATAATTGATAATACTATTGCTAAAAAGCTGTGTATTAGGAATAATGGCTTCTTCGTCATCCACCTTGTTCAGCGTAGTAGCAAAGAGTCCAATGTTTTTCACAGTGCCTTTTTGCCCACTGCCCTCAATCATGTCTCCCAAACGGAAAGGCTTAAAAATCAATATCATTATCCCACTCGCAAAATTTGAAAGCGACCCCTGCAACGCCAAACCTACGGCAACAAACGCACTGGTAATGATAGCGATAAACTGGGTAGCTGGCAGACCTATAATC
>CAUQSG010000027.1:0-20872 GCA_963520725.1 uncultured Flavobacteriaceae bacterium | reverse complement strand
ATTTTGGGAAAGTGCATTATTTCCTATTGCAAGGTTGTAAGTTCCAGTGGTATTTACTCTTAAAGCATCACTTCCCATAGCAATGTTATTGCTTCCTGTAGTGTTTTCTTTAAGAGCACCATTACCTATTGCTGTATTGTAGGTACCTGTGCTTGCTGTTAGAGCATAGTTTCCTATCGCTATACCTGCACCCCCTGCCATGAGAGCATTAGTCCCAATAGCGATTCTGCTGCTGCTAGCATGATTACCATTTCTTAAAGCATTAGCCCCAATAGCAATATTGTCTACTCCTACTTTATTAGCATAAAGGGCATAACTACCAAAACCTATATTTCTTTCACCAGAGGTGTTAGAATATAAAGAACTATTTCCTAATGCCAAGTTTAGACTTCCACCTTCATTAGAATATAGAGAGTTTCCTCCTATTGCAACATTATCAACACCAGTAGTTATGGAGAACATAGATCTTCTACCAATAGCGATGTTGCTTCCAGCACCACCATCAGTACCATTTCCTCCTTTTCCTGCATCTTGTGTGATGTGGTTATTAGCCCCCACCAATCTAAGGTCTTGCTCTTGTATTGTTCCTTCAGCTATTTTTACCCATTTACCATCAGTAGTACTATAGTAATAGAAACCTTTAGAAGTCACATTAGAAGTTACAGGATTTGTAGTTCCTGAGATGTTATCTACATACACTAAAGTAGATTCTTTCAAATTAGCAGTAGCAATACTTTTTAGTCTGTCTCTACTTACTCTTGGAATCAAAATCCCCTCGTTTGTAGTTGCAGTTGTTGCTGCATTTGCTGCACTAGGTCTTATATCTAGAGTAGCCTCTGGGTTACTCGTGTTTACCCCCACTTTTCCTGCTTGGGCAAAAGCTAAACTTGTAGTAGCTAAAAGCCCTAATAAAATAATGTGTTTTTTCATATCATAACATATTAAAGTTAAAAAACTAATTATAAAGTATTGTTAAATAGATACAATATTTTGCAAAAATATATAATTTTTTTGAATATTTAAAATAATTTTTTATGGAAGAGAGTTTTTTTCCTCACACAGCTTTAGAAATAGGCTTTCTATTTCGGCCATATTTTTTGGTAATTTTGCTGAGCGGTAGAATATCATATTTAGAGAATTTTCTCCAAAAGTCTCTATGAATAAAGGTTTGTTGAGGCGGTAAGTTTCTCGTAGAAGGCGTTTCACTCTATTTCTGTCCACCGCTTTTTTGAAAAACTTTTTAGAAACAGAAACCCCCACTTTTCGAGTCGGCAAATCTTCCTTTTGTAAGGAGATGATAGCCAGTTCTTTATATGAAGACCATTTTCCCTGCTCAAAGAGTAAGGAAATATCAGTCTTGTTTTTTAGTTTCTCTTCTTTTGGAAATCCGTTAGGCTTCATTTTGTTCTTTTTTTAGAAGAAATCTGATAACTTCGGCAGCGGCATACAGCCCGAAAATAGCGGGCATATAGCTGATAGTGCCGTAGAATGACTTTTTATAATTGCTGCCATCGGTCATTTTCAGGCTGTTTTCATCTTGAATTTCGGTGGAAAATACACAGCGAAATCCTTTGTGTATTTGTTCTCTTTTGAGTTTTTTTCTGATTTGTTTTGCCAAAAAACAGTTGTTGGTCTTGCTGATATCTCTGACCATTACTTTGCTTGGGTCGGTTTTTCCACCTGCGCCCATTGCACTTACCAGCTTGATTTTCTTTCTTTTACAAGTGATGATGAGAGCCAGTTTAGGGCTGAGGCTGTCGATGCAATCCAGAACATAGTCAAATTTCTCTTGAGTCAAAATCTCCTCCATTCGCTCTGGTTCTAGAAACTCATTGATTTTCTTTAAGTTAATTTCAGGATTGATATCCAAAATTCTTTCGGCTACGACATCGGTTTTATTTTTGCCAATGGTAGAGTTTAGAGCGGGTAACTGCCTGTTAATGTTAGTGATATCCACAGTATCTCCATCTACAATGGTCAAATTCCCGATTCCAGAACGCACCAAAAATTCTGCTGCGAAAGACCCTACGCCGCCGAGTCCAACTATCAGAATATTAGCGCTTTGCAGTCTTTCTATTCCTTCTTCTTTTACCAAAAGTTCGGTTCGTTGTAACCACTCACTCTGCATAAATCAATTTTATTTCTTAATCAAATTTCTACTTTATTTCTATTTTTTCTCCACCAAATTTTGGTTCTTTTCCAATGACAAAATCCACGAAAACTTTGGTTCTGGCGAAATATTCTCTAATCTTGGTTTTGATACCAGCATATTTATTTACATCTTTTGCATTAAACCCAAAAGCCTCAATTCCATTTTTTTGAGCCAAATAAACTGCTCTTTCGTTATGAAACTTCTGGGAAATAATGATGTAGCTGTTTTGCCCAAAAATCTCCTTTGCTCTAACCACCGAATCCAAAGTCCTAAAACCAGCAAAATCTTCATAAATTCTATCCGCAGGAACTCCTCTGTTTATCAGTTCGTTTTTCATGTCTTCGGGTTCGTTGTAGTCCTTTCGGCTGTTGTCTCCGCTGACGATGATATATTCTATTTTCCCTGATTTGTAGAGTTTTTCTGCGGCGTCTATTCTGTAATAAAAATAGTAATTTTTATACCCGCTTGGCAGCGTTTTAGAAGTTCCCAGCAGGAGTCCTACTTTTTGGTTGGGCAGTTTTTCAATGTCATCGGTTACAAAGTCTTTGGTTTTGTTTTCTATTTCAAAATTACTCCAAAAACAAACCAAAATTCCCAGCAACAAGCCTCCCAATACCCAAAGGACAATTTTCTTAAATAATTTCATCAAGTATTTTTTATTTAAATGCTAAAACTCTCCATTAGGAAAGGCTTTTTTTCTGAAAATGAACAAAAGTACACCTCCGACTGTAATCGCTGAGTCTGCAACATTAAATATATATCGGAAAAATTCCACATGCTGTCCTCCCACTAAAGGAACGCCTTCTGGAACAGTGAAGCTAAACAGCGGAAAATGAAGCATATCCACCACACAGCCTCTCATGAAGCCAGAATATCCTTCTCCAAAGCCAGAAACGCCGTCATAGCCTACCCAGCTGCCAATATCTTCTATGAAAACGCTTCCGCTGTCAAAAATCATTCCGTAGAAAAGCCCGTCAATAAGGTTGCCTATCGCCCCAGCAAAAATAAAACTCATTGGGACAAGCAGATAGTTGCTCGCGCCTTCTTTTATCCATTTTTTGAAATAATATACCATACCTAAAATCAATAAAATACGAAGGGAAATAAGCAGATATTTTCCGAAAATCCCACCAAACTGCATTCCGTAGGCCATTCCTGGGTTTTCTACGAAAGTGAGCCGAAACCAGTCCAGCCCGAAAACAGGAATGCTTTCACCTAAATGAAAATGGGTTTTGATGTAAAATTTGGATAACTGGTCTATGAGCAGCACCAGCGCTGTGATGAATATAATTTTTTTCATGAAACTAAATGTTTTGTATCATTTTTAAATTGTAAAATCATGTTTGATTAGTTTTTATGGTGTATATGTTTTTAAAAGGCGTTCAACGGCTGTCTGCTTAAAATCTTTAAAACTTGTAAGAACATTATCGTCTATCAAATAAAATGTAGAACTTACACGCGGGAAATACTCCTCGTGTCCATTAGGGTATTCATCAACTCTATGGTAATAATATTGAGAAAATATCATAGTTTTTTCTCCTATATTCCACAGGTAGGCAGAATATCCTGTTACCCTTCCTTCATCATTTTTTGAGGGGGTAGGCAATAATGTTTTTGGAGTGTTGTATTGTTTTTTTAAATAGCTAAACAATTTATTACCAATCTCTTCTTCCTCTATTTTAATTATAATTCCTGATGTCTTTTGTTCGGAAGCATTATTGAACAATATTTTTACTTTAGAGGAAACAACCTCTTCTCTATTAGTGTTTTGAAAATCAATATTTCCAAAGCTAAAATGTGTCATTTCTTCGGTAAAAGCACATGGTAATGTGGTGGCAATATCTTCATCTTCCATTTCAAATTTTACACCATTAAAAATTTCTTTATAACTTGAAGAAAAATCTACTTTTTCAAGGTCAATTTTCTTTGTGCAAGACAAAAATAAAAGACTCATAAATGTAATGACAATTGTTCTCATTTTAGTTGGTCAAATTAAGTAAGAGAGCTAAGATATCTTAGCCCTCATATGTGTGTGATATTTACCGCTGCATGTTTTTCGCTTCTATGCTCAGCGTAGCGTGTGGAACGGCTTTCAGTCGCTCTTTGTCTATCAGTTTTCCTGTTACGCGGCAGATTCCATAGGTTTTGTTTTCTATACGGATAAGCGCATGTTTTAGGTCACGGATGAATTTTTCCTGTCTGCCGGCCAATATCGCATTTTGTTCTTTGCTGAGCGTTTCAGCTCCTTCTTCAAAGGCTTTGAATGTAGGCGAAGTATCATCTGTTCCGTTGTTTTGGTCATTGATGAAACTTTCTCTTAACAAGACTAAATCTTTCTCTGCTTTCTCTATTTTCTGCTGGATTATAGCCTTAAATTCCTGCAAATCAGCATCGCTGTACCTTGTTCTTTCTTCCATTTTGTTATCAATTAGTCGTTTTTTAGTTGTGTTAAATTTTTATACTCTGTTTATATTTATTTTGAAATACACATCGTTGATTTCTATTTCATCAGCTTGAGAAAGTGAATCTACAAACTCTATTTTATTTGCCAATACTTCTGTAGAAATGTAAGAATTATTAGCATTGATTTCTGACTTAAACGGATTATTCTCCTCTAATTGTATAGAAATTCTATCCATCAGGTCAAAATCTTTATCTTTTCTAAGGTTTTGAACACGGTTCACGAATTCTCTTGCCACACCTTCTGCTCTGAGTTCATCAGTTACAGTAAGGTCTAAAGCTACAGTTATTCTGCCCTCGCTGGTTACTGTCCATCCTGGGATGTCTTTGGTCAAGATTTCCACATCATCGATGGTAATTTCGTGTCCTGCGATGTTCATTTTTCCTTCTTTTTCAAGGGTTGCTATCTGCTCAGAACTCATTGCAGAAATTTCTGCTCCCACAGCTTTCATGTCTTTGCCTAGTTTTGCTCCTAAAACCTTAAAGTTAGGTTTGATTTGTTTCACAATCAGTGTAGAAGCCTCTTCAGCGTTGATGAGCTGCAGTTCTTTCACATTTACTTCTTGTTTGATTAAATCTGCTACGGCTAAAATCTGGCTTTCAGTTTTCTTATCCAAAACAGGAATCATCACTTTTTGTAGTGGCTGACGAACCTTGATATTTTCTTTCTTTCTTAATGAAAATACCATCGAAGTGATAGACTGCGCCAGATGAGTTTTTTCCACCAAATCTGTATCTATTTTGCTTTCATCCGTTACTGGGAAGTCTGACAAATGCACGCTTTCGGCTTTGTCTTTTCCTGTTACGGCATTTAGGTCTTGATACAGCCTGTCCATGAAGAATGGCGCTATCGGTGCAGAAAGTTTTGCCACGGTATCCAGACAAGTGTAAAGTGTCTGATAAGCAGAGATTTTGTCCTCCGTGTAGTCGCCTTTCCAGAAACGGCGGCGGCAGAGTCTCACATACCAGTTAGACAAGTTATCATTCACGAAAGTATTGATGGCTCTTGCCACTTTCGTAGGTTCATAGTCTTCGTAGAAAGCTTTTACTTCCTTGATTAAGATATTTAATTCAGATAAGATCCATCGGTCAATCTCTGGTTTGTTCTGCACTTCTGCTTCTTCGTATTTAAAGCCGTCTACATTGGCATAAAGCGCAAAGAAAGAGTAAGTGTTATAAAGTGTTCCAAAGAATTTTCTACGAACTTCATCGATTCCTTCAATGTCAAATTTCAGGTTTTCCCACGGATTGGCATTAGAAATCATGTACCAGCGCGTAGCATCTGGGCCATATTTTGCCAAAGTTTCGAATGGATCTACGGCATTGCCCAGTCTTTTAGACATTTTTTGTCCGTTTTTATCTAAAACTAATCCATTGGAAACCACATTCTTATAAGCCACAGAATCAAAAACTGCTGTTGCAATCGCATGAAGCGTGTAGAACCAGCCACGCGTTTGGTCTACTCCCTCTGCTATGAAATCCGCAGGGTAAGCCTTATTTTGGTCAATAAGTTCCTTATTCTCAAAAGGATAGTGCAGCTGAGCGTAAGGCATCGCACCAGAGTCAAACCAAACATCTATCAGGTCACTTTCTCTCTTCATCGGTTTTCCGCTGTCAGACACTAAAATGATTTCATCCACGATGTTCTTGTGAAGGTCTATTTTAGCGTAGTTTTCATTAGACATATTACCGATTTCAAAGCCTTTGAACGGATTTTCAGCCATTAGTCCAGCGGCTACAGATTTTTCTATCTCGTTGATTAGTTCCTCTACAGAACCAATGATTTTTTCCTCTTTCAAATCCTCTGTTCTCCAGATAGGAAGCGGAATTCCCCAGTATCTAGAACGGGATAGATTCCAGTCATTTACATTTTCCAGCCAGTTCGCGAAACGCCCTTCACCAGTAGCTTTCGGCTTCCAGTTGATGCCTTTGTTTAGTTCTACCAAACGATTTTTCACCTCGGTCATTTTCACAAACCAAGAATCCAGCGGATAGTACAGGACAGGCTTGTCCGTTCTCCAGCAATGAGGGTAGGAGTGGCTGTATTTTTCTACCTTAAAGGCTTTATTTTCAGTTTTTAAAAGGATGGCAAGTTCCACATCCCAAGATTTTTCAGGAGCGGTGCCGTTATCGTAATATTCGTTTTTAATGTATTTTCCTGCGAAAAGTTCAGGAACATTTTCTCCTTTGATGAATTTCCCTTGCAGATCCACTAATGGCACAAGGTTGTCATTCTCATCTTTTACGAGCATCGGTGGAACGCCAGCTTCTTTCGCTACACGAGCATCATCCGCTCCGAAAGTAGGCGCTGTATGCACGATTCCTGTTCCGTCCTCGGTAGTTACGAAATCTCCTGCGATTACACGGAATGCTTTTTCAGGGTTTTCTGCTGGAACAAACCACGGAACGAGCTGTTCGTAGGTAGTTTCCACTAAATCAGAACCTTTGAATTCGGCTAAGATTTCGTAAGGGATTTTCTTCTTACTGTCGTTATTATGATTGTTTTGGAACGAAGAAAATTCGCCCTCATCAGAAGTTTCAAAATATTTATTCCCAAATTGTTTATTTACCAATGCTTTAGCAAGAATAATATTGATAGGCTCAAAAGTATATTGATTGAAAGTTTTAACCAAAACATAGTCAATGTCCGCACCCACAGTCAGCGCCGTGTTAGAAGGCAATGTCCATGGCGTAGTGGTCCAAGCAAGGATGCTCAGATTTTCAGTATTTGAGATTTTAGACTGAAGCGCAGGGCTAAGGTTTTTTACCTTAAACTGAGCTATGATAGTCGTATCGCTCACATCGCGGTAAGTCCCTGGCTGATTGAGCTCGTGCGAAGAAAGTCCCGTTCCTGCCTTTGGTGAATAGGGCTGGATGGTGTAGCCTTTGTAAAGCAAATTTTTATTGTAAAGCTGTTTCAGAAGCCACCAAACGGACTCCATATATTTCGGTTCGTAGGTGATGTATGGATTTTCCAAATCTACCCAATAACCTATTTTTTTGGTAAGGTCATTCCAAATGTCCGTGTAGCGCATCACCGCATTACGGCAGGCTTGGTTGTATTCTTCTACAGAGATTTTTTTACCGATGTCTTCTTTGGTAATTCCAAGTTCTTTTTCTACGCCCAGTTCCACAGGAAGACCATGCGTGTCCCAGCCTGCTTTACGGAAAACCTGCTTACCATTTTGAGTTTGAAAACGACAGAAAATGTCCTTGATAGTCCTTGCCATCACATGGTGAATGCCTGGTAGACCATTAGCAGAAGGAGGCCCTTCGTAGAATACGAATTCTGGGTGTCCTTCGCGGATTTCTACCGACTTATGGAAAGTGTCATTATTATGCCAAAATGCTGCTATGTTTTCGGCAACATTTATCAAATCAAGGTTCTTATATTCGTTAAATTTTTTCATAATTAAAATAAAAAATGATTGGCGAATTTAATAAATTTTTGTGAAATAAATAAAGATAAAGCAAATTTAATTAAAAATCCTCCTTTCAATCTTATTTTTTGAAAGGAGGATACTTGATATATTTTCAATATTTAAGAAAATGTACAAAATTTAGGATTCTATTCCTACTGCATAAGTAGATTTTGTAACATTCTGTTGGGTGTTTTTATTTATTAATTTAAAAGTTCCTTTTAGTACAAAACTACCATCTGGAAACCTTTCTACAGCTTTTTGGGACACATTGTCACTTGAGAGGTGGAGTTCTAGTCTATAAATTGAGTTTTCATAAACTCTATCCTCTATATAAGTGTTTTTCGGTGAAATGTTCTTTAGTTTTTCATAAGTACCATTTACTTTTATAATAGCTGCATCATTTTCTGAAAAATCAATAAAAACATAGTGGTTTCCATAGCCTTTTTCCCACTGACTTTCATCAGTGTATAGGAAAAGTCTTCCCCAAGATTCTAGATTTTTATTGAATTTAGCAGGAAGTTTAGATTCGTAATTGAAGGTTTGAATGTTCAGCTCTTCAATAGGTTTTTCTATTTCTTTCTCTGTTTTTGTTTCTATGGAAATACTATCTTTAGACAAGGCCATGGTGTCTTGTGGTTTTTTTTCGTTTTCCTTTATTTCCTTTGTTTCTTGTTTACAAGATACTAATCCGATAAACAATATTCCAAATAAAATTGAATTTTTCATGATATACTATTTCTCAAGTTTAAAAACACAAGGAATCTGATTGCCATCAAAATCATAACAATCATTATTTACTTTCCCTTTAGAGTTTACCATAGCAGCATACACATTCCCATTTTTCTTATAAACTTTAATACCATCCATGATAGCTTTAAATTTTCCAGAATATGTAAGAGTCCAGTCTACACCACCATATATTTTGCAATTTCCTTTTTTATCAATGTGGATAGCAACATTACAACAAGAACCTCCTCCTGAGAAGTTAAATTCCCTTACACCTATAAAAGGTAGATTAGTTGATTTTTGTTGTCCAAATACAATACTGCTCATTAGTATTGCTGAAAAAATTAGTATTCTCATTTTTATTTACTTTTTATTAAGATATTCCTACTCTATTAGCTTTTCGGATTCCGCTTTATAGTATTTTACCCTTCGGATGGTGATTTTTTTAAATTATCTATCATAAAATATCACAGATAAAAGGTGATATCTTCTATCTGTGGGAATAAATATTTTTAATAAAAAGATTATTGTTTTTCTTGAGTATTTAGACTTTTGAATAAAGAGGAAAAATGTAGTTGTTTCTTCATAATTTATTTAGTTTTATATATAATTTTAGGTTTGTTATTTCTCTGCGAATATAATATTTTTTCGGAGAAAAAAGATATAATTTTGTAATAATTTTTTTGTCTTACCATAAAAAACTTATACTTTTGCAACTATGGTAAAAAAAATACTCATTTCTCTGTTATTCAGCATTTCAGTGATAGGATTTGCTCAAAAAAATCCATTGAAATACAAGATTGACTCCATCAATCAGAAAAAATGGGATTCTACCGCAGTTAATTTGGATAGTCTGAACACTCCCAAGCTGGTAAAACTGAATATAAAAAAGAAGGATACCATCATCCTTAGAAATCAGGAAGATAAACAAGGAGAGCTTCCTGTGACGCCGTATTTACTCATGAACACTTATCGTGAGAGGTCTTGGTTTTTCTATGGACAGAACAACTTGATTTTCAATCAGTCTTCGTATTCCAATTGGAATACAGGAGGGGATAACAGCATCGGTGTTATTGGCAGGATAGATTATTCGTTGATTTACAAAAATGGAAAGCATTTTTGGGATACTCATGCCAAGATGGGCTATGGAATGGTTTCTGACAGAAAAGAGAGACTCAGAAAAACGGAAGATTACCTCAATGTTTCTTCTGATTATGGGTATGATTTGGGCAACCAATATTATCTTTCTACAGGTTTCCAGTTCTTGTCTCAGTTTTCGCCAGGATACTATTATTCTTCAGGGAAGAAAGTGAAATTTGAGGATAGAATTTCGCGATTTATGGCGCCTGGGTATTTGAATGTCGGTCTTGGAGTTTTGTATAATCCGAAGGAGAATTTCCAAGTGATACTCAGACCTATCAATGCTAAACTGACTTTCGTGCTGGATAAGCATCTTCAGAAAAAAGGAAAATATGGTCTTGAATATGATGGGCAGAGCATAAAAAGCGAAATGGGAGCAATGCTTAATGTGATTCATCGTTGGAAAATTTATAAAGATATTTATTTTACCAATCAGCTGAATTTATTTAGCAGCTACACTTCTCACCCTGAAAGAGTGGATATTGCATACACAGGGACATTGAGCTTGAAATTTAACAAATTCATAACCACTACATTTAATATTGATTTGGTCTACGACCACGACCAAGTGCAGAAAATCCAAATGAAGCAGGTTTTGGGTGTGGGTATTTACTATAAATTAGGAGTAGAAAACAAAGAAAAAAACATCAGAAAAGATAAAATAAATAAAGTAAAACCTTTCTAAAATGTCAGATATTATTCAGCTTTTGCCAGACTATGTTGCCAACCAGATTGCGGCGGGAGAAGTGGTGCAGAGACCTGCTTCCGTAGTGAAAGAACTGCTGGAAAATGCCATAGATGCAAAGGCTGGTAAGGTGGAACTTATCATAAGAGATGCTGGAAAAAATCTGATACAGGTAGTAGATGACGGCATAGGAATGTCCGAGACTGATGCTAGAATGGCCTTTGAAAGGCATGCAACTTCTAAAATCCGTACTACGGAAGATATTTTTAAAATATCGAGCAAGGGATTTAGGGGAGAGGCTCTAGCATCCATAGCGGCGGTGGCACAGGTGGAACTGAGGACTAAAAAACAAAATGCTGAAATAGGGACAAATATCTACATAGAAGGGGGAGAGCTAGAATTTCAAGAGCCTATTCAGACTGCTGAGGGCTCTAATTTTTTGGTGAAAAACCTGTTCTACAATGTACCTGCAAGAAGAAAATTTTTGAAGAAGGACAATGTAGAATTTCGGCATATTATAGATGAATTTCATCGTGTGGCTTTGGCGCATGAGCAGATAGAATTTTCGCTTTATCATAACGATGAAGAGATATTTAAACTCAGAAAGGCGAATTTGTCCCAGAGAATAGTAGATATTTTTGGGCGAAAACTCCAGCTGCTGCTGGTTCCTGTGAAGGAAGATTTGGGCTGGGTGAAATTGGATGGATTTGTTGCAAAACCAGAAGGCGCGAAGAAAACCAGAGGCGAGCAGTTTTTCTTTGTAAATGGAAGGTTTTTCAGAAGCGCTTATTTTAATCGTGCTGTTCAGGAGGCTTTCGAGGGGCTGTTGGCACCTGCTTATATTCCGACATTTTTCCTGTATCTGGAGCTTGACCCAGAAAAAATAGATGTCAATATCCACCCACAGAAAACGGAAGTAAAATTCGAGGATGAACACCTTATATACGCATTGATTCGGTCTACGATTAAGCGCTCACTCGGTATTTATAACATTGCACCTTCATTGGATTTTGACCGAGACCCGCAGAAAGATATTTTTGCAGGAATTTCTTCCAAAGCGAATACATCATCGCAGTTTACTGATATTAAAGTAGATAGGAATTATAATCCATTTCAGTCTGAAAAAATGACAGATGTGAAAATGGTGAATTTAGGGGAAATGTATCAGCCTAATATTCAGGCGGAACCCTCAAAACTCAACGCGCTTTTTGAGGATGATGACTTTGATGAGGAGCTGATGAGGCTGCCCAATGGATATTGGCTTTATAACCGTGGGGATAAGACTTTGATGCTGAATATGGAGCGTATCTATGCTTTGGTTTTAGCGGATAAGAAGAAACAAGTTCCCAAAGAAAAAGCAGGGCAGACGCTTCTTTTTTCACTGGAATACCACCTCAATGAGATGGAAAAAATAAAATACACTTCCATCAAAAAATACCTCCCAGAGCTGGGATTTGATATTGTTTTAGATAGGGATAATGTTTTGAAAATCAGCGCGATTCCAGTTAGACTGAATGAAACCAAAGTGATGGAATTTTTGGAAAGAATTTTTGAGATATTAGACTACAAAACCGAGGAGGATTTTATGAACCACTATGAGGAACAATGGATAAAGGTGCAGACAAGGTTTAGCTGTAATTTCCTTTACAAGACCGATGTAGAAGAACTTATCAAGGAATATATACAGATAGGTTTTTCGCAGTATCTTCCAGATGGGCGAAGATGTTATCTGGAGCTGCCTTTGGAGGAGCTGAAAAATAAATTTTAGTAAAAATAATCATAAAACTAACAAATGAACCCAATAAACGCAATACCAGTTACTAGAAATATCATAATCATAAATGTTCTTTTGTATGCCGTTACGAAGTTATTATACCCTGACCTGAAATATCAGCTGGCGGCCTATATACCTACATCGCCGCTATTTCATTCGTGGCAGATATTTACCCATATGTTTATGCACGGCACTCTGATGCATTTGCTTTTTAATATGCTTACTTTGTGGAGTTTTGGGAGTATTTTGGAGCAGGCGCTGGGCGGAAGACATTTTGCGATTCTTTATTTCTTATCGGGACTGGGCTCATTTATTTTATTTAATTTTTGGAATTATTACCAAGTTTATGACTTGACTCAGGCTTTGTTACAGCAGGGAGTAGATGTTCGGGAAATTTATCTAAATGTAGGGAAACCTTTCGATGAGAAATTTTTGATAGAATCTAAGGAGGCGCGTTCGCTGATGGATTATCTTTCAATGCCTATGCTGGGCGCTTCTGGAGCTATTTTTGGGACAGTGGCAGGTTTTGGGACATTATTTCCCGATGCAAAGATAAGCCTAATGTTCATCCCATATCCTATAAAAGCTAAATATCTGCTACCTATAGTGATACTTATTTCGGCTTATCTGGGGATAAGACAGTTTGAATGGGATAATGTAGCACACTTTGCTCATATTGGTGGCGCTTTGGTGGGGTGGCTTATGATTAGAAACTGGAAAGCAAACCGAAACATCAGGTAAAATGGGCGTTTTTAGGAAACTTTTATTTATAGGACATTCATTGGTCTTGCTTCTTCTTTTAGGGGCAAGTCTTAATGCCTATATTCCTCCGAGTAAATTCGCGTTTCTCAATTTGTTGTCGCTTATTTTTCCTATTTTGCTGATTGTGCATGCTGTTTTTACTTTGTTTTGGTTGATAAGCAAGCGAAATAGGGCTTTTGTCTTTTTAATTGGTTCTATTTTCTTGATTTCTCCTGTGCAAAGGTGGTTGAACTATACTTCTTCATCAAGCGAAAATGCAGATGTGAAAGTGATGACCTACAACACCAAAACCATAGAGCCAGAGAAAACAGAATTTCTAAATCAGCAGCAGGTGGATGTTCTGCTATTGCAGGAAAGCGGCTGGGGAGAGGGGAAAAGGTATGAACTTTCTAATTTTAAACATCGTGCAAATTCGGAAATAGTCAGTATTTATTCTAAATTTCCTATTCTCAGCCAAAAGCATGTTTCTACTAGTAGCATAGGGCACGCGCTCTGTGCAGATATAGCAGTGAGGGACAAAGTCATCCGCTTTATTACGGTGTATTTGGAGCCTTTCCAACTGACTAAGGATATGATAAAGCCAACCTATGAACTTGCTGAAAATGAGAATAAATTCAGTGCTTTGCTGAGAAAATTTCTTCCTGTTTTTAAAATCCATCAAGACCAAATTCATGAGATTAAAAAACTTATCACAGAGTCTCCATATCCCGTTATTTTAGGAGGAGATTTTAATGCCATGCCTAATTCTTATGAATACTATCAAATTTCCGAAAGTCTCACGGATGCTTTCGTAGAGGCGGGAAACGGAAGCGCGACGAGTTTTCACGATTATAAATTCCCTATAAGAATAGATTATGTTTTTTCTTCAAAATCTCTGAAAGCGGTGAAATATTTCGTGAACCGAGAAATTGGCTATTCTGACCATTTTCCTGTTTTTGCAGATTTTCATTTTAAGAAATAAGGGATAATTGATAAACATTATTTTTTTACTTTAAATCAAGTTTTAAAATTTTTCTTTCATGAAATTTTTTATTATACTTGTAATTTTACTTTTGGATATCAACAAAAACTTTTTTAATAATTATAAGTGAATGAAAGACAGCTTCGTACATAGAGGGAAAAGGAAACTGATGGTGGAATATCTTCGGAATTCGATGAAAATACAGGATGCAAGGACTTTGGAGGCTATGAATTCTGTGCCTCGTCATCTCTTTTTAGAAAGTGTTTTTGTGGATTTTGCCTATGAAGACAGGGCTTTTCCTATCGCTGCCAATCAGACTATTTCCCATCCTTCCACAGTTGCGAAACAGACAGAATTACTCCAAGTAAAACCAGGTGAAAAAATTCTAGAAATAGGGACAGGAAGCGGCTATCAGACGGCTGTTTTGGTAAATATGAAAGCTGAGGTGTATACCATAGAACGGCAAAAAGATTTGTATGATTTTTCTACAAAAATTTTAGCTAAAATTCATCATCAGCCTGTATATCAGGTTTTTGGCGATGGGTTTGCAGGGCTTCCAGAGTTTGCTCCATTTGATAAAATCTTGGTTACCTGTGGCGCGGAGGAATTGCCTTTGGAACTTTTGAGACAATTAAAAGTCGGTGGATTCATGATTATTCCGCTCGGAAAGTTAGAAGAACAGATTCTTACAAAATTCACAAAAGTCTCTGAAAATCACATAGAAAAAGAAGAGTTCGGAGCGTATAAATTTGTCCCAATGTTGGGCAATACCAATCAATAAAAAAGTCCTTTCTAATATCAGAAAGGACTTTTTATTTGTATTTAAATTATTTCGTGAAGCCTTTATCTTTTAGCAATGCTTTCAGACTTGGTTTTCTTCCTGCAAAATCAGAATAAGCCTTGTCATAAGGAAGGGTATTCCCTACGGAAAGGATGTATTTACGGAAGTGGTCGCCATTGGCTCTGGTCATTCCGCCGTGCTGGGTAATCCAGTCCCAAGCATCAGAAGTCAGCATATCACTCCATGTGTAGGCATAGTAGCCAGAAGCGTAGCCTCCGCCCCAGATGTGCGCAAAGTAAGGAGAGTGGTATCTCGGTGGCACCTGTGGCAGGTATAGACCATATTTTTTCAGTGCCTCTGTTTCAAACTCTGTGGCAGGTTTCAGCTGGTTTTCATCGGTGATGCTGTGCCATGCCATATCCACTGCTGCTGATGCAAGGATTTCTGTAGAAGCAAATCCGTTGTTAAAAGTAGCTGCTTTTTTCATCTTTTCTACTAGTGCCTGTGGGATAGGTTCTTTCGTTTGGTAGTGGATAGCGTAGTTTTTCAAGATTTCAGGCTCAAGGGCAAAGAACTCATTGATTTGAGAAGGGAATTCTACAAAGTCCCTTGCTACGCTCGTTCCCGAAAGGGTAGCGTACTGCTGATTAGCAAACAATCCGTGCAGGGTATGCCCAAACTCGTGGAACATCGTAGAAGCCTCATCAAAGCTGACAAGCGCTGGTTTTCCATCGGCAGGTTTTGGGTTGTTCAGCACATTTACGATTACAGGTTTTTGCCCGAATAGTTTGGATTGTTTTACAAAGCTGTTCATCCATGCGCCGCCTCTTTTGCTATCTCTGGAGAAGAAATCCACATAGTAAAGCGCCATAGATTTACCATCATTGTCAAAGATTTCATAAACCAATACATCTGGGTGATATACAGGCAGGTCTGTTCTTCTTTTAGCCGTGATTCCGTAGAATTTTTCGGCCGCGAAGAAAATCCCTTTCTCCAAAACAGTTTTTACCTCAAAATAAGGCTTGATTTCGTTTTCATCCAAGTCATATTTTGCCTTACGCACTTGTTCTGCATAGTATGCCCAGTCCCATGGTTCTAGGGTAAATCCGCCTTTTTGCTCATCGATGAGTTTTTGGATTTCTTTGGCTTCTTCTTTGGCTTTTTCTACGGCTGGTCTTCCTAAATCAGCAAGGATTTTCTGAGCTGCTTCAGGTGTTTTTGCCATTTGGTCTTGAAGTTTCCATTCCGCAAATGATTTCTTACCTAAAAGCTGAGCTTTTTTCAGGTTAAGAGCTGCCATTTTTTCGATGATGCTTCTCGTATCAGCGGAGTCATTTTTCTCAGCCCTTGTCCATGATGCCTTGAAGAGTTTTTCTCTCGTAGCGCGGTTGTGAAGGCTCGGCAGGAGCGGGTGCTGAGTGGTGTTATGCAGTACGATGAGGTATTTCCCATCTTTTCCGATGCTTTTGGCAGCATCAGCGGCAGCTTTTATTTGGTCAGCTGTCAGCCCATCCAGTTCCTTTACATTTTCTACAAGAAGTCCGTTGTTTTTTCTAGCTTCCAAAAGTTTAGCTGAAAACTCTGTGGAAAGTCCTGCCAATTGGGAATTGATGGATTTTAGCTCTTCTTTCTTTGCTTCAGAGAGATTGGCTCCAGAAAGTTCAAATACTTGTCTGTAATATTCCACCAAACGGTGGCTTTCCGCATCTAAATTCGCAATAGGAACTTTTTTAATTCTTTCATATAATTTAGAATTAAGATGAATTTTATCATTATGTGCAGAGAAAATAGGCGCAAATTCTTTTTGGATTTTTTGCATCTCTGGGTTGGACATAGACCCCATAAGGTTGAAGAAAATAGTCTGAGCTCTTTTAAGAACTTCACCACTTTTTTCTAATGCCAGAACGGTGTTTTCAAAAGTCGGCTGTTTCTTATTATTAGTGATTTTTTCTATTTCTGCCTCATGGACTTTTAATCCATATTCAAAGGCAGGTTTGAAATGTTCTGTCTTTATTTTATCAAACTGCGGCGCCTGATATTGCAGCGGACTTTTCGTAAGGAAAGGATTTCCCTTTAAATCCGGCGTTACTTTTAATGTTTTGTCTTGTGCATTCATTGTTGAAACAGTTGCTGCTCCCAAAGAGGAAAGCAGCATAATAGATGTAATGTTTTTCATAAATGATAAATTTTTGTTATAAATTTTTGTAAATATACAAATAAAATGAATAAAAAATATTAAAATGAAAAAAAACTACCCAAAAGGGCAGTTTTTGTTTAATGATGAGTTTTGTTGTCTTGAATCAAATCTTTTGAAGCTTCATCCAGTTCTGATTTCAGCGGAATGAAGAATCGCAGAGGGTTTTTGATGAAGTATTTTAAAATAGATTTGTAAATTATCGTTAATTCCCCGAAATTCACTTTTCTCGAACGGAAAGCCAATAACATGGACAGCCCGAAGCTCACAATAAAGTTGAAAGCCCCAATCAAGAAAATAGTAACCAATGAAATTACAAAAGTGTAAGTGTCAATATCAAAGCCTTTTCCGTAAAGAGCCAGCGCAAAATTCCCTGCTGAGAAAGTGATGTGGCGAATGTCCAAATCTAAACCAAGGAAAACCCCCAGAGGTGCGATAACACCTAGGAAAATCCCAAACCAAAAATTGGAAATAATTCCAGCCCAGTGTTTTGTGTAGAAATCGGAGAGCCTTTTAGAGTTTTTTGCTCCGATGACTTGGTTTAGGAAAGGGCTTTGGGATATTCTCTCAGGAACTTGGTTGAAAATAGAGCTGTTGCTGATGTTTCCAGAAATAATCCCAGAAATAAACAAGAAAAACCCAGCGATACAAGCATGAAGAATCGCCTTGGATTCGATAGGGTTCAGGTCTTTTAGGAGTTTATCAGCCTTTGCAACAGCGAAGTTTTTCTCTAAAAACCAGTCCATTCCGTAGATAATAGCCAGCGCCACAGGGAAAGACCAAAGGACATTCCCCACGAAAGCGATGAACTGCGTTCGCGAAAGTTTAGCAACGAGGTTGGCAAATTCCTTATAGTTTTTCTCCGAACTGCTTTCGTCAGAGAGGACTTTTGCCATCGTGGCAGCGGTCATCGCTGGTTGTTTCGTAGCCAAAGTAAATCCAAGCAGATAAATGATGATAAATCCAAAAGCGTAGTTCAGTGAATACAGCACCGCATGGGAAAATTCGCTTCCGTGGCTGTAGCTCATCATCATTTTGAAAATACATAGAAAACCTACGATAATCCCACCACCGCTCGCTTTCCAGAACATTTTCAGGTATTCTTTCGATGAGGTAGCGATGTAGTGAGTTCCCGTTTCTGCCGTGTGTGAAGTGATGAGGTGAGAGATGAGTCTCGTGCTGTCATCGATAAGTTCACGGACATTGTTTCGGTGCGAATTGTATTTTAATGTGTTGGAAACCAGATTTTTAGAGTTGTTTAATATATCTTCCTCATTATCAACCACTAGAATAGGAATAATATCCTGAATTCTTCTTAACTGCTGGCGGATTTTGAGCAGGGATTGGTTGATTTTACTAGAAATCCCGAATTTAGAGGCATTTTTAAAAGCCTTATCCACGAAATCTAAACACTGCTGAAGATAGATTTTAATTTGCTTATAATCAACATCTTTAGAGTTTATCTGCAGATTTTCATCTTCCTTGAAACGACCGATGAGAGAGTCCAATTCGCTCTGAAGGGCTACAAATGGGTTGTCAAAGTTCTTATACTCAGGAACCATTTTTGCAATTCCTGCTTCTAGCGCATTTCCTACACTTCTCAGTGCCAGTATATTAGCGGAAATGAGCAGCTCTTTTTTTACTTTCGGCAGGCTGCTGATTTTTTCTATTTCCATCAGTTTGAAAAACTCACTTCCGTCCTCTGGATTGATGTTTTTTATGTAGTTCGAATCAGATTTAGGATTGAACAAAACCTTGGAAATAATGTATGAAACGGTATTTTCGTCCTCTACAGGAGGAAGGAATTTGTATGAAATTCTTTTCTTCAGCTCTGGAAAGAAGGCGTTTTCGGATAAAATATTAGCATCCGTAAGAGCTTTTGTAAAAGATTTATTTGAGAAAAGAATAAACAAATAATCTCGGAAATTGTTCTTTATTTCTTCATTGTTTTTTAAATAAGCCAAAAACACTTCAAAATTGGTTCGTTTCAGACTTTGGAAAAGCTCACGCATAGGCTGGACAGAATCCAAAGTGTAAGGCTCGGAAAAATATTTTTTAAGAACAATATCAAAACTTTCTTTACTTTTAAAAAACCACATATTTTACTTTTTTAGAGGTTCAAAAATAAAAAATAAAAATAAAAGCCTTTAAAAAATTTAAAGGCCTTTACTTTTTTCAATATGGAAAATTTATCCCTTTGTATAATATTCAAAGAAAAGCGGGATGCTTTCTATTCCTTTATAGAAATTATAAAGTCCAAAATGTTCGTTAGGCGAATGGATGGCATCAGTGCTTAGTCCGAATCCCATCAGAACTGATTTCACTCCTAAAATCTGCTCGAAAAGCGCTGTAATAGGGATACTTCCACCGCTGCGGAATGGGAGAACTTCTCTTCCGAAAGCCTGTTCCATAGCTTTTTTCGCTGCCAAGAACTCTTTCGTATTGCTTTCCAGTACATAAGGCATACCTCCGTGGTGTGGTGTAACGGTTACTTTCACGCTGTCTGGAGCGATTTTTTCAAAATGTTTAGTGAATTTTTCAGTGATTTCCTCTGGAGTTTGGTTGGGTACCAGTCTCATAGATATTTTTGCGAAAGCTTTAGAAGGGATTACCGTTTTAGCTCCTTCTCCTGTGTAGCCTCCCCAGATTCCATTCACATCCAGAGTAGGGCGGATAGAGGTTCTTTCTAATGTCGTATAGCCTTTTTCGCCTTCTACACCTTTTAAGCCGATTTCTTTTTTGAAAGCTTCTGGGTCATCTTTCAGTTTGTTCATTTCGGCTCTTTCCTCTGGCGAAACTATATTTACATTATCATAAAATCCTTCCACGGTGATTACTCCGTTTTCATCAATCAAACTGCCAATCATTTTTGATAAAACATTGATAGGATTAGGAACAGCTCCTCCGTAAAGTCCAGAGTGTAAGTCTCTGTTTGGCCCTTCGATTTCCACTTCTACATAGCTCAAGCCACGAAGCCCAGTCGTAACTGTTGGCTGCTCCATAGAATAAAGACTCGTGTCTGAAACTAGAATAACATCACAAGCCAGTTTTTCTTTATTGGATTCCAAAAAATCAGCCAAACTAGCTGAGCCTACTTCTTCCTCTCCTTCGATGATGAATTTCACATTACAAGGTAGTGAGTTGGTTTTCATCATGGCTTCAAAAGCCTTTAAATGCATAAAAAACTGCCCTTTGTCATCAGCAGCTCCTCTTGCGAAAACAGCGCCTTCTGGGTGGATTTCTGTTTTTTTCACCACAGGCTCGAAAGGACCGCTTTCCCAAAGTTCAATAGGGTCAGCAGGCTGCACATCGTAATGTCCATAAACCAAAACAGTTGGCAGGTTTTTATCTAAAATTTTCTCTCCGAAAACCACAGGATAGCCCTTTGTTTCGCAGATTTCTACATTGTCTGCACCAGCATTTTTCAGGTGTTTTGCTACGGCATCTGCACACTGCAGCACATCTTGGTTGTAGGCTGGGTCAGCACTGATGGAAGCTATTTTTAATAAATCGATTAATTCGTCTAAAAATCGTTGCTTATTTTCTTGAATGTAAGATAAAGTAGTACTCATTGGTTAAATTTATAAATGAACCCAAAGTTAAACAATTTGAATGATTAAACAAAAAATAAGCAGGATTTTTATAAAGTTTGTAAAATCACTTTTCCTTTTGCAGACTGCGTGAAAATAAGGTAATGCTCTCCGCCATTTTTCAGTTTGTATTTGGTTTTTATCTGCTCTGGCGATAGAGGATGGTTTTTAGAAATAATGTTGAACGCAGCGCCTTGTTTTATCTCTTGGGCGCTGATTTCCTTT
>CAUQSG010000026.1:0-21035 GCA_963520725.1 uncultured Flavobacteriaceae bacterium | reverse complement strand
GTATTGACTAGACACTATTCTGTTCTTTTTTGTTCGAATATTTTGCAAAAATATAAAAACTTTTTTAATCTGCAAATTTTTTTGTTGATTTTTTTCTTTTATTTGAACAATTGGGCTTATTTATATGAAAATATATCCTTTTTTATATACTTAACAAAAAAATCCTTTCTATAATCAAGAAAGGATTTTTTCATTAATTCATATAGTTTAGTTTACTTTTTGCCATGTCTGGTTTCTACCAAATGCAGAAAATCCTATATAACCACGAACTATAAGGTTATTTCCTTCTTTTTTGATCGTGCATTTATATGATTTTCCATTTTTAGGGTCTGTTATCGTTCCTCCGCTGTATTCATCGCCATCTTTAGACAGCCCACGGATAACCTCCATTCCTAAAATAGGTTTCCCTTTTCTGTCGTCTTTACAAGAGGAACAATTAGGGTCAGCTGGTTTTATCAGTAGTTCTACTACTTTCGCGTAGTATTTACCATCAGATTTTTTAAAAATTTCTACGATGGATTTTGGTTTTTTGGTTTCGTCATCTATCGTTCTCCATTTTCCCTCTATCTGGGCAAAAGCCATGGAACTGCACAATAATGCAAAGGCTAAAATTGAATTTTTCATGATTAAATCTATAAAATATTTACGGCGCAAATATAGAAATAAAAATTAAACAGCAAAAACAAATTTCAATTAAGCCTTTTATCAATGATATTTTACGAGAAATTCAAAATTTAAACAATTGTTTAAAATATTTAAATTTAATTTAGTTTTTTTCTAATGACTCTGTTCATGTAGTCCTGATACCAAGCCTTACTCAGGAGTTTTCCTCGTTCAATCTCGGCATTGTTTATCTTACCAAAAAGATTATTTTTAAGTTCAAGGTCTGTAATTTCATAAACTCCCGTAATATCCTTACCATCAAAACGATAGATATAATTTCCTATCATAAACTGCTCCTGTATTGCATCAGAATTGACGACGATATATTCCTCACTTTTATCCGAAACAAGGCTTCTTCCCCAGCTTCGCAAAGGCTTATTATAACCTATGATATCCGCAAGTGTAGGATAAATGTCTATCTGCTGGGCGTAGGTCATATTTTTTCCTTTCAAATTATACTTCGGATTTGGAGAATAGAAAATAATCGGAACTGCATATCCATTCATCGCTTTGGCGTATTCAGGATAGTAGATTTTGTTCGTATGGTCTCCCGTGATGACAAAAATAGTATTCTCATACCAAGGCTGTTTTCGCGCCGTTTCAAAATACTTTTTCAAGGCGTAGTCTGCATATTGTATCGGTTCGTGCATTTCTACAAAACCTTTTTTAAATTTCCCTTTGTATTGCGCAGGAATTTTGAACGGATGATGCGAAGATGCCGTAAAAACCGTTGCCATAAATGGTTTATTAGACTTTCCTACATTTTTAGCAAAATATTGCAGAAAAGGCTCATCCCAAATCGCCCAAATCCCATCAAAATCCTTATCATTATTATACTCAGTTTTTCCAAAATAATCCTTGAAACCGAGGATATTCGCAAATCCCTGAAAGCCCATAGAGCCATTCGGCGCACCGTGATAAAAAGAAGTTTCATAGCCCAATTCATTCGCCACAGAAACGATGGATTGTATCTTTTGGTTAGAATACGGCGAACTCGTAAAAGCATCCTTTAAACTCGGAATTCCTGCCAAAACACTGCTCATTCCGTGAATAGACTGTCTTCCGTTAGCAAATGTATTAGGAAAAATCAGACTCTCCTTTGACAAACTATCCAAAAACGGCGTGTAAGAAACATAATCTTTTATATTTTTATCTTCATTAAACGCTCCTATGTATTCCCTTCCGAGGCTTTCCACTATGAGAATCACGATGTTAGGTCTCGGCTGCGGAACTTCCCTTTGATAGGTTTTATAAGGCTTCACATTCTCTGTGATGTATTTTTCATCCACAAAATACACTTCCTTAAAGCCATTCGTATTGATGGTTCTAAAAAACGAAAAAGTACTGTTTAGAACGATGTTTGCATGAGCAGGCTTGTCCGTATGGCGGTTAGCATCCACCAAATTGATAGGGCGGGTGCTGTGTTTAAAATCTCCACGAATTCCGCCGACTATAAGCACCGCTGCCAGACAAAGACTTACCACAGAACCTCCAAAATACCAAATTTTCTTTTCAATCTTTATTTCTTTGATTTTCATTCTTTTATAAAGGAAAACCCAAAGACCCATCAACACAACGAAACAAAGAAAAACCCAAAAATTCTGTCCTAAAGAAACTAGAAAAACCTTGCCTATATTCTGCTCATTTTCAATGACATTTATCACCGCAGAAGTCAGCCTTGACTGACTAAATCTATAATAGACAATATCTCCGAAATTCATCGCATACGCGATTCCATTCAGAATAAAATAAAGCCAAAACAAAAACTTCTGATACCCCCCTTTAGTATTGATAGTCAAAGGAATAAGACTAAAAAAAATAAAAACGATATTGACATAAAGTATCGCCGTGGTATCAAATGCAGTGCCATAATAAGCCAGCTTAAAATACTGAGAAACACTGTCTATTTCCAGCAAATCCCGATTAAAAAACCAAAATAAAAACCTCGCTGCCTGATAAAAAACAAAAACAAGGAATATACGATATATCAAGACTTTTACTTCCTGCAAACGGAGTTCTTTCATACTTTTTCTAACTTAATAGTACAAAGGTAAGTTTTTTAACCGAGGATAATGAAAATGAAATCCAAAAATTCGGCTTTTATCCAATAAAATTTTATATTTGCTCTATGAATTTTTTAAGAAACAATTTAGCGAATTTCTTCACTCTCGGAAACTTATTTTCTGGATGTGTGGGAGCAGTTCATTTATTAAATGGTGATTATCAGACCACTGCGATATGTATCCTAATCTCGGCCGTTTTAGATTTTTTTGATGGGTTCGTGGCTCGCGCTTTAAAGTCAAATTCTGAGCTCGGCGTACAACTTGACTCCCTTGCGGATATGGTGACTTTTGGTGTGCTGCCAGGGCTTACGATGTTCGTCATGCTGGAGCCTTTTGGGAATCAGCTTTTTGGAATTGATTTACCTTTCAAAGTACAGTATTTAGGGATTTTCATCACGCTTTTGTCCTGTATGAGACTGGCTATTTTTAACATTGATGATGAGCAGACCTACTATTTCAAAGGGCTGAATACACCGAGCAATACTTTCCTGATTTTTGGGCTTTATTTTGCTTTTAAAGAAAATCAAAGTTTTTCATTTTTAATGGAAAACGAGGGACTTCTTTTAGCACTTACCGCTCTGAGCTCTTGGCTTTTGGTAAGTCCGATTAAAATGATTGCTATGAAATTCAAGTCCAAAAAACTTGAAGACAATTACCCTAAATTAGCCCTAATCATCGGTGTTATTCCTATTTTAATATTTTTCGGATGGACAGGCATTCCGCTATCCATCATCTATTACATGCTGGTTTCCATTGTTTTCGAAAACCAGCTGAAATAAATTTAATTTTCAAACCTTAAATATCGTGAATTTAAAATTACATAAACCACTGTGTATCTTTGATTTAGAGACCACAGGAACCAATATCGGCAAAGACAGGATTGTAGAAATCTGCATCCTGAAAGTCAATCCAGATGCATCCAGAGAAAGCAAAACTTGGCTCATCAACCCAGAAATGCCCATTCCAGCGGAAGCATCGGCAGTGCATGGGATTTATGACAAAGATGTAGAAAATGCGCCTACCTTCAAAGAAGCGGCTCCTAAAATCATGGAAATGCTTTCTGGAACGGATTTGGGAGGATTTAATTCTAACAGATTTGATGTTCCTTTACTAGCAGAAGAACTCCTAAGAGCTGGGATAGATTTTGATTTATCTAAATTCAAACTCATTGATGCTCAAGTCATTTTCCACAAAATGGAACCCAGAAACCTTACTGCCGCATACAAATTCTACTGCGGAAAAGATTTGGAAGGCGCCCACTCTGCAGAGGCAGACACCTTGGCTACTTTTGAAGTGATAGATGCACAGGTAGGCAAATACGAAGAACTTCCAAAGGACATAAATGGACTGAGTGAATTTTCATTCCATAATAAATTCGCGGATTTGGCTGGATTTATCGCCTTTAATGAAAACAAAGAAGAAATTTTCACTTTTGGAAAATACAAAGGACAGCCCGTGAAAGAAGTTTTCCAGAAAGATATCGGCTATTTCGGCTGGATTCAAAATGCTGATTTTCCGCTTTACACCAAAAAAATCCTGACTGCCATCCAATTAAGAAGCAAATTTTAATTTAAATAATCAAAAAATGGTTTTATAAAGAAATTTTTCTTATCTTTAAGAACTAAAACTTATGATTATGACAAATATTATTTTACCTGTGGATTTTGGTAAGACCACAGATGTACTTTTAGGTGCTGCAATAAAATTTGCAAAAGAAGTGAATGGAAGACTTTGCCTTATTCATGTCGCTCCTATGGATTTAGGATTGGCTGTGGGTGATATCGGTATGCAGTATTTCCCAGAAATAGAACAAAGTGAAATTCGTGAAGAATTATTGGAACTTAACCGATTAGAACAGCAGGTTGTGGCTCAAGGAGTAGACTGTGAGCATCTTCTGAAACAAGGAATCCCAAAAGATATTATTCTAGCATATGCAGAGCAGAAAAATGCAGGCTATATAGTGATGGGCTCTCATGGAAGAAGCGGAATGTACGATGTATTCATCGGAAGTTTGACAAAAGAGCTTACCAAACTATCTCCTATTCCTGTTTTGGTGGTGCCTTGTCATGAAAAATAAAAAATTATATTTTTAATCTAAATCCTTATCAATATTGATAAGGATTTTTTTATTTAAAAATCGTACTTTTGGGGCTTATTTTCAAAGTTAAAATAATGCTGAATATACAAGAAATACGGGAGCAATTTCCTATTCTTACCCAAAAGGTAAATGACAAACCTTTGGTATATCTGGATAATGCTGCCAGTTCACAAAAACCTCTGATGGTCATAAAAAAATGGGAGGAATATTATCAAACTATCAATGCTAATGTGCATCGTGGAATTCACACTTTGAGCCAGTTAGCAACCGAAGAAATGGAACTTTCTCGGCAAAAAATCCAGAAATTCATCAACGCGAAATACAGCCACGAAATCATTTTCACTCGTGGAACTACCGAGAGTATCAACCTAATTTCCTACTCCATCACTCCACTGATAAAAGCAGGAGACGAAATCATTATTTCTCATCTGGAACACCACTCAAACATCGTTCCTTGGCAGATGCTTTGCGAGAGAACAGGTGCTGTTTTGAAGGTTATACCGATAGATGAAAACGGAATTCTACAACTGGATTTTTTAGACAAAAACCTATCCGAAAAAACCAAAATAGTCGCTGTAAATCAAGTTTCTAACGCACTGGGAATCATCAACCCTATAAATGAAATCATTGCAAAAACCAGAGCCAGCTCTCCTGCCTACATTGTTATCGACGGCGCCCAGTCGGTTCCTCATTTTAAAATAGATGTTCAGAAATTGGATTGTGATTTTTTTGTTTTTTCTGGACACAAAATATATGCTCCCATGGGCACAGGAATTCTCTACGGAAAGGAAAGTGTTTTGGATAAACTCAGTCCTTTTCACGGCGGCGGCGAAATGATAAAAACCTGCACCTTTGAGAAAACCACCTATGCCGACCTGCCCTTTCGGTTCGAAGCAGGAACACCCAATGTTGGCGGAAATATCGCTCTAGGAACAGCCACGGATTTCGTAGAAAACATAGGACATTCTTCTATCAAAGAGCATGAAACGGCACTTTTAGATTATGCTCAAAAAAAATTAAAAGAAATAGACGGTCTAAAAATCTATGGCGAAAAAGCTCCGCGGACAGGCGTAATTTCCTTTAATCTAAATGGAAATTTCATCGCTTCTGATGTAGGAATGATTTTGGATAAATTGGGAATTGCCGTGCGCACAGGACACCACTGCACCCAGCCGATTATGAATTTTTTCGGGATTTCTGGAACTATCCGTGCTAGTTTTGCTGTTTATAATACTTTTGAAGAAATAGATTCCCTAATCGAAGGAGTGAAAAAAGCACAAAAAATGCTGATGTAAAGTTTTCATTATACTGTCAAATTGTCCTAATATCATTACTGGCAATATTTTTGACAATTATTAGAAGAAAAATTTAAGAAAATGGAAGAAAATAAAGATACACAAGAGAGAAAGAACACCTCTAACCCAGAGGATATGCAAAATACTGAAAATCAAAACACAGAAAATACTGAAAATTTGACAGAAGAAATGTCATTAGAGGAACAATTGGCACACCAAAAAGACCTCTACATCAGACTTTTTGCTGAGTTTGAAAACTACAAAAAAAGAACTCTAAAAGAAAAAACAGAATTTGCACAATACGCCAATCAAAACATTATGATTTCTATGTTGGCTATTTTAGATGATTTCGAAAGAGCTCTAAAAGAATTAGCAAAATCTGAAGAAACCAAGGAACAGTTGAAGGGAGTAGAACTTATTTACAACAAATTTAAAAACTCTCTGATAGAGAAGGGTTTAAAAGTAATAGAAGTAAAGGCCGGAGATGATTTTAATGTAGATTTCCATGAGGCTATCACACAGATTCCTGCGCCATCAGAAGAGTTGAAAGGCAAGATAGTGGATGTGATAGAGACTGGATATCAGCTATATGACAGAGTTATTCGTTTCGCGAAAGTAGTTACAGGAAGTTAATTCAAAAACAACTAAAAATCAATAAATTAGATAATTAAATTTATGTCTAAAAGAGATTATTACGAGGTATTAGGAGTTTCCAAATCAGCCAGCGCTGATGAAATCAAAAAAGCCTACCGAAAATTAGCCATAAAATACCACCCAGATAAAAACCCTGGTGACAAGGAAGCAGAAGAAAAATTCAAGGAAGCCGCTGAGGCCTATGAAGTGCTGAGTGATGCCGACAAAAAGGCAAGATACGACCAGTTCGGGCACGCAGGTGTAGGAGGAGCTGCAGGTGGCGGCTATGACGGAGGAGGCATGAATATGGAAGATATTTTTGCCCAGTTTGGTGATATTTTCGGAGGAGGATTTGGTGGCTTTGGAGGCTTCGGAGGAGGAAGAGCCCATCAGCAGGTAAGAGGTTCTAATCTTCGTATCCGAATAAAACTAAACTTGGAGGAAATGCTTAATGGAACACAGAAAACCATTAAGGTAAAAAGAATGAAATTGGCTGATGGAGTAACCTCCAAGACCTGCCCTACTTGTAATGGTAGCGGTGCCCAGATGAAGATAGTGAACACTGTTTTCGGACAGATGCAGTCCCAGACCACTTGTTCCGCTTGTCAGGGATTAGGAAAAATCGCTGATAAAATCCCTGCTGGTGCAGATGCGCACGGACTAATCCGTGAGGAGGAAGAAGTAAGCATCAACATCCCTGCTGGTGCAAGAGAAGGGCTACAACTCAATGTCCGAGGAAAAGGTAACGATGCGCCTCTTGGTGGAGCGACAGGAGACCTTTTAGTGGTTATAGAAGAGGAAGAAGATGCAAACATCAAACGAGAAGGAGACAATCTTCATCAAGAACTTTATATTTCATTTGCCGAAGCTGCATTGGGCTGTTCTAAAGAAATCCCAACAGTAAACGGAAAAGTGAAAATAAAAATAGATGCAGGAACTCAGTCTGGAAAAATCCTTCGTCTTGCTGGAAAAGGACTTCCAAGCTTAGACAGCTACCACAAGGGAGACATGTTCGTCCATGTAAATGTATGGACACCTCAAAAACTAACCGAGGAACAGCGCAAATTCTTTGAAAGTCAGCTCAATTCTGGAGAAATGAAAGCCGAGCCTACTGGAAAAGAGAAAAGTTTCTTTGACAGAGTGAGAGATATGTTTAACTGAATAATATCTCTATTCAAATAGAAAAAACCTTGCCTATTAAAGGCAAGGTCTTATTTTTTATCTCAAAAATCCGAAGTTTATTTTTCGTCCTCATCATCAAAATATTCAAAAAGAAAATCATTATAAGGGAAACGAGAAATATGAATTTTGTGCACCTCATCATAAATCAGTTTTTTCATCTCTGGAAAATTCTCTTTAGTAATCGCAGATATGAAAACCGTTGGGTGTTTAGACTTTGCCATCCATGTGCGCTTCCATTCATCAAGAGAAATATTTTTCTTCGTAGCTGGAGTCAGGTCATCTTCATCCTTTTTTTCATAAGAAAAATCATCTATTTTATTGAAAATCATTACCATCGGTTTCTGATGGGCATTGATTTCCTGCAAAATCTGATTCACAGAACTGATATGGTCTTCAAAACTTTCGTGGGAAACATCCACCACATGCAGCAGCAAATCCGCTTCACGAACCTCATCAAGAGTAGATTTAAAAGACTCCACCAGCTGAGTAGGCAGTTTTCTGATAAAACCAACCGTATCCGTAAGAAGGAAAGGCAAATTCCCAATAACTACTTTTCTCACCGTAGTATCCAAAGTAGCAAAAAGCTTATTTTCCGCAAAAACATCGGATTTAGAAAGAGCATTCATCAGCGTGGATTTTCCTACATTGGTATAGCCCACCAAGGCAACCCTTACCATCTTTCCTCGATTGTTTCTCTGCGTAGCCATCTGTTTATCGATGGTTTTTAATTTCTCCTTTAAAAGTGAAATCCTATCACGGATAATACGCCTATCCGTCTCTATCTCAGTCTCCCCAGGCCCTCTCATCCCGATTCCTCCTCGCTGTCTCTCTAGGTGGGTCCACATCCTTGTAAGTCTTGGCAAAAGATACTCATACTGAGCAAGTTCCACCTGAGTTCTCGCATAAGAAGTCTGCGCCCTTTGAGCAAAAATATCAAGAATAAGATTGGTTCTGTCAAGAATTTTAACTTCTAATTCTCTCTCCAAGTTTTTCAACTGCGAAGGAGAAAGTTCATCATCAAAAATAACTGTTCCTATTTCATTTTCTTCCAAAAAAAATTTAATTTCCTCTGCTTTTCCCTTCCCTACGAAAGTTCTAGAATCAGGCTGAGAAAGTTTTTGTGTAAATCTTTTTTTCACCGTAGCCCCAGCTGTATAAGCCAAAAACTCCAACTCATCCATATATTCAGTGAGTTTTTCCTCATCTTGGTCTTTTGTTATCAGACCTACCAATACGGCATTTTCGTAAATATGTTCTTTTTTTTCTAACATAGAGCAAAGGTAATAAATTAAACATCTTATACAAAACACAAAAAAAGGATTCAAAATTTTATTCTGAATCCCTTTCCTATTGTAATATTAAATTTTACTTAGTAAATCATCTGTCATCTCCATATTATGGTAGACATTCTGCACATCATCATCTTCCTCAAAGCGCTCCAGCATTTTCATATTTGCTTTGAACTGCTCTTCATTCACTTCTTTTGTCATGTTTGGAATTCTCTGTAATTCAGCACTTTTCGCTTCTATTCCCATTTCATCCAATTTATGAGACAATGCCCCAAAATCCTCAAAAGCAGTAGTAATCATTACTTCTTCCTCATCTTGGTCTATTTCCTCTGCTCCTCCATCTATCATTTCCATTTCAAACTCATCCCAATCTATGGTGATTTTAGTTTTTTCTATTGTGAAAATTCCTTTTCTGTCAAAAATAAAAGCCAACTCTCCATTCTTCCCTAAATTCCCTTCAAATTTATTAAAGATAGCTCTTACATTCGCTACTGTTCGGGTCGTATTATTCGTAGTACATTCCACAAAAAACGCAACTCCTCCCTGTCCATATCCTTCATATGTTACTTCCTCATAGTTTTCTGCATCTGCTCCACTCGCTTTTTTTATTGCTCTTTCTACATTGTCTTTTGGCATGTTAGCTCCCTTCGCATTTTGTATGCAACGGCGCAGAGCTGGATTAGAATCTGGATCTGGTCCTCCTGCTTTTACTGCCAAAGCGATGTCTTTTCCTATTTTAGAGAATGTTTTGGCCATTTTATCCCAACGAGCCAATTTAGATGCTTTTCTATATTCAAATGCGCGTCCCATAAATATTGATTTTTTTCAGAACACAAAAATAATAATTAATTTCCAAAATGAATAAAAAAATACCCCTAGAAATCTAGGAGTATTTTTTATTAAGAAATTTTATTATTTCTTTTTACCTACTGGTTTTTTACCAGTTCCTTTTTTAGCTGGTTTTTTAACAAGCTTTTTGCTAACTACAGGAAGATCTGATTTTTTCAATGCTTCCCATGCTTCACCATTAATAGCTTCTACTACTACTTTTCTATCAGCTTCTCTTTCTTCATTTGATGCTGTTGCAGGAACTACCGCATCTCTTGATCCTACACCTGTAGATTTCAACTGAGAATCAGCTACACCTCTTTCTTCAAGAGCTCTAACTACTGCTGCAGCTCTTTCTCTAGAAAGTTTCAAGTTGTAAGCATCATTACCTTTTTTATCAGTATGACCTGTAATCAAGAATGTACCTCCATTAGAAGACTTAATTACTTCAGCAGCTTGGTCTAATTTAGTGTAAGAAGACTTGCTAATTACAGCCTTACCAAAGTCAAATGTAATACCTTTCAATGCACCTGTTGCTTCAAGAGCAAATACATCAGCTGGTTTAGGACATCCGTTGTATTCTGGTAATCCTGGAACTTCTGGACAAGCATCATCTTTGTCAAGAACTCCATCATTATCTGTATCTTTCCATGGGCATCCTTTGTTTTCAGCTGGACCTGCTACTTCTGGACACTCATCATCTTTATCAAGAACTCCATCACCATCTGTATCTGGCCAAGGACATCCTTGGTTTTCAACTGGACCAGCAACTTCTGGACAGTTATCTTCTGAATCTTGAACTCCGTCACCGTCTGTATCAGGACATCCGTTAAACTGAGCAAGACCGAATACATCTGGACAAGCATCATCTTTATCTTTGATACCATCTTTATCTCTATCTGTGTTTCCGAATCTAAAGTTCAAAGCAGCTGAAGATTGCCAGAAGTCAGAGATAGTAGTTTTCTCGAATGGAGTTACTACATAATCTTGTTGAACACCGATACCGAAGTTTTTAGTAATCCAGAAGTTGATACCAAGACCTCCGTTTGCTGCGAAGTGGTCAGCTTTCATGAATCCTCCTTCTTTGTTGTATGCTCTTTCAGAGTTGCTGTAGTCGTGTCTTAGGTAGTTAGCACCAACTCTCACATATGGATCGAACCAAGAATTTTCATTCCAAAGTCCGTTGAATTTAAATTGAAGACCAAGACCTGTCATCAAGAAAAATTCTTTATCCATAATTTGTCCTTCTACTCCGCTTAAATTTGGACGAATTCTTTTGTTGTCCACATTCCCCACTGATGTCTGCCAGTCTACAACGAAATACTTGTTTAAGTTTCTCGCAACTGTCAATTTAGACAATGGTGGAGTAATTGTGTAATTGTTAAGAGTAAATGCCGCACGAAGATTTTTCACTGATTCTCCAAACTCTCCATTAATTGCAGCATGGTTTACTCCATGAGCCCCTACTCCTATCAACCACTTATTCTCAGTTGTTTGAGCAGACACAGAAGTAGCTACTGTAAGAGCTAAAGCTGTGATTCCTAATTTTAGATTTTTCATAGAATGATTAATATAATTTAAAATTTTATAATTAAATTTTGGATATTTGAGACAAAAATAACAAAAAAAAACAATATTGCCAAAAAAAATTAAAAATTCTTCTTGATTCTATCTAAATTTCTCTTGTTCTCTCTTTCTTTTATTGTCTCTCTTTTATCAAATAATTTCTTTCCTCGCGCTAGTGCAATTTTCAGTTTTGCCTTGCCTTTTTCGTTGATATAGAGCTTTAGCGGAACTATCGTATTTCCGACATCTTTCACCTTTTTACCAAGTTTTTCAAGCTCTTGGGAATGCAGTAAAAGTTTTCGTTCTCTTTTTACTTTATGATTATAGAAAGTCCCAAATTTATACTCTTCTATACTCATATTGATTACAAAAAGTTCTTCGTTTATAAACTCGCAGAAACTTTCTGTTATAGAAGCTTTAGAAAGACGGATGGACTTTATTTCAGTTCCTGTAAGCACTATCCCTGCTTCGTATTCTTCCAAGATTTCATATTCAAATCTGGCTCTTTTATTAAGAATATTTACATTTTTAGTTTTACTCATAATTTTAGAGTTTTTTAGATTAGAGGAATATTATGCGCTTTGCATTTTTCTCTCATTTCATCTGGCCATATACTTGCCTGAATCTCACCTATATGCGCTTTTTGCAGTAAAAACATACACAAACGAGACTGCCCTATACCACCGCCTATTGTAAGAGGCAACTCGTTATTCAGCAATCTTTTATGAAAATAAAGCTCTTTTCTGTCTTCTTTATCTTCTATTTGAAGTTGTTTTTCTAATGAATTTTTATCAACACGAATTCCCATTGATGAAATCTCAAACGGCACATTGAGCACTGGATTCCAAAGGAGAATATCTCCATTCAGCCCTAAAAATCCATCTTCATTAGCCGTCGCCCAGTCATCATAGTCTGGCGCTCTATAGTCGTGCTTTTCTCCATTACTGAGTTTGCCACCTATACCTATTATAAATACAGCTTTATATTCTTTTGCGATTTCTCTTTCTCTTTCTTTTGGAGATAGGTCAGGATATTTTTGCAAAAGTTCTTCCGAATGTATAAAATGTATTTCTCTGGGAAGCATAGGTTTCAACTCTGGGAAAGCCTCATTCACTAAATATTCAGTTCTTAAAAACGAAGCGTAAATTCTTTTAACCACGGATTTTAGGAATGCTACCGTTCTATCTTTTTCAGAAATAGCCATTTCCCAGTCCCACTGGTCTACATATAGAGAGTGCATATTCCCAAGCTCCTCATCTGCACGGATGGCGTTCATATCCGTATATATACCATATCCTTCTTCTACATTATAATCTGCAAGCATCACTCTTTTCCACTTTGCTAATGAATGTACGACCTCTGCACGAGCTTCATCCATATCTTTTATAGGAAAATTTACAGCCCTCTCCTTTCCGCTCAAATCATCATTTAGTCCCATCCCTCTCAAAACAAAAAGCGGCGCCGTCACTCTACGCAGCCTAAGCTCTGCCGACAAATTGGCTTGAAAAAAATCTTTTATCTTTTGTATCCCCAATTCTGTCTGTTGTAAATTCAAAATAGACTTATAGTTTGGGGGATTTATCAAATAACTCATTTTTACTGCTATTTTTTTTGTATTTTTGCGACAAATTTACAGAAATAATGCTAACAGTATCTAATTTATCACTACAATTTGGGAAAAGAGTACTTTTTGACGAGGTAAATATCATGTTTACCAAAGGGAACTGCTACGGAATCATCGGAGCAAATGGAGCTGGAAAATCTACTTTCCTAAAAATATTGACAGGAAAACAAGAGCCTACCACAGGGCATGTAACACTGGAACCAGGTAAGAGAATGTCTGTTTTGGAGCAGGACCACTTTGCTTATGACCAGTTTACGGTTTTGGAAACGGTTCTTCGTGGAAATAAAAAATTATTCGAAATCAAAGAAGAAATGGATGCTCTCTACGCAAAACCAGACTTCTCTGATGAAGATGGAATAAAGGCTGGCGAACTCGGAGTAATCTACGATGAAATGGGAGGCTGGAATGCCGAGGCAGATGCACAGACCATGCTGTCCAATGTAGGAATAAAAGAAGATATGCACTACCAAATGATGTCCGAGCTAGAAAACAAGGACAAAGTAAAAGTGCTATTGGCTCAGGCTTTATTCGGAAATCCAGATGTTTTGATTTTGGACGAGCCTACCAACGACCTTGATATTGACACTATTTCTTGGCTGGAAGATTTCCTTGCTGATTATGAAAACACGGTGATTGTGGTATCTCACGATCGTCACTTCTTGGATGCTGTCTGCACGCACATCGGTGACTTAGATTATTCTAAACTAAACCTTTATACAGGGAACTATTCTTTCTGGTATCAGGCATCCCAGCTGGCAACGAGACAAAGACAGCAAGCCAACAAAAAAGCTGAAGAGAAGAAAAAAGAATTGCAGGACTTCATCGCGAGATTTAGTTCCAATGTAGCGAAAGCGAAACAAGCTACAGCAAGAAAGAAAATGATAGACAAACTAAACATCGAAGAAATCAAACCTTCTTCCAGAAGATATCCTGCCATCATTTTTGAAATGGAAAGAGAAGCGGGAGACCAGATTTTAGAGATAAAAGGTTTAGAAATCGTAAAAGATGGAGAAACACTGCTTTCTGGTGGAGACCTCAACCTTAAAAAAGGTGATAAAGTGGCTGTAATCTCTAAAAACTCACTTGCAGTTACTGAGTTTTTCCAAGTAATCTCTGGAAGCACAGCTCCTGCCAAAGGCGAATACAAATGGGGTGTAACTACTAACCAAAGCTACATGCCGCTGGACAACACAGAATATTTCCAAGAAAAAGACCTAAATTTAGTAGATTGGCTGAGACAATTTACTAAAAATGACGAGGAAAGACACGAAGAGTTTGTCAGAGGATTTTTGGGAAGAATGCTTTTCTCTGGTGATGAGGCGCTTAAATCTTCTACAGTGCTTTCTGGAGGGGAAAAAATGCGATGCATGTTCAGCCGAATGATGCTCCAAAAAGCCAATGTTCTTCTAATGGACGAACCTACCAACCACTTGGATTTGGAGAGTATCACGGCGCTTAACAACTCTTTGATGAACTTCAAAGGAAATATCTTGATTTCTTCTCATGACCACGAGTTGCTACAAACAGTGTGTAACCGTGTGATAGAAATCACGCCAAAAGGAATCATCGATAGAGAAATGACTTACGATGAATACCTTGAAGACAAAAAGGTGAAAGAACTGAAAGAACAAATGTACAGTTAATTAACTATTTTATTTCACTATATTTTCAAAGCCACTTCAAAAAAAGTGGCTTTTTATATAAAAAAAGTAGATTTTTTTACTTGATTTTACCCGATTTTCAAAATGATTTATTAATTTTGTATCTTATATTTATGTAAAGTATAATCAATAAAGTTAAAAATTTATGAAAAAATCATTATTAACATCAGCTTTAGCAGCTGTATTAGTGGTATCTTGTGGAACACAAAATGCAAGAGTAAGTGAATTAGAAGCACAAAAAGAGGCTTTAGAACTAAAAACAAAACTTACTAAATTAAAAATCGATTACGAAAAAGAAAAGGCATCAACTGATGATTTGAGAAATAAAGCTGCTGCTGTAAATTCAAAAGCAGAAACGGCTACTACAGATTTCAGCACATCAGACGCAAAAGCTACCGCTAAAGATGCGAAACAAACGATGAAGGTTCTAAAAGAAACTGAGAAAATAAACAGAGATTTGGCATCTAGCGAGAAAAAACTTCATAAACTAGAAAAAGAAATCGCTAAAGTGCAAGGTCTTTTAGATCAGTTGAACCAGCAAGTGAAGATTGTAGACAAAAATACTGCTGAAGCTGAAAGTAACTAACAAAAAAGTCCTCATGTTGAGGACTTTTTTAGTTCATGAAATTTGGTTTTGTTTTCTACTTTGAATGAAGATAGATAGCACCACAAAGAATAACAGAAAATACAAATACCAAGCATTTTTCAGCATTTCTAAATAATTTACTTTATTCTCGCTGAGTTTTATTAAAATCAAAACCTGTGCTCCGTAAGGAAGAATTCCCTGAACGATACAAGAAAAAATATCTAGTACTGATGCCGAAAACTTGGGACTTAGATTATATTTTTCAGTGATATTTTTTGCAACTTTTCCTGAAAGAACTATCGCAATCGTGTTATTCGCAATCGCCGCATCGATAAGGCTTACCAAAAAGCCCATTCCAAAATAAGCCGATTTTTGCCCGCGAATCATTTGTCTCACTTTATTTAGCAAGAATGTGATTCCTCCCATATTTTCTACAATTCCCGCCAGTCCGCCAGTCAGTAATGCCAAAAGAAAAATCTCATTCATATCCGAAAAACCTTCATAGATTTTCTTGGAAAAATCCAGCCAAGAAAGGCTTCCTGTCGAGATGCCGATGATTCCGCTGAGAAGAACTCCCACAAGCAGCACTAGAAAAACATTCACGCCCAAAACCGAAAGCACAATCACCAATAAATACGGAAAAATGAGCCAAATGGAAGGACTCCCTGAAGCTTGATTTTCTAAAACAGCAGAAGAAGAATTTCCGCCCAAGAAGATGAAAATCACCGCCGCAATCACCGCCGCAGGAAAAGCAATCATAATATTGGTTCGGAATTTATCTTTCATCTGACAGCCAAGACTCTGTGTAGCCGCAATAGTCGTATCCGAAATAAAAGAAAGATTGTCCCCAAACATAGCACCACAGAGCAGACTAGCCGCCACTACATTGATGTCTGTTTGTGTATTTTCAGCAAAACCCATAACTATCGGCGTAAGAGCCACTATCGTCCCCACAGAAGTCCCTGCCGAAACGGATAAAAACGATGCCATCAGGAACACGCCCAAAGGAATATACTGCGCAGAGAAATACTGCGAACCGAAGAAAACCACCGCATCTATGCTGCCTGTCGCCTTGGACACTGCCGAAAAAGCACCCGCAAGAAGATAGATAATACACATAGTGATGATGCTTTCCTCGCCGCAGCCTTTCATGAAGAATTTTAGTTTTTCTTGAAAACCAGCTTTTGGGAGCAGAAATGCAGAAATCACTCCGCAGAGTGCCGCCACAGAAGCTGGAAAAGCATAGAAATCATCAAGAATAATTCCGCTTCCCAAAAATATAATCACAAACACCAAGAACGGAAGCAGTGCAACACCAGATTGAGTATCTTTCATTATTTTTCGTTAAATTTTAGCGAATTTAAAATAATTTTCTCTAACTGTAAAACTATTTTCTCTTTTGTGAAGTTTTCAAAAGAATTTTCAGAAATATTCGCGGAATTAGAAAAAATCTGCTCTATACTTTCATTTTCTTTAATGATGAAAGGACAGCGAGACAAATATCCCACAGGAAACACCGCAGGTTTCATAAATCTGACCGCATCGCCGATATTTCCTGACATTTTCGTTTCTCCATAAATCTCCTCCACTCCGAAAAAAGAAGTTTTAATTTTCAAAGGACACCAGAGGAAATCCGCCTTTTCCAGATAGTTTTCAAAAATATTTTTAGGAATTCTCTCTCGGAAATATTCTATTTTTATATTCTGTGGAAGCTGTTTTTCTAAGCCCTGTATCTTCGCAAGTTCCTCCTCGCCTGCCTTTCCGAGGAAAACGATTCTGTACGGAATATCTTTTTTAAATCCTTTCAGCTGTTCCATTATTTTGGAATAATCTCTCCGCTTTTGGGAAACTTCTCCAGGAACTACAATGAGCTTTTCCTCTGATTTTTCGGCAGTTTTTGGCTTTTCTCCAAAAAAAATAGGCAGAAAATGCGTTTCCCTTTTCGAATGCTCCATATCCAAGGTTTTTTCTAAATTTTCATCAAGAACCCAAAGAAATTTTGCGTTTTTATAAACTTCTGATTTGGACAAAAGCCCTTCTTTCAGAAGCAGTTTCATTCTAAAAGTAAAATCCTTTTCCAAAATATTTTTCAGCAAAACTCTTCGCGGAGCTTCTATAAAATTAAGATTATGGCAGATAATCGCCACAGCGAATTTTTCCGTGATTTTTTTTAAAATATGAAAATAGCGGTGTGCCGTTCCTATTATCACCAAATCGTACGACTTTCCTTTCAGCTTTTCTAAAAGATTTTCAGGCTCGGTTTCTATAATGTTTTCTATTTCAGAAGAATTTAGCCTGCCCAAGATTTTTTTTGAAAAATAAAAATCCACAGAAAATTTCTCTGAATTTTTGGTTAATTCTGCAAAATTTTCCGCGATCTCGGCGTGAGTATCTATTTCTATATAGGCAATTTGTTTTTTCACAAAGTTTTCAGAATTTTTTAAAAATTTCTCTCCATCGCAGGTTTCTTATGTATTTTATTTCCTCGCGGGAGAGTTCTCTGTCTTGTTTTTGGCTCAGGAAAGTTTTCATCGTGATAAAAAATTCCGAAAAACTTCTATTCTTAAAGGAAGACTTCACCGATGAAATAAATGCGAGAGGAAAATCTAGCCCAATGTTATAGAAATATTCGCCAAGTTTTTTTGCTTTTGCGTTTTTGTATTTATATGCTGTAGGGCGCAGATGCTTTACCCAAAGGGATTTATTTGTAATCACCTGATATCCATGCATCTGGCAGAGCATCACATCGATATTATCCCAGCCCAAAACTTCCCGAATGCCTCCCATTCGTAAAAAGCATTCCTTGCGATATGATTTTATCGGGCCTCGCACATGATTTTTAGAGGAAATATTCTCAAAAACCCAGTTTTCATCTTTTTTAATATAAACTAAGCCCGAAACCATTCCTGCTTTTGGATTTTCTTCATAAATCTTGTTGATTTCCTCCAAATAATTCTCGGGAAAAATAATATCAGCATCAAATTTACAGATTACATCAAAATCATCTAAATTCTGAGAAGAAAGACCTTTGTAAAATGTAGAAACCACCTTCGCGCCAGGCGAGTGGGCAGATTTTTCTAAATTAATGAGCTGAAACTGCTTCTTATCTATGAATCCTTCTACCATTTCCCTCGTTCTATCTGTAGAGCCGTCATTCACGATGACGCAGGTAAAATCCTGAAACCCTTGTGATTTCAGAGAATTTAGCGTGAGGAGAATATTTTCTTCCTCGTTATGCGTGGGAATGATGATTAAAAATTTCATGAAAAAAATTCATACAAAAAGACTGCTCCCAAGAGTTTCCTTATGGAACAGCCTTTCTTCTTGATTTTTAGTCTAATTGATATTTCACTCTGACTTCTGCAAAAAATTTTATCTTCTCAAAATCAAGTTTTCTTAAAAATTCTTCTGAAGCATAAATTTTTGATGCTCCTCCTGGAACTCCATATAAAGAAGCTCCTGTTACAACTCTTGTTATTTTTTCTACTCCTGATTCATTTACAGAAATATATAACGCCTTCCCTGCTTTTTGGTTAAGAGGTTTTACAAGTTTATCGGCAGTTATTCTTGATCTTTTTACCGCTTCTGATTTTAATTCCAGCAAAAGTTCCTTGGATTTAGAATATTCTACTTTTTCTACTTCTGTATTAGAAATCCCTGCTTCCTCCAAGCTGATGATGACATTTCCCAAAGTGTAAGCATCTCTTACAAGAAGAGAATATTTTTTAGTTTTTAGAATATTCTGCCCTTTTAAAAAATATTTTTTAAAATCACTAGAATAGCCCAAAACTGACAAATCCTTGTCTGTATTTATTTTTAATTTCTTTAAAATCGTTTCTAATTGTTTCTCCTGCTCCTCTACCGACTTTTTATTTTTAGAATCGGCTTCGTTCAGGGTAATAGAAACATATATCCTATCAGGAACCACCAGCGTGTCTACTGAGGCTGATACCTCGATATAAGGCTGGTCTAAAAAATTTTTCTGTGCCGAAAATAAATTCCACACGAAAAACATCACAAAAATTAAAAAACTCTTTTTCATAATCTATTTTATTTTTTCAAAAATATAAAATTTTTAAGTTAATCCAAACCTCATCTTTCCTAATGCGCCTCCAGCCAGTTGTTCCCTACGCCCACTTCCACGATTAGAGGAACTTTTGTCTTCACTGCGGATTCCATTTTCTCTTTTATCAGAGCTTTTATCGGTTCTATTTCCTCCTCTGGCACCTCGAACAAGAGCTCATCATGAACCTGCAAGAGCATTTTTGTTTTAAAACCTCCCTCGGACAGGGCTCTGTCTATATCTATCATCGCTACTTTGATGACATCCGCTGCACTCCCTTGGATAGGCGCATTTACGGCGTTTCTCTCGGCATGCCCTCTCACCACGAAATTATTAGAATTAATGTCTTTCAAATGCCTTTTTCTTCCTAAAATAGTCTCCACAAAACCATTTTTCCGTGCTTTTTCCACCTGTTCAGTCATGAAGATTTTTAGTTTCGGATAGTTTTCGTAGTAGGAATCTATCATCTGTTTCGCCTCTGTTCGCGAAAGTCCTGTCTGCTCTGCCAGCGCAAAAGCCCCCTGCCCATAGATAATCCCAAAATTCACGGTTTTGGCTTGGCTTCGTTGGGTTTTATCTACTTGGTCAAGTGGAATTTTGAACAATTTAGAAGCCGTAGAAGCGTGGATATCTTCGCCATTTTGGAAGGCTTTTATCATATTATCCTCGCCAGAAAGTTCGGCTATCAGCCTCAGCTCTATCTGCGAATAATCGGCTGAAATTATTTTTTTTCCTTCCTCCGCCACGAAAGCTCCACGAATCTGCTGCCCTCTGGCTGTTCTGATAGGGATATTCTGCAAGTTAGGGTTTAGGCTGGAAAGCCTTCCTGTAGCCGCCGTAGTCTGCGAGAAAGTGGTATGCACCCTGTTATCCTTTGGTTCTATTTCGGACGGAAGCACATCTACATAGGTAGATTTTAGTTTTTGATAAGTTCGGTATTTTAGAATGTGCTGAATAATCTCATGTTTATAAGCGAGTTTCTGCAAAACCTCCTCCGATGTGGAATACTGCCCTGTTTTGGTCTTTTTCGCCTTTGGGTCTAATTTTAATTTTTCGAAAAGAATTTCGCCTAACTGCTTGGGAGAGTTCATATTAAACTCCTCGCCAGAAAGTTCAAAAATCTTCTGTTCCAGCTCTCTAAGGTCGTTTTCTAAATCTACACTTTCCCTAGAAAGCCAGTCTGTATCGAGCGAAATACCCGCCAGCTCCATCTTTGCGAGGATTTTCATCAACGGCATTTCTACTTTATGGAATAATTCTTCCAGATTTTCCTTTTTCAGCTGTGGAGAAAAAACCTCATAAAGCTGGAAAGTAACATCCGCATCCTCCGCCGCATAATTGGTCTGAGTTTCAAGGCTGACTTCCCTCAGTGTTTTTTGGTTTTTGCCTTTTTTACCAATCAAACTTTCTATGGAAATAGGCTGATATTTTAGGTAAATTTCTGATAAATAGTCCATTCCGTGCCGTCCGTCTGGGTTCAGTAG
>CAUQSG010000025.1:0-21108 GCA_963520725.1 uncultured Flavobacteriaceae bacterium | reverse complement strand
TAGTAATACTCCTCCCCCAGCACATTATAATCTCGTTTCACACACCATTTTTTCTGTGGGCATAATTCTCGGATATACTCTCCATATAGAATAATAATGGGAATTTCATATTCCTGAGAACCATCATAAGAAATTTCTTCTCTAATTTCTTTAAAAATTTTAAGTATATATGTTCCTTCTCCTAATCTGGATTTATCAATTTTAATTGACAAATTTTCTTGTAGCACTGCTAAATAATCATCAATATGATTTTCTATATTTAGGATTTTATCTTGGTCTGCAAGATAGTTCTTCGTCAATTCATTTGGACTGAAAAAACCTTCTATTTCATCAGGTAAACAAACTCTTTGGTTAAGTTTAAGATAATATTGTTTAAACAAACCATAATCTCCAAATTTTGTTATTTCTTTTCCGTTTTCATACTCTATAATTTCTCCTGTATCAAGCAATAGCATATAGCTGTATTTCTCATTACTCAACGGCAAGAAAATAAAACTTGGTTTCATTTTTTGATTTATTGTTTAAATTAATTTTTTAGCGTTCCACAATATTACAAAAAATAAGATTTACCCTTTTGGATAAATCTTATTTTAGTTGATGATATTTTAGTTTCTCTTCCAGTCAGCGTTTCTTGATGTGTCAGCTTTTTTCACACCATTGCTGATATTGTAAGCTAGCCCAAGTCCAAGGGTCTGTTTCAGCTGAACTTTTCTGATTTGGTTATGGTCATACACTAGATCCAGCGTGATGTTAGACGAAATATATTTGTTGATTTTCAAGTTAAGAATTCCGCTGTATCCCATTGCTATTCTTTCTGGGTGGTCTAGATAGTTAGAGAACAACCATGCTTTGTTTGTCAAATGGATGTTTTCCATCAATTTCACTTTATAAGAAGCATCTGCATAGAACCCGAACTGGAACAGCATGCTGTCTCCATCATTTTTAAGTCCGTAGTTTCCTTTGTATTGTAAATCTTTGTCTAAAACAAAAGTCATTCTTGCGTTAGCAGGTCTCAAAGTAAGCGTAAAATCCTCATTCGGTTTATAAGTAAAACCAGCACCTACATTCAGGTATCCTGGCGCCATAAAGCTAGATATTTTCGCTGCGCTTGGGTTGTTCCCGTCAGCATATCCATTATCAAACTGAGAAAGAAAGCTCGCTCCAGCAGATACATACCAATTTTTAGAGATAGCTCTACCGTAGTTCGTGCTGATGTTGATATTATCCTGTGTTTTTCTGTTTCCTAATCCTTGGGTATTATTTCTTCCGTATCCTAGGATAATGTTATTTTCCCAAAGGTCTTTGTCTTTTTGGTAAGTGAAATTGTAGTTCACTCCTACTAACCAACCCAAGTTATTAGCTCCACCGCCTACCCAGTTAGAGAATGCCGCTTGGTTTAGCATCAATGTGTTTTGTCCTTCTATAGACCAGTTTTTTTTCGGTGGTTCTGGCTCTGCCACTTTTTCTTCTACCACTGCAGCCACAGAATCTGTAACTACTTCATTTTCTTGCGCAAATGCATTTCCGAATGCAAGTGCTAAAATAACTAATGATAATTTCTTCATCTCTAATAAAAATTAATTGGGCGCAAAAGTATAAAAATAAATTTTAATCCCAATTTTTTTCTTCTCTATCTATTTCATAGACAAAAAAACTCCCTCCGTATTTTCTACAGAGGGAGTTTTCGTTATTCAATCGTTATCTTGACAGGCACATAATACTTACTTCTAACTTTTTCCCCCTTTACTTCAGCAGGAATCCATTTGGTTTGTATGGATTTTACTGCTCTTTCTATCTCTTCATTAAAAGATTGATTTTCTCCTTTTGCTGAAATATCGGAAATTGTACCGTCTAGCTCAACAGTAAATGTCAAAACGGATGATATTGTTGTTTTGGAAATCAGTTTCTTTTGTGAAATCAATTTTTTAATTTTTTTCACTTCTTCCTTGGGAAGATTTTCATACTCATTTATTTTATTTGTATTTACCTTCGAAGCCAACAAACTACGAAAACCATTTACTCCTCCATCTGGAAAAACAGCTTCCTTATCAACATAGTTCAAGACAATATTTTTATCTTCAGTAGACTTCACTGGCAGGGACTTAGGCGTTTCTTGCGCACAAACCACTCCAAAAAACAAAATAGCTGCTAAAACAGATAATTTAAAAAATTTCATAAACTAATATTTTTCCCAAAGATAAGATATTTATCTTTTCTTCTTTATCTATTTAATAAACAAAATCCCCCGTATTTTCTACGAAGGGAGTTTTTTAATCCTCTATTGTCATCTTAATAGGCATTCTCATGGGAGTCTTTTTCTTTTCTCCTTCCTCAAAAATCCACCTAGTTTTTATAGATTTTACAACTCTTTCAATCTCTTTATTAAAAGAACTATTTTCTCCTTTTGCTGAAATCCCAGACAATGTCCCATCTATCTCAACTATGAATTCTAAACTAGATTTCAATATTGTTTTAGGAATAGGTCTTCTCTCTAGAATTAGATTTCGGAGCTCTTTAGCTTGTTCCGCAGGCAAATGCTGAAATGGGTCTATTCTATTATACTTTATTTTTGATGCGACTAACTGGCGAAATCCATTAATTCCTCCATCTGGAAAATTTGGAACATTAGTGGATGTATAAATTGCTATTTCCTCTGGCTGTGGCTTAGGTGTTTCTTGCGCACAAGCCACTCCAAAAAATAAAACGCTTACTAAAATAGATAATTTTAAAAATCTCATATATTAATATTTTTCCCCAAAGATAAGACATTTGTTCCAAATATTTTCTTGTTTGATTATATTAAATTAACTGGAATTTTATTTGTCATTAAACCAAAATTTAACTCATTACATAGGATTTTCTTATCTTTGCCCATTCAAAATTAAATAATGGCAAATAGTTTAATACCAAAGTTACAGGCAATCAAACAAAGATATAATGAAGTAGCGGATCTAATCATCCAGCCAGATGTAATCTCTGACCAAAAAAGATATTCTTCTCTCAATAAAGAATACAGCGATTTGGGAAAAGTGGTGGCTGTTTTTGACCAATACATGAACGCTAAAAACTCCATAGAAGAAGCCGATGAAATCATCGCCACAGAATCTGATAAGGATATGATAGATTTGGCTAAAATGGAGAAGCAGGAAAGTCTGGTACTTATCCCAAAATTAGAAGAAGACCTGAAAATCCTCCTCATCCCGAAAGACCCAGCTGATGACAAAAATGTCATGGTGGAGCTCCGCGCGGGAACAGGCGGTGACGAGGCTGCTATTTTCGTGGAAGATGTGTATAGAATGTACACGATGTATTTCAAGTCAAAAGGCTGGAGACACGAAGTTACCGACTACAACGAGGCCGCAAAAGGCTACAAAGAACTCATCATGAGAGTAGAAGGCGAGGGCGTGTATGGAATCATGAAATTCGAGTCTGGTGTTCACCGTGTTCAGCGTGTTCCAGAGACCGAGTCCCAAGGGCGTGTGCATACCTCAGCGATTACCGTAGCCGTACTACCAGAAGCAGAGGAAGTAGATGTGGAAATCAACCCTGCCGATATAGAAATGCAGACTTCGCGTTCAGGAGGAGCAGGAGGACAGAATGTAAACAAGGTAGAAACCAAAGTACAGCTGACTCACAAACCTACGGGAATAGTAGTGGTTTGTCAGCAGGCTCGTTCTCAGCTAGCTAACAGAGAATTAGCAATGGAAATGCTCCGTACAAAACTCTACGACATAGAGCTGCAAAAGGTACAAGGAGACATCGCAGCTCAGAGAAAAACTATGGTTTCTACAGGAGACCGTTCCGCGAAAATCAGAACTTATAACTACCCTCAAGGGCGTGTGACCGACCATAGAATCAATAAGTCTATTTACAATCTGGACGCCTTTATGAACGGAGACATAGAAGAAATGCTAGAAGCTCTAATCATGGCAGAAAACGCTGAAAAAATGAAAGGAGAAGATTAAACATAAAAAAGCAGTCGTTTATGGACTGCTTTTTTGTTTTCGTTTTAAAGAAAGATGATTACTCATCATCAGTAGAGATACTATTGTAAGTATGTTCCTCTACTTTCATCTTTTTATTACCCTCAAATCTTGCTCCTTCATGGATAACGAACGAAGCCGAGATGATGTTAGCATACACTCGTCCATTTTCGCCAATCTCTACTCTATCCGCAGAGATATCTCCTTTGATTTCTCCATCGATGAAGATAGAATCTGCTACAATATTTCCATTAACTTTCCCTGTCTTACCTATGTGCAGGGTGTTTTCACATTTCACATCTCCTTCGAAGAAGCCTTCTATCTGCGTCATAGCGCTAGTTTCTATCACTCCTTTGAAGTGGGTTTCTGGAGCGATTACATTTACTCCTTTTGATGATACATTCACACTCATTTCGTTTGATTTTTTCCCATTATTGTTAGAAAAGATTCCCATTGTACATTTTTTTCATTGTTAAACACTATATTAAAATTACTCTTGTCCCAATTTATAAAATTTTCTGGTTCCACATGCACATTATCATATAAAACTTCATAATGAAGATGCGGCCCTGTGGAATTACCCGAGTTCCCACCCGCGGCTATCACTTTTCCTTTTCCTACAATTTCACCCACCGTTACATAAATCCTATCCAAATGAGCATAAAGGGTCTTAAAACCAAATGCATGCTCTATGATAACTGTATTTCCATAACCTCCTTTTTCTCCTGCAAAAGCAATTTTCCCCATGGCTGGCGCGATGACATCATCTCCTGTATTCAGCCTCAAATCCACTCCATTGTGATGTTTTACCCCTCCGCTTATAGGATGCGTTCTATTCCCAAAATTACTTGTCACTTCCAGTTCCCTCAGTAGAGGATTTCCACTTGGGATGATGTTCAGCATCAGGTTTTTTCTTTCCTCAGGAAGATTATTTATATTATCTAAAGTTAAATTTTGTAGTTCTTTCAGCTCCTCTGCTTTTTGTTTCTGCTCTGCAAGATATTTTTTACTAAGTGTTACTAGTTCCTCATTTTTGGAAAGATAATACTGAAATTCCAGATACTGCTGGGATAAAAACCCTATCGCTCCTGCCATCACCAAAAATACAAAACCTAAAAGATATGGGCGTAGTTTTTTTAGTTTTTCTTTCCGAAGGTTGGTTTGTTTTATATAGTATTTAGATTTATCATCATCTATTTCTATAACTATTTTATGCTCTATGTTTTCTTTAACCTTCAAAGGAACTTTTTTCTGTCTTTTCATACATTCCAGAATTTCATTCCTTTTTCTTTCTTTTACAATGTTGAATATGTCTAATTTGTTTCCTACTTTTTCTTTCATTGGTTATTAAAATTTTATTTCAGCATAAAACAAACCTCCTTCAAAAAATTAACCCATTTTTAATCTCAATTCAATATAACTTTTACCATCCACCGCTGGCTCCACCGCCGCCGAATGTGCCTCCACCTCCAAAACCGCCGAAGCCTCCACCAGAACTTCCCCCACCAGAAGATGGGAAGCCCCAAAATGTCCCAGGGAAACTGCTTCGCCCCCTGCGGGAAATAATAACATCATCAAAACTATTATATCCGCCACCTCGTCCGCCGCCGCCTTTGTTGCCATATTTGATTAAAATTATCATTATCCCAATAAAAAGAACGATAATCAAAACAGCAACCATTGCGAAGTCTTCTTCTTTTTCCTTTTTTTGTGGTTTAAATTTCCCCTGCGTAGCTTCCATTAGGGCATTTACCCCTTCATCTATTCCTTCATACCATTTCCCTTGTTTGAACTTGGGAATGATAAGATAATCTATAATCTGCCCAGCAACAGAGGCTGTCAGGTATTTTTCCACAGCTCTTCCCTGCTGTATGGAAATTTGTCTGTCTTTGGTAGCAATCAGAAAAACGACCCCATTGTCCACTCCTTTTTTTCCAATCCCCCAAGTCTGCCCGAATCTAGTCGCGAGAAAGTTAATATCCTCCCCCTTCGTGGAAGGAATGATAACCACCTCTATTTCCGTAGATGTGCTATCCTCAAATTTTATCAGCTTCTGATTCAGCAGCTCCTTTTCCTCCGAAGAAAGAAGCCCTGCCTCATCATACACAGGATAGAGTACTTTCGGTTTTTCAGGAATAGCATACTGAGCCGAAAGACTGCTACCTACACTAAACAACAAAACCCATATGAAACCTTTAAGAAAATGTAATATCATCTGGTAATTCATTTGGGTTTTCCTCTCCGACAGGAAAATACTTTTTCAGTTCTATTCCTGTTGCTAAAATTCCATTTTTCAATCCTTGCAAATAGTCATTTTTCACAAAATCTGCCACCATCTCAGCATGAATTTTATCCCAAAAACTCTGGCATACTTTCTCATGGATACCTTTGTCTCCGATGATGCTCAGATATTTTTGAGCAAAATTAACATGAAAAAGCACAGCATTTCTATCCTTGGTTTCATGCATTTGCAACTTCTCAAAAATCTCCCATGCCACACGCTCACTCTCCTGCTCTGTGGAAGAATCTATATGCACACGGATTTCTCCTGTGGAGTGGTTCTCCGCAGTTTTTATAGCTTCCACCAAAGCCGAAACATCAGTGTCTGAGAGATGATTCATCTTTTTTAGTCTTTAAATACCTCTGGCGCTTTAGAAGCTCCTTCGTCAGCTTTGAAATAAGGTTTTGCTTTAAATTTAGAAAACATTGCAACTATCAGACTTGTAGGGAAAGTTTCTACTTTATTATTAAATGCTGTCACAGCATCATTATAATAAACTGTTTCCGTTCTGATGCTGTTTTCTATAGCGATATATTCTCTTTGGAAGTTGATATACTGCTGGTCAGCCTTTAAGTCTGGGTATTGCTCTGCTACCATCATCAATCTACCTAATGAACTGCTCAGTTCTCCTTGTGCTTTCTGGAACTTCGCCATATCTTCTTCCGTCATATTGGTAGGGTCTATAGTAATTTGTGTAGCTTTAGACCTTGCCTCTACTACTTTAGTTAAGGTTTCCTGCTCGAATTTAGCATAAGATTTTACTGTATTTTGTAGATTTGGAATTAGGTTTGCTCTTTTTTGATAAACTGTCTCTACATTAGACCATTTATTGAGAACATTATTATTCTCTTGCACTAGACCATTGTATTTTCCTACTCCCCAAAATCCTACCACTGCAACAAGCACAATAATGACGATAAGTCCCACTAATCCTATTCCAAAACACCCTTTGTTATTCATTGTTTTTCTTACTTTATTTGGTTAAACAGATATCAAAGTTACAAAAAAAATTATAATATCATATATATGACCTGATTTTCTGTAAAATAATTTCAGTCGCATTAGGCTGAGAATTTACAAAATCTTTCGCTTTTTCAGCCATTTCATGTAGAAGTGCTTTATCTTTTAATAATTTTACAATAAAATCTGAAGCTTCTTTTTCGTTTTCAAAAGATTTCCCTCCATTGGCGCTGATGAGGTTATCCGCTTCTGGATTTTTTTTGTAATGATTCCCAAATATAACGGGCACACCGAAAGTAGCCGCTTCTAAAATATTATGGAGTCCCTTGTCATGAAAACCGCCTCCCACAACCGCCAAATCAGCATAAGAATAAATTTTAGAAAGAAGCCCTATACTGTCTATTATCAGGATTTCAGCTGATTTTTCTTGTGTTTCTTTGGCTTTCCTTTCAGAATATTTCAAAATTTGTTTTTCGTTCTGAAACTCAATATTTCGCTTAATATCATGCGGTGCGATGATGATTTTGGCATCTATTTTATCAGCAATTTCATCAGCTATTTTTTCTTCTGATTTCCAAGAACTTCCAAAGATCACAAGTGGTTTATCTCCTTTGAATTCTTGGATAAATTCCACAAAATTATCCCGATTTTGAATTTGCTTTACTCGGTCAAAACGGGTATCTCCAGAAATGGAAGACTGCACCAATCCTATATTTTTGGCAAGCTGCTCCGAGTGTGCTGTCTGATGAAAAAACCAATCTACATTTTTTTTCAGTTCGTTTACGAACCACTTTCCATAAGGTTTGAAAAAAATCTGCTTCTCATAAAACAATGCCGAAACCACAAAAATCTTCGTCCCCTTTCTGTGCAGCTCACGAAGGAGATGATACCAAAAATCGTATTTTACGGTAAAGAAAATTTTGGTGTCAAACTGAGAAATAAACTCCTGTATTGTAGAATTTTTGTCAAACGGAAGATAGCACACTGCATCGGCAATATGCTGTTTTTTGACTACATTTTCGTAGCCAGACGGAGAAAAAAAAGTTACTAAAATTTTATAATCTGGGTATTCGTTTTTTAGTTTTTCTAAGACAGGAAGCCCCTGCTCATACTCGCCCAGACTTGCCGAGTGCATCCATATCACTTTCTGATTTTTTAGCTTTTCCTGAACTATTTTCAGGCTTTCTTTTCGTCCATCCACTCCTTTTTTGGCTTTTTCATTAAACCACGAAAAAACTTTTAATCCAAAAGAAAACAGACAGATAAAAAGGTTATAAAAAATCATTTCTTATGGGTTTGGGCAAATTCTTTTCACAAATCTCAGTTTGTGCGTGTGTTTGTTTTGGTCTTTGTTAAAAATCCCTATGCAGTCCAGATCGTCTATCCTCACTTTTCCATGAGCATGTATGATTTTTTGATTTTCCAGCATGATGCCCACATGGATAATTCTGCCTTCTTCGTTCTCGAAAAACGCCAAATCACCGATTTCAGCCTCTTCGATAAAATCCAAAACCTCTCCCAGCTCAGCCTGCTGATACGCATCACGCGGCAGCTGAATGCCATTCACTTTATAAACAATCTGGGTAAAACCACTGCAATCTATCCCAAAAAAACTTCTCCCGCCCCACAGATAGGGAACATTTAGAAACTCTAAGGCTGTTTTTTTCAGGTTTTCTTTATCAAAGTTTTTCTTTGCATCTTCTTGATTATCAGACTCTATTTCAGAACCTATGGAAAGCAGCGTTTTTTCTCCATTATGCTGATAATTTATAAAATTCTCTGTGACAGTTTTTGTTTTTCTTTTGATAAAATCGGCATCAGAAATCGGTAAAACCTGCTTGGTATCCACCCAGCCTTCGTATCCATCAAAATGAATTTTTATCTTCGTCCAGTTTTTATCCACTTCTAAAATATCACAACTCTCGCCAAACAAAAGCTGAGTCACAATTTCGGCTCTGTCCGAGTTTTCCGCCCTCACAGGAACTACTGACACACTAGCAATGGCTTTCATTATCATAATCTTTTATTTATCACTAAACTCACCTTCTAAAATATTATTTCTTTCTGATGAGATTTATTCCATCTCGCAAAGGTAGTATAAGATTTTCAAAATCACCATCTTTGGAGACTATTTCGTTTAGTTCTTTTATTTTTTTTGTCATTTTGCTCTTTGGATTTTCCTCCAAAACTTTCCCATACCAAAGAACATTATCAAACAGCACCACTCCGCCGCTTCTGAGTCTGGGTTTTATCAAATTGAGATAATCCACATACGCCGCCTTGTTTCCATCTATAAATACCAAATCATACATTTCATCAGTATTTTGGAGAAACTCTCTTCCATCTTGAAGACAAAAATTTATTTTCTCTGCAAAATCACTTTCCGCAAAATATTTCTTCGGCAAATAGGACAATTCCTCATTGATATCCAGTGTCGTGATTCTCCCATTCTCAGCCAATCCCTCAGCCAAACAAAGCGTGGCATAACCTGTAAAAGTCCCTATTTCTAAAATATTTTTAGGTGACAAAAATTTAGAAACAATCGCCAAAAAACGCCCCTGCTGTTTCCCTGAAATCATATGCGGCTGCTCTGTCACACGATAGGTCTCCTCTCTCAATCTTGCCAAAAGTTCTGGTTCCTGAGAGCAGTATTTCTCCAAATAATCATCCATTTCTGGACTCAATTCACTAAAAAAACTCATTCCTCTGATGATTTATGCGTCAAAAATAAAAAAACCTTAGAGATTTCTAAGGTTTTTCTGAATTTTAATTTCACTATTTTTTCACAGGAGCTACATCCATAAGCTGCATGAATTCCTCCAGCTTCGGCATGATGATAATCTCCGTTCTTCTGTTTTCTGCTCTACCAGAAACACTCATATTAGTAGATTTAGGGTTGTATTCACTTCTACCACCAGCTGTTATTCTAGATGGATTTACCCCAAATTTAGTTTGTAGGATTTTCGCTATCGCAGTTGCTCTAAGCGCTGATAAATCCCAGTTGTCTCTTGGTAAGTTAGACGAGTTTAACGGCACATTATCCGTATTTCCTTCTATCAAAACAGAGTATTTATCGTAATCATTGATTACTTTTGCTACTTTTCCTAGCACTTCTTGTGCAGCAGGAAGAACATTATAATCTCCCGTTTTGTAAAGCATTTTATCAGAAAGTGAAATCATCACCACTCCTTTCAATACTTTTACTTCTACATCTTTATCAGCTACATTGTCCAGTGAACGCTTCATTTTATTAGACAAAGCCAAATTCAAGCTGTCATTTCTAAATTTAGCATTCGTAAGTTGCTTGATATAAGCATTAGAAGCATTGATTTCTCCTACCAATTTATCAATATTAGAAGAAGATTTACCTGTATTAGACAAACATGCATCTAGAGAAGATTTTAGAGATGCGCTTTGTTCTTTTAATAAATTATTTTCACTAAGCAAACTAGCGTTTTTAGCCTTTAAATCTTGGATTTCTCTCTGTCTTTCAGCTACATTCTCTATTGCTTGTTTATAGTTGCTATTAAGTATATCATACTGTTTTTTACTAACACAAGATGTCGCTGTAAGTGCCACCGTACCGATGACAAACATTTTCATTAATTTCATATCATCAAAATATTTAAATTATGTTGCCCAAAGGTAACAATTTTATTTGATATAACGGACTTTATCTCTATTTATTGTTATTTTTATTACTTTTGTCTTATGCTTAGTTTTGATTCTTTTAATGAAGAAATAAACAAAATCACTAGAGATTTTACACAAAAGAAAATCCTCCTCACGGTGAGTGGAGGCGCTGATTCTATGGTCATGCTTGACCTTTTCCGAAAGAGAAGCGCAGAGCAATCGGACTTTATAATTTCAGCGGCACATATCAACTACAAGTTGCGCGGTGAAGACTCTGATTTAGACCAAAAACTAGTAGAAGACTACTGCGAAAAACATGAAATTCCGCTGTTTATCTATTCCGTTTCAGAAAAGGACAACAAGCCCGAAAATGGCTCTATACAGCTCTGGGCGAGAGAGCTGAGGTATCGTTTTTTTCATCAAATTTGTCAAGAAAACAGCATAAATTTCATAGCGACTGCCCACCATCTGAATGACCAGCTGGAAACATTTTTCATCAACCTGATGCGTGGAAGCGGTTTGAAAGGACTGAGCGGCATCCCAGCAAATGAAAACAAAATTCTGCGCCCGCTTTTGGCTTTCACAAAGGAAGAAATCTATGATTTTGCGGAGAAAAATTCGGTGCCTTTCCGTGAGGATATTTCTAACAAAAAAAATGATTATCTGAGAAACAAAATCCGAAACCTCATCGTTCCAGAGCTGGTAAAGGCGGATTCTAATTTTATTCAGAATTTTAGTAAAAGTCTCTGTATAATCCAGCAAAGCAGTGATTTCATCAAACAAAAAGCCGAAGAATTCATCGCTGAAAACGGAACAGAAAATGACAACTGGCTGATTTTCAATAAAGAAAAACTAGCTGAAACACAGGATATAATAAAATTTGAGATTCTGAATAAATTCGGATTCGGCAGCGAGACAGAAATTCAGAAAATATTTTCAGCCGAGACAGGAAAGGTGTTTTTCAGCAAAGATTTTTCTCTAAAAATAGATTACACAGACCTCATCATCATTCCTAAAAACAAAGAAAAAGAAAACAAATTTCCCACCGAAATCAGTTTCTCCGAAACAGAAAAATTCTACAAAATAGAGGATTTCAGAATTCAAAATTCTAAACCTTGGCTTTTCAACAAGGAGAAAGTTTTTCCTCCCTTTGAGCTGAGAAAACCCAAAGAAGGAGATATTTTTCAACCGAAAGGAATATTTGGAAAAAAGAAAATATCCAAATTCCTAAAAGATGAAAAAATATCCAGCCTTGACCGCGAAAAAATCGGTATCCTCTGCGACACCAAAGGACAGATTTTGGGTGTGTTTCCTCTGCGGCAGGATGGGAGATTTATATGATAAAAACATGATTTCTCAGTCTATATTATATTCTTTTTTCAGGATTTCTATGAATTCTTCCTTGGTTACGCCTTTCTGGGAATCAAATTTCATTTTGATAAAAGTATCATTTATTTGGTATTTGTTTCCTTGATAAAGCGAATCCAAAAAATGCTGAAAAGAATACTGCTCCACTTCTATTTTATAAATTTTCCCTTGAAGGCTGTCTATTTTAAAAACCTGCTTTTCATCTTCATCAAAAAAATATTTTCCAGAAATTTCTATGCTGTATTTTTCTGTTTTTTCTTGGTATGGAGAAGAAAAATTCTCTGTGAACAACATTATAAAAGTCATTAGCATATTCCACAATGCATGATAAAGCGTTCCGTAAAACAAATTGTATCTTACTCGGATAAAGACTATTACAAACCCTCCAATCAACTGAGAAGTGATAATAATAGGAGAAAAAACATAAAACCAAAAAACATCATTAGTATAATTGGTAAGGTGAACAAAACCAAAAATCACAGATGAAGCATACACCAAGAAAGGAAATATCTTATCCCAAAGTTTTTGGCTGAAGATATACTTTATAGGAAAAATCCTCCTTAAAATCAATCTAAATCCAATCTCCTCAAAAACAGGTGCTAAAACAACAGCAATAAAAATAGCAGAAGTAATGCTCTTTTTATGTAAATCAAGTTTTGAGTCCGTAGAAACAAAATGTTCCACCAAATCATTCAAGGGAATTAAGACAAAACAAAAAACACACATTTTGCCCACCAAAAGAATAAAAATTGTTTGTAATTTCCTTTTAAAACTTTCTTTTGTCTGCACATCTTTGGGATGTTTCAAAAAAGAAACAAAATCCCACAAAACCCTCTTTATCAATTATTTAACTTCTTTCTGCAAAATAGTGAACACAGGGAAATGGTCGCTGTAGCCTCCTGTAAACTTATCTCCATCCCAAGAGCGGAAAGGATAACCTTTGTAATTTCCCTGTTTATTAATAAGGTAAGCAGGCGCATAGACTTCGGTTCTATAAACAGCATATTCCTCGGCAGAAGAACCAGAAACTAGATTTTTAGAATAAATAATCTGGTCAAAAAGGTTCGGTGCATCTCGGTAGGCTAAACTCGCCACGCCTTTTTTGTACATTTTGTACATCGGATTGAAATACGGATATTCTTCGTTCAGTTCTTTCTCATCGCCTACGGCTTTCAGATGATTTTTAAAACTTGGGCTGATAGGGTCATCATTAAAATCTCCCATAGCGATGAGCTTGATATTTGGGTTTTTCTCTCGCAGGGCGTCCATTTCTTGTTTCAGCAAGGCAGCAGCGGCATTACGCTTCGGCATAGACACGGCTTCTCCACCTCTTCTTGACGGCCAGTGATTCACAAAGAAAGCCACTTTTTCTCCATCCAAAATCCCAGAAACCACCAGCAAATCCCTTGTATATTCTCTTTTGCCATCTTCACGGAAAAGCACAAGTTCTTTTTTATATGAATTGGTCACGGTAAATCTTTTCTTCTGATAAATCAGCGCTACATCTATCCCACGCGCATCAAAGGAATTATAATGCACCACGCCATAGTCATACTTTTTCAGGGCGTCCTGCTGAGTCAGCGCCTCTACCACTTGGCGGTTTTCCACCTCTACAAGTCCCACCACTGCGGGTGCTGTTTTAGTATATTTAAAGCCAATTTCGGAGATTACCTGTGCGATGTTTTTCAGCTTCTGCTGGTAAATATTATAAGTGTAATTTTTATTGCTTTTAGGCGTAAAATCATCCGAAAGCACTTGTTTTCTCACTACTTTTTGCCCTTTTATTCGGTCATAATCCCACGGCCCTTTGTAATCTTTGGTAATTTCCAAATATTTCAAAGAATCCAAAGGCACGCTTCTATGGAAATTGACATGATGAGCAGGAAGCGTCGCATCTATATAATCCACAGATTTCACCGTATCCCAGAGGTTTTCCACATTATAAAATCCCACTGCGGCAGTTCTTTTCATTTGGGCATTATAAAACAAACCAAAAACACAAAAAATAACGATAAATAATTGTCTCATGATAACTTATCTTTGTTAAAAGCCGATAAATTTAAATTTTTCTTTTCATTTAGGAAAAGAAATTGATATGATTTATTTCATATCGTTATATTCGTTTTAATTAAACTTTAAGTCTATTTTTGTTAAAACTTGTTAAATTAGATTAGAAAATGTTTAAAAAATCTGTCTTGATTTGCGGTTTTACAGTCGCTGCAATGCACTTCTGTAACGCACAAACCACGGTTTACGCTTATATAAAAGATGAGAAAGGCAAGCCTGTGGAACGAGCTGAAGTAGACATGAAAGGCTCGGAGGAAAATATGATTGCAGACAAAATTGGGTATTTCCAGTTTGTAGATTTGAAACCTGGTAATTATCAGATTGTTGTCTTTAAAAACAATTACGAAACCAAGACCATTGATTTCAGTGTGCAGGAAGGAGAAAAAAGAAAGGATTTGGGCGTTATTGTCTTAAATTCAGTTCTTTATAACTCTACCGAACAAGGCTTCACTCTACTGGACAGTGATAGTGACAATGATGATGACAACAGCTCACTTCAGACCACTGTGGGACTGCTGCAGTCTTCGCAGGATATTTTCAACAGAATCGCAGGGTATGATCTGGGAATTTACTGGTTCCGCCCGAGAGGTCTGGACAGCAGGTCTGGGGAAATGATGTTCAACGGCGTGTCCATGTCAAAACAAAACAATGGAAATATAGATTTCAGCAGCTGGGGAGGACTGAATGAGATTACTCGTTATCCAGAGGTTGCCACTAACCACTCACCATCTGAATATGCTTTCGGAGGTGTCAGCTCTGTGATTTATAAAAACACAAAGGCGAGCGAATACAGAAAAGGAAGCCAGCTTACCTACTCACTTACAAATAGAAACTATCGCCACAGGCTCTCTTACCGATATACTTCGGGAATGAACAAAAACGGATGGGCTTTCACTGGGATGGTCAGCCGAAGATGGGCAAAAGAAGGCATACAAGAAGGAACATTCTATGATTCCTATGCGGCATATTTAGGGGTGGAAAAGAAAATCAATGACAAACACACCCTCACGCTCAATATGGTAGGAAATCCATATAGAAGAGCTACATCCAGCCCTAACACGCAGGAAGTCTATGACTACAAAGGAATCTACTACAACTCCTACTGGGGATGGCAGGATGGCGAAAAAAGAAGCGAAAGAGTAAAACGAGGTTTTCAGCCTATTTTCCAGCTAACGGATTATTGGAAAATCAATAAGAAAACGGAACTTTGGACAACGCTTTCTTATCAGTTTGGGAAGACTAAATCTTCGCGATTGGATTGGCATAATGCCCAAAATCCTTCGCCTACTTATTATAAAAACTTGCCAAGCTATTTCCTTGGAAAAGCAGAATATGACAATGTTCTTCAAAATTGGGTAAATGATAATCTTTCTGTATCTCAGATAGATTGGAATAGACTTTATCACGCTAACCTCAGCTACGAAGGGCGGTCAATATTCTATCTAGTGGATGATGTGAATGATGACAAAATTTGGAATCTTTCCACACATTTCACGCACAACTTTAATGATAAGACAAGATTTATCCTAAATGTTTCTTATCAAAACTACAAATCTGACCAATACAGAGAAATAAAAGACCTGCTAGGAGGTCAGTATGCTCTGAACAAAGACCCTTACAAGAGAAATGGAAGCGGAAAATACAACGAATACGAAACAGATACTCACAAAGGCGTAGGTGATAAAATAAGCTACGACTACACTTTCGGAAGACAGGAAGTAAAAGTAAATCCTGCATTGAAATTCTCCACAGGGAAATTCGATGTTTTGGTGGCGGGGCAGTTCAGCTATTCTACTTCGTACCGAGATGGTAAATTCCAGCATTATCTGTATCCAGATTCTTTTGGAAGAAGTAAAGATTATGAATTTACCAATTTTGGGCTAAAAGGACAGGTTGTCTATAAAATCAATGGGCGAAACTTCTTGGTTTATAACGGAACGGCTTATTCCCAAGCGCCTTTCATGGAAGATTTATTCTTTAACCCAAGAGTAAATTCATCCGTAGTGGCAGGTATGAGAAGTATGTTCATCAATGCTAATGACCTCAGCTATGTACTTTCTACACCTTTCGTAAAAGCAAGGCTGAGCGGATACATCATCAACTCTGAAAACGAAACCAATGTTCAGCGTTTCTTCGCTGATGGTTCAGTTTTACAAGGTGTAACTAATGGCGCATTCTTCACGCAGGTGATGAAGGATATGAAACGACAAAACCGAGGGCTGGAACTAGGACTGGAAGTAAAAGTAACTTCTACGCTCTCTCTACAAGGGCTGGCAAGCTACGGCGAATATGTTTATAATAACAATCCTAAATTATACTTCAGTTCCGATGCTGTGGGCGCTTCTGGAGGAACTACTTATACCTACATCGGGGATGCCTATATCAAAAATTACAGACAAGGAGGAACGCCTCAGACTGCATTCTCTCTTGGGTTTAGATATAATAACCCTAAATACTGGTGGGTAGGAGCGAACTGGAACTATTTTGACAATTCTTATTTAGACCCAGCGGCACTTATCAGAACTCAATATTTCATTACCAATCCTTCTACAGGGGATCCATACCCAGGGCTTGATGAAGCGGAACTGAGAAGAGTTCTCCGCCAAAAACAACTGCCTTCTGCATTCTTTGTCAATGTAAATGCAGGGAAATCTTGGCTCTTTGGTAAATATTATCTGATGGTTTCGGCTTCGGTGAATAACTTGCTGAACAACAAGAACTACATCACAGGCGGATTCGAGCAGACCCGAAAAGCATCTTACATAGATTTTGCAGCGGATTTTGACAAACAATATTCTCCTTTCGCACCTAAATATTGGTACGCACAGGGAAGGTCTTATTTCATAAATGTTCAGTTTAGATTTTAATTAGTAATTCTTTTAAAAAATATATAAAAATGAAAAAAGTATATCTAAAACAGGTTGTAGGAGCTTTATTGCTATTCGGAATTACCACTTCCTGCGTAAGAAAAGATGACTGGAGTATTCCAGATATTACATGTACCAATAAGTTTGGGGATACTAACACTACTATGGCAGCCTTTGCGGCATTGGCTCCGAGTAATGGCAGTGCCCTGACTATCACTGATGACCAAATCTTCGATGGATATGTGATTTCTTCCGATGAAAAGGGCAATTTCTACAAAACTATCGTTTTCCAAGACAAACCAGAAAACCCTACTGTGGGACTTCAAATAGAAATTGAAAAAACACACAGCTACACAGATTTTCCTGTGGGAACTCATATCAAAATCAATGCTAAAGGTTTGATTTTAAGAGTAGACAAAGGTGTAACGAAATTAGGTGTTACAGACGCACAATATACCGTTGGAAAAATCCCTTCGTCTTCCCTTGGGAACTACCTTTCTATAGTGTGTAATAACGGAAGAGCGGACATTGCGAACCTTGTTCCTTTGGCTTTGGCTAATTTAGATGAAGCTAAACAAGCTCAGCATATCAATAAGCTGGTAACTGTTCCGAATGTGCAGTTTGCAGACAGCGAAATTTTAGTTCCTAATGGTCCTAAAACTTATGTGGATATTTCTTCTAATGCTGATACTAACAGAGAGTTAGTAGATGCAAGCGGAAAAACGGCTATTCTGAGAACATCTAAATTTGCTGACTTTGGAAAAGACAAACTTCCTACTGGGAAAGGAAACATTACCTTCGTAGTAAGCAGATACAACACCACTTACCAAATGCTGATAAGAAGCACCAGCGATGTCAATTTCACAGAGGAAAGAGTAGACACTGCTCCTGCAAAAGGTGGAACTGCTATCGTGTATGCAGGTGCGGGAACTACTGAAAATTTCGAATCTTATAATACAGGAACTTCTTCTGAGGCGTTGCCAAAATATATCAATGACCCTGTTCTAGGAAACAGATATTGGAGAGTATCTAATTACTCTGGGAATAAATTCCTTAGCTTTGGTTTTGGTGCTACAGGTCCTAAACCAGAATCTAAAACGATGTACATCGTTCCTGTGGATTTCTCCAATATGACTAAATTCTCCTTTGATTCTAAAGATGGACACTATAACGGGAATGTTCTGAAAGTCTACTATTCCACAGACTATCAGCCTTCTGGAAATATCCTAAATACCACACTGACAGACATCACCAGCGCATTTACTATTTCTTCTAACAATACTAATTATCCTGCAAACTTCACCAATAGTGGACACTGGATGAAGCCTTCCACGCTTACAGGAAATGGATTTATCATCTTTGAATATCACGGAGGCGGAACCCTGCCAACTACGACTATTCAGATAGATAATATCAAAATAGAGTAAATTATCATTAAATAAAACCGCTTAAAAAAGCGGTTTTTTTATTTTTATTTGAAAGTAAAACTATTTCACTTCACCGAAAACACTCTTGGTTACACAGAACTCTTTCAAAGTTTTCAAAGAAAGTTCCAATCCGTATCCAGAGTTTTTCGTTCCTCCAAATGGGAAACGAGGGTCGGAAGTCATTAACTTATTCAAAGAAACTGTCCCTGACTCTAAGTTTTCCGCAAAGAAATAAGCTCTCTCTTTACTTGAAGTCCAAACGGAATTTCCTAAACCGAAGTTAGTATTATTCGCTATTTTTAAAATTTCTTCATCATCTTTTGCTGAAATTACCATTCCTAACGGCCCGAAAAGCTCTTCATCAATCATCGGATTGTCAAGGTTCATTTTGATAAGCCCTGGTTTAAATGAAATATCATCCACTCTCTCCAGCGGAATTATAATCTCTGCTCCATGTTCCAAAGCCTTTTCATACTGCTGCTGAAGCTCATCTGCAAAGGATTTTGAAGCCAGCCCGCTTAGTTCTGTTTTATCATCAAACGGGTCGCCCAATTCGTATTTTTGGTATTCTGTTTTTAGTTTTTCCAAAAACTCAGCGTAGATACTTTCTTGGATAATGAATCTTTTTGCTGAGGTACACGCTTGTCCGCAGTTTCTCAGCCTTGCCGCAGCACCTTGCTTCGCTGTCTTATCTAAATCTGTATCATCTAAAACGATGAAAGCATCATTACCACCTAATTCCAACAATGATTTTTTAATATTCGCTCCTGCAAGAGATGCTATTTTTCTACCCGTTGTCTCACTTCCTGTAAGGCTCACTCCTTTCACCAGCGGATTTGTTATAAGCTCCTCTATATCAGCATATGAATACTCTATATTCTGCAAAATTCCTTCTGGAAAGCCAGATTTTTTAAATAGTTCTTCTATGGCTCTTCCCGAACCTTTGCAGATAGATGCGTGTTTCAAAAGAACGACATTTCCTGCCAAAATAGTCGGCACAGCAAAACGAAGCGCCTGCCAGAAAGGGAAATTCCACGGCATAATTCCCAAAATAACTCCCATTGGCTGGTAGTAAACTTCACTTGCAGAAAGTTCTGTTTCTACAATCTCTGGTTTTAGGACATTCTCCGCAGCTACATAGTAGTCGGTCATCATTGCACATTTCTTAACCTCTCCTCTTGATTGGGAAATAGGCTTATGCATTTCTCGCGTAATCATTTGGCTGTATTCCTCATGATTTTCAAGAATATTTTTAGATAAATTCTTTAGTAATTCTTGTCTTTTCTCAAAACTCACTTCTCGCCATTCTTTTTGTGCTTGAACAGCAAGATTTAGTTTTTGTTGAAGTTCTATATTCATCTCTTTGGTTTAATTTTAGTCAAGTTTTGTATGGCTTCCCACATAGTGTAGGAATTCTTTCCTTGTTGTAGGATTTTTTCTAAACAATCCGCTGAGTTCGGCTGTGATGGTGCTGCTCGCGGTGTCTTTTATCCCTCTACAGTTTACACAAAGATGTTTAGCATCTATGATACACGCCACATCTTCCGTTCCGAGAGCCTCTTTCATCGCTTGGACAATCTGCATTGTCAATCGCTCCTGAACCTGCGGACGACTGGCGTAGTAATTCACAATCCTATTGATTTTAGACAATCCTATAACCTCTCCATTAGAAATATAAGCTACATGGGCTCTTCCGATGATAGGTAAAAAGTGATGTTCGCAGAAAGAATATACCGTGATATCTTTTTCTACAAGCATCTGGCGGTATCTGTATTGATTTTTAAATGTGGAAATCCCTGGTTTGTTTTCAGGAAGAAGCCCGCCGAAAATCTCATTCACATACATCTTTGCGACTCTTTTAGGAGAGTCTTTTAGGCTGTCATCTGTCATATCCAGCCCAAGAGTGTACATAATTTCTCCAAAAAGTTTTTCTATCTTTTCTATCTTTTCATTAGGAGAAAGCAGAAAAGCATCTTTACGAAGAGGCGTATGCTCCTTGCCTGTAAAAAAATCATCTTCTATATCTGAGAAGTCTGTCATTTCTATTTTAATTTTTTATTGATTAAAATCTATATCATCCCCTTGGTTTATCCTGCTGTCAATATCCTCTTCCCTATTTTGGTTTGATTTTGATTTATCTTTTCCTCTATCAGGATTTTGTATTTCATCTATTGTCTGCAGTCCTCCTTCGTCTCCATAGCCTCCAAGTCCCTGCAAATCAGAACAATCTCCTTTCCAGTCGGATGGTTTTTCAAACTTATCTTCTTGTGTGATTTTCAATGATTTATCAGCATAAATTCTCTTCATGAAATACCCCCAGATAGGAAGCGCCATTTTCGCCCCCTGCCCTTCTCCTGTACTCCAGAAGTGGGTTGCCCTATCTTCCCAACCTACCCAAACACCTGTAGCTAATTTAGGAGTTATCCCTATGAACCAACCATCTGAGTTTTTCTGCGTAGTCCCTGTTTTACCAGCAATTTCTGCATTGATACCCATACTTCTAAGCTGTCTAGATGCCGTTC
>CAUQSG010000024.1:0-21383 GCA_963520725.1 uncultured Flavobacteriaceae bacterium | reverse complement strand
GGCAGGAGTCTGCATCAGAGCAAATTTAATTGATAACGAAGCCCAAAAATTCGTCCAAAAACACCCTGATGCAGTAGTGGTGCAGATAGGCTCAGGGTTAGATGCTCGTTATCAGCGCATTGGCTCGCCTAAAATCACCCATTGGTACGACCTTGATTTACCAGAAGTAATTGAACTTCGTCGGCATTTATTCACTGAAAATGAAACAAATACATTTATTTCGCTATCTTTATTTGATTACAAATGGATAGAAATAGTAAAAGCTCACAAAAAGCCCGTTTTACTCATAATAGAAGGGGTTTTGATGTATTTTGACCCAAAAGATGTTCAGAACTTTTTTAATTCTTTGTGCGCTCATTTTGAAGAAGTTACTGTAGTGTTTGATATGCTGGCTTTTTCCTTGGTTGGAAATTCAAAAAAGCATGATTCATTAGGAACAATGAAAGGAAAAACACGCCCAGAATTCAAATGGTCTCTTCTAAATTCCAAAGAAATGGAAACTTGGAATCCCAAAATACACATTGAAAATGAATACTTTATGAGTGATTATGACAAGGGCAGATACCCTTTCCTTTTTAGAATCCTTTATAAGTTTTCATATTTTTACGAAAGATTTAATCAAAGAGTTATAACACTGAAAATCAACAATAAAAGTTAAACAATTATGAAAAATAAAAAAAGAATTTTATCCATTATATTAGGACTTCTTGCCGTTTCTTTGGGATATTTCGCATGGAGCAAATGGGCTTCTGCTACCCGCATAGCATTGGTAAATTTCCCAAATTACCAAGTGTCCAATATGGCGCTGTCCAATGAAGACAGCTTTATCAAATTCGAAGATGTGCCGCTAGACCAACTCGATAAATTGAAAAATTATGATTTCGTTCTGGCTTGGGGAATGGGTATTAAAATAGATGAAAATCAGCGAAATACCATTATAAAAACCGCTGAAAAAGTCCCTACACATTTCGTATCTGTGACCTCTCCTGAAAACGACATCAGCAGTCTGAGCGAATCTCAATCAGAAAAAGTAGACAGCTATCTCTCGAGCGGAAACAAGAAAAATTTCCAAAGCTTTGCCCGATATGTCCGAAAATACATCGATGGCAAAAAATTCTTTGCTGAAGAACCTGAAAAAGTCGCAGAGAAAAAAGAAGATGTTTTCTTCCATATCGATGAAAAAATGGCATTTTCTGATATAAAAGCCTATGAAGATTATCTCAAAAAAAATAATCTTTACCAAGAAGGAAAACCAAAAATCGCCATAGTTTCTGGTATCCACGACCCTTTTTCTGGGAACAAAGCACACATAGACAGCATCATCGTTTCTCTTCAGAAATCAGGGCTAAATGTCTATCCTTTCGCTTCTTTCGGTAAGAGAGTAGAATTTTTGGAGCAAATCAATCCTGATGCCGTGATTTATTTCCCACATGGAAGACTACAGATGACCAATCCTGAACAGACCGTAGATTGGCTAAAAGAAAAAAACATCCCGATTTTCACGCCTATTTCCGTTATTCAGCTGGAAGAAGACTGGCTAAAAGACCCTATGGGAATGTTCGGTGGATTTATGGGACAGACCATCGTAATGCCAGAGCTGGATGGTGCGGTGTATCCTTATGTCCTTATTGCTCAGGAGAAAAGAAACGATGGAATGGTCGTTTTCAAAACAATTCCTGACCGATTGAAAAAATTTACTCAGATTGTTAATAATTTCATTAACCTGAAAAAGAAAAACAATCAGGACAAGAAAGTTGCCATTTATTACTTCAAAGGACAAGGGCAAAACTCTCTCGCTGCGCAGGGATTGGAGACCAGTTCTTCGCTCTACAATTTCCTGAAAAGAATGAAATCCGAAGGATACAATGTAGATGGACTTCCTGAAAACGAGGTTGATTTTCAGAAACTCATCAACGCGCAGGGAAATGTCTATAACCGCAATGCGATGGGCAGTTTTGACAATTTTATCCAAAATGGAAAACCTGCTCTCATAAATGATACAGAATACACAGACTGGCTCAAAAATTCCGTGCAAACCCAAATGTATGAAGAAGTAATGAAGCACAATGGAGCCGTTTCTGAAGGTTTCATGGGTACTAAAAAAGATGGGAAAGGATATTTAGCGATTTCCAGAATAGTTTTCGGAAATGTGGCTATTCTTCCTCAGCCGCCTGCCGCACTGAGCACAGATGATGAATTTAAAGTAAATCACGGCGTAAAAGAAATCCCTCCACATGCCTACATAGGGGCTTATTTTTGGGCTCAAAAAGGCTTCAAGGCAGATGCCATGATTCATTTCGGAACGCATGGAAGTTTAGAATTTACACCCAATAAACAAGTGGCTCTTTCCAGCGATGACTGGAGCGATATTCTGGTGGGCGCTGTTCCTCATTTCTACTACTACACGATAGGAAACATCGGGGAAAGCATCATCGCAAAACGCCGTACTTATGCGACTTTAATCTCATATCTGACGCCAGCATTTACGGAAAGTGAGGCTCGTACTATATTCAATGAACTTTTGGATAAAATCAATTATTACTACAAAACCCAAGACGAAGCCCACAAGAAAGATATTTCTCTACAAATAAAGAAAATAGCCGTTAAAATGGGCTTACACAGGGATTTGCGACTGGACAGCATCACTTCCAAACCTTATTCCGAGGAGGAAATAGACAAACTGGAAAACTTTGCGGAGGAAATCGCTACGGAAAAAATCAATGGAGAATTTTATACCATGGGCATTCCTTATAGCTCGGATAAAATCAGCTCCACCGTTCTGGCGATGAGCACCGATCCGCTGGCGTACAGCTTGGCTGCTTTGGATAAAATTTCAGGAAAAGTGACCGACCAGCAGCTGAAAAGAAAGACTTTCTTTACCGAAAATTACCTTAATCCTGCTAAAAATATCGTTTTACAAATCCTTAATGGAAAATCTGTAAGCCCTGATTTCATCGCTGCAACGGCAAAAATCTCAGTATCAGAAATCGAAAAAGCCAGAGAACTCCTCACGCCACAACGAGAAATGCCTTACTTCGTAAAAAAAGCAATGGAGAAGAAAATGAAGTCCAAAAATGGCGAACTTACCGAAGTAGAGAAACAACTAAAAGCAGGTAAAATCCCTGAAGGAATGCCCGAGTTCGTTGCTAAAAAGCTGATGGAAAAAATAAAACGAGGAGAAAGACTTGGCGAAAGACCAAGTTTCGGCGGAGGAAAACTAAAAGTCTCCACGCCTAAGGCAGGACAAAAATCTGAAACCAACCAAATCCCAAAAGAGCAGAAAGAAAGAGCGATGGCGATTTTGGATATAGAACAGACTATCAATAATGTTGTTTTCTACAAAGAAAGCCTGCTAAAAAGCCCTGAAATGGAGCTAAAATCTTTCTTCAATGCTCTAAATGGCGGCTATGTAGCACCTTCTTCTGGCGGCGACGCTGTTGCCAACCCAAGAGCCGTGCCTACGGGAAGAAATCTCTATGCCGTGAATGCAGAAATGACACCTTCTGAAATGGCTTGGGAAAGAGGCGTAAAACTTGCCCAAAATACGATAGAAGAATACAGAAAAAACCACAAAGGCGAGTATCCTAAAAAGATAGCCTACACTTTCTGGAGCAGTGAGTTCATAGAGACCGAAGGAGTATCTATCGCTCAAGCCCTTTATATGCTAGGGGTAGAGCCTGTGAGGGATTCTTTCGGAAGAGTGGTAGATGTCAGACTGATACCATCAAAAGAGTTGGGCAGACCGAGAATAGACATTGTCATTCAGACTTCTGGACAGTTCAGAGATTTGGCAGCATCGCGTTTATTCCTTTTAACAAAAGCTGTAGAACTGGCAGCCAATGCAAAAGATGAAAACTTTGAAAACCAAGTAAACGCTGGAAACATCGCCATAGAAAAAGAACTTGTAAATGCTGGGGTAAGCCCTAAACAAGCCCGTGAAATGTCCAACTATCGTATTTTCGGGGGACAGCAGGGAAGATACGACACTGGAACTAAAGAAATGATGCTTGCAGGAGACAAATGGGATTCTCAAAAAGACATCGCCGAAACCTACATACACAACATGGGTGCTTTCTACGGAAACGAAAAAGAATGGGGAAAATATGAAAAAGGAATGCTAAAAGCAGCCTTGAAAAATACGGATATTCTCATCCACGCCAGACAAAACAACACTTGGGGCGCTCTGAGCCTTGACCATGTATTCGAATTCATGGGAGGGATGAACACTGCCATAAAAGAAGTCACAGGAAAAAACCCAGATGCCTATTTTGCAGATTACAGAAACCGCAAAAATATGCGTATGCAGGAGCTGAAAGAAGCCGTAGGAGTAGAAGCCAGAGCGACTATTTTCAACCCTAAATACATCAAAGAAAAAATGAAAGGGAAAGCTTCCAGCGCAGGGCAGATTGCGGAAATCACCACCAACATGTTCGGCTGGGAAGCCACACGCCCAGAGCTGATAGATGATGAAATGTGGAACGAACTCTACGAAACCTATGTAGAGGACAAACACAAGCTGGGCATCAGAGAATTCATTCACAAAGAAAACGGAGCTTCCCTACAAACCGTAACAGCCGTAATGCTGGAAGCCACACGAAAAGGCATGTGGAAAGCCTCTGCGGAGCAGATTTCCAACCTTGCTTCTATGCACAATGGACTAGTGAAAGAATTCGGGGCTGAGTCCTCCTCTTTCTCTGCAAATAACGAGAAACTGCAAAACTACATCGCAGGGAAACTTCCTGAAAATGAAGCCAAAGAATACAAATCCGAGCTTCAAAAAATGAAAACAGGAAACACCGAGGAAATCAACACCAAAGAAGGAAAAGTCCTGAAAAAAGAAGAAGTAAACCCAGAACAGGCAAAAGAAAAAATGCCGCTGAACGGACTATTGATAGGCGGAGGAATTTTAGCTGCATTCATCGGGCTGCTGATTTATTTCAAGAAAAAAAGAAAAAATGAGTAATTCCTAAAAAACTGTTTGGAGTGCGAGCTGTATTCCAAACAGTTTTATTTTTAATTTTAAACTTAATAAATTGATAATTTTCGTTCATATTTGAAATTTCAATTTTATATTTGTGCGTATTAAATCCTAAAACATTTTTATGAAATTAAAAGTCATTTTCCTTTCACTACTGGCATCTTGTAGTGTTTTTGCACAAAAATCAGACATCTGGACTTACTTTTATGACGATGAAGAATATCTTTTCGGCTTTAAAAACAGCAAAGGAGAAGTGATGATAGAACCCAAATTCAAGGGATTTACTTCGGCTAATAAGTTTGATAAAATAGCTGCTTTTATGGAAGAAACCAATGGAGAATTTAGCAGCTACTACATGCTGAAAAACGGAAAAAAATTCGGAAAAGACAGCCTTTATGTCTTTGATATGGCATTTGACTGCGAAAATGAAGGTTTCATCAAATTCCGAGATCCTAAAACGGGAAATGTCGGCATGTTTAACACAGCAGGAAAAGTGGCTATCGCAGCTCTATACAATGATATGACACCTTTTGAAAACGGACTTTCTGTTGCTTTAAAAGGAGCGAAACTAATGAAAGATAGCGATGATGATGAACATCCCTACTGGGCGGGTGGAGAAAACCTTCTTATCAACACTAAAAACGAGGTTTTGGTTAAAAATTTCCAAGATGACCAGCTGGTTCTAGACTTCCACTCACTCCGCATCCAGAGTCAACCTAAAAAATCTACCGAAAGAGTTAGTTTTCTGGGAACAAATGGGAAATATTATTCCTTCATTGACAATGAAAAATTATTTGAAAACTTCCTAAACCAAAAGTTTTTCAAAAATCTAAACAAGAAAAATCGTCTAAAAAATTCATATGAAAAAATCGTCTATTGGGACGAAGAAAAAGGCTGGATATCACAACCTGCAAAAGATTTTTTAGAAAAAAATCATGCTATTTTATTAGAAAGATTAGAAGGCTACAAGAACAAGAAAAATGTGCAAATCATGGTAGAAAACTATACTCCACTTACCGAGGATATAGAGCAAAAAATCCAGCATCATTATAATAACTGCGGCAGAAGAAACATGTCTAAATATCCTTTTTTCAGCCTTGTTATCACAAATCATGATGAAAATGGAAAATTCCGCCACCAAGACCTTTTTAGTTTTTTAAGAACCGAAAAAGGCATCAAATTTATCAGTTGCTCGATAAGAAACCACACTTTGAAGTAGAAAAAAATGCAGTTAGTTTTAAATATTTTATTGGTCTTTATCCTCATCAATGCCGTACTGAAATTCAGTTTCTGGAAACTCTGGCAAGTCGCAGCAGCTGCGGTTTTGTCGGTCGTGTTTCTGTTTTGGGCTTATCCATATGCGATGGAGCAGTCGCAGGTAACGATACAAAATGCCCTCGAAACGCCTTCTATACTAAGCAATATCGCAGTGCTAGTAACCGTAGAAGTTGCCCTCTGTCTTGCCTTTTGTTTCTCTGAACTGAAAGGACTTTTTTTCGCAGAGAAAAACCGATGGAACACCTTCCTAAAAGCTTGTCCTGCCCTGCTGATGTTCCCTGTTTTGTTTTATCTCCTTACGCAGAGCTTTTTTTACTTTTCAGGAATGGATTTTTTCACCATTACCATGCTGTTTTCGGCAGGTTCAGCGCTGTTCATCATCGGTGGAGCGTGGTGCATCCAAGCGTTTTTCCCTGAAAGAGATTTCCGCATCGAGGTTCATCTGCTTACCAGCTTGTTCATCGGTATTTTGGAATTGATAATCACTTCCAGCAGCAATCTTATCTATGTTCCCAAAAGCGAACCTATTTCTTTCAAGTTCTTAGGAGTTTCTTTTATCTTATTTATTGTAATTTTTATCTTAGGAATGATGATAAATAGATGGTATTGGAAATTAAAGAAATAAAAATTAAATCAAACAATCTATAAAAAATCAAAATTATAATAGAAACACATTAAATCAATATTAAAATTTTAAAAAACAAGATAATAAATTAAAAACACATCTACAAAAACAGTAAAGACAGATAATAAATTCAAAAATATATATAGAAAACTTTATTTATATCTATAAAAATAAAAAAATAAGATGAAAATATTAAAAAATAAGATATAAAATTTAAATTATCATCTAATAAAATAACAAAGTAAGATAACTTTTCAGATTTCATTTAAAATTTAAAGTAAAACAATATAGTTTATCTAATCAATAAAGTAAAATTTAATCATAATCAAATAAAAAATAGAAACAATCAGTTATAAAAATGGAAACAATATCAAAGGTTTTATTCTGGGTAGCAAATAGTCTTCTTATTCCAGATGTTATTATTCTTCTAATACTTTTCGTTCGTGCTCTTCTTCTATTGGGAAGTTTTTACAATCAATTTGTAACCAAATTCAAGAACGATAAAGCTCTGGACAACGCAATAAAAAAACTATCAGCCGAAAATATAGAAGAGCTGAGAAACCTTCTCCCAAAGAAAGACAACTCGCTCTACATCCGCTATCTCCGTGACCTGCTTTCACATCCGCCGAGCGATGCCTATGCAGATTTTATGATTTCTAATTTTGAAAACGAAGCCGAAAAAGATATCGCAACTTCTAAACTACTCGCAAAAGTAGGGCCAGTATTAGGACTTATCGGAACGCTTATCGCGATGAGCCCTGCCCTCACGGGACTTTCTTCGGGTGACATCTCTGGAATGGCTTACAACATGCAGGTGGTTTTCGCTACTACGGTGGTGGGCTTGGTCATCAGTTTAATCGGGATGATTACCCTGCAATTTAAGCAGAGATGGTACGCCAAAGACACCAACAATCTGGACTATGTAGCACAAATTCTAACCCAAAACAAAGGCAAGATATGAGAAACAAACGCCGAAGAGTTCCTATTTTCAAGCGAGAAGAAGACACTGACCCGCTGAGTGTAGTGGTCAATCTGTTCGATGTAGCGATGGTTTTTGCCGTTGCCCTGATGGTCGCTATGGTAATGAATATGAACATGACCGAAGTTTTCAGCAAAGAAGACTTTACCGTCGTGAAAAACCCTGGGAAAGACAACATGGAAATCATCTCCAAAAAAGGAAACAAGATAGAAAAATACACGCCTTCTGCTGACCAAAACAACTCCCAAAACAAAACCAAAGGAAAAAAAGTAGGAACAGCGTATCAACTGGAAGATGGACAAATCATCTATATAGAAGACTAATTTTGCTCATTTGAGAATAAAACGCTAAATTCGTACCCTTTTTAAAATCAAGAAAGATGAAATTTTTTATTGACACAGCAAATTTAGAACAAATCAGAGAAGCCCAAAATCTTGGTATTTTGGATGGAGTTACGACCAATCCTTCCCTTATGGCAAAAGAAGGAATCAAAGGGAAAGAAGCTATTCTAAAGCATTATAGAGATATCTGCGAAATTTCAGACGGAGATGTAAGCGCCGAGGTGCTCTCTACTGATTACGAAGGTATGATAAAAGAAGGGAAAGAACTGGCAGCCCTACACGAGCGAATAGTAGTAAAAATCCCAATGACAAAAGATGGAATAAAAGCGATAAAATATTTCGCTGATAATGGGATAAAGACCAACTGTACTTTGGTATTTTCTGCTGGACAGGCTCTTTTGGCAGCGAAAGCAGGCGCTACCTATGTTTCGCCATTTTTAGGAAGATTAGATGATATTTCTACTGACAGCATCCAGCTGATAGAAGACATCCGAGTAATCTATGACAACTATCTATTTGAAACTAAGATACTTGCAGCCTCTATCCGAACCCCTATGCATATCATAAATTGTGCTAAAATAGGTGCAGATGTGGTAACTTCTCCTCTTGCTTCTATTCTGAATCTTTTGAATCATCCTTTGACTGATAATGGATTAAAACAGTTCATCGCTGATTCTAACAAACTACAATAAACAAAAAAGTATGAGTTTTTCGCTCATACTTTTTTTATTATCATTATTTCAAATACATTTTCATTTTTGTGATTTCCTCAGGTGTGGCTTTTATCTTCTTAAAAATCTCCTTTTCTGATGGGAAACTCACTCTGTAGAAAATAATTTTTTCGCCGTATTTTCGGAAATATGGATGCGTTTTCAGGAAATCTTCTGGCGCATCCGTGATGGTGTATTTCTGGATTTTAGAAACATCCATTGGGCTGGTGGAAATTAAATCCCTTGCCAAGTCTTTATCCACATTATAAGTCTCCAAAATCTGCTGTTTATCGGCAAATCCACCTAATTTCTTTCGATAGCCTAAATAGCTTGCCGCCGCCTTTTCATTAAACCCAAATTCTACCAACTGCTTGAAAGTAATGCTGTTCAGGTCTATTTTAGAAAAATCCGTTTTGGCTGGTACCGCAGCTTTAGCAGGTTCTTCTTTTTCTCGGATTTGGAATTTTATCCAAGGTTTCAGCTCTTGGAATTTTTCAGCAGAAATCACAAAGCATTTTTCAATATCTTCCAAACTTTTAAAACTTCCTTTCAGATTTTTATCTCTGTAATTTACGATTACTTGAGCTTGTTTTTCAGAAAAACCTAATCTTTGCCAGCCCTGCGCATCCAAAGTATTTGGGTCAAAATAAGTGTATTCTATTTTAGGTTTATTTTCTTTCGGTTTTGGAGCGAAATCAGGCGCGGTTTCAGGTAAAACCAAGTAAGGTGCCAGCCGCTGGTAATTTTCTGGGCTGATGATGAAACATTCCCTAAATTTCTCCTTGCTTCGGAAACTTCCACCGAGATAGTTTTTGTATTTAATAATCGCTTCGGCTTGCTTTTGAGAAAAGCCCATATTCTCCCAATCTTTCGCTGAATAGGAATCAGGATTGAATTTCCCTGATATTTTTAGTTCTTTCTTGGTAAAAGAATTTTCAAAATTATTTTTCTTACTGGTTTTCTCTGGAAGCAGAATATACGCCTCTATTTCCGCAAATTTTTCAGGAGAAATGGCGTAGCATTTTGCCAGCTGTTCCTTTGAGAGAAATTCTCCGCCGACCAGCTCTTTATAATTCAGAATGGTTTTGACCTGTCTTTCTGTAAAACCGAGATTTTTCCACTGCTCTGCGGTGAGTTCATTTGGGTTAAATTCTGATAAAACCAGTTCGCTTCCCGCCTTTTCATTTACAAATTCTACAACGACAGGCTCGTGCTTCTCAGTGTTTTTAATCCAATAAAAAACCAACTGAAAAACCAAAATAAGGATTCCTAAAATCCCTAAACCTATAAACTGGTTTCGCCGCATCTGAAAAGGTAATTTTGGAAAATTTCTCATAAAAAATACAAGCCTCTAAAAAGAGGCTCTTTGTTTATTATAATGTCGCTGAATGAGCCAGCAAATCTGTCAGTTTATTAGAATATCCTGTCTCATTGTCATACCAAGATACCAGCTTCACGAAGTTAGGAGAAAGCATAATTCCTGCTCCTTTATCGAAGATAGAAGTTCTCTTATCTCCTATAAAGTCCTGAGATACCACAGGATCTTCTGTATAGCCTAAAATTCCTTTTAATTCGTTTTCTGAAGCAGATTTGATAGCTTGAGAAATTTCATCGTAAGAAGTTGCTTTTTCTAATCTTACCGTTAAATCCACTACAGAAACATCAGCAGTCGGCACTCTGAACGCCATACCTGTCAATTTTCAGTTAAGTGAAGGTATCACTTTTCCTACCGCTTTAGCAGCACCTGTAGAAGAAGGAATGATGTTCAACAATGCTGAACGACCACCTCTCCAGTCTTTTATAGATGGACCATCCACAGTTCTCTGTGTAGCCGTAGTAGCGTGTACAGTAGTCATCAACCCTTCTACAATCCCAAAGTTGTCATGAACCACTTTTGCTAATGGCGCAAGACAGTTGGTAGTACAAGAAGCGTTAGAGAAAATATTTTGGTCAGCTTTTAGTTCTTTGTGGTTTACTCCCATTACGAACATTGGCGTATCATCTTTTGATGGAGCAGAAAGAACTACTTTTTTCGCACCTGCATTTAGGTGGGCAGTAGCAGTTTCTTTTGTTAAGAAAAGTCCTGTAGATTCTACGATGTATTCTGCACCTACTTCATTCCATTTCAAGTTGTTAGGATCTCTTTCAGAAGTTACTCTTATTCTCTTTCCGTTTACAATAAGGTCGTTCCCTTCTACAGAAACCTCTCCTGCGAATTTCCCGTGAACTGAATCATATTTTAGCATATACGCCATGTATTCAGCATTCACTAGGTCGTTAATTCCTACAACCTCGATGTTATCTCTTTCAACCATTGCGTTGAAAACTAAACTCCCAATTCTACCGAATCCGTTGATTCCTACTTTGATTTTTGACATGATGTTATAATTAAATTTAAAGTTTTCTTCTCATTATCTAAGGTCTGAAACTTGACCTGCACAAATTTACAAAATAAAGTCCAATAAAACGAGTTAAACTTAATATTTCATTTGGCATAATTTTTACTTTATTTTTTTCTAATTTTACCGAATATTATTTTATCATTATGGAAATTATCAGAAACGCTAAAGATTTACAAATTTATATCGCTAATGCCAAAAACAAAGGGCTAAAAATAGGTTTTGCTCCCACAATGGGCGCCTTGCATGGCGGACACCTCTCACTCTACGAGAGAGCCCGAAAGGAAAATGATATCGTAGTTTCTTCTATTTTCGTGAATCCTACTCAGTTCAACAACCCTGAGGATTTAGAAAAATACCCACGAACCATAGAGGCAGACATCGACCTTTTAGAAAAAACAAAAAATGTAGACGCGGTCTATACTCCATCCGTGGAAGACCTTTACCCTAATGGTTTAGAGCGAAAAAGCTACGATTTTGACGGGTTAGAAAACGAAATGGAAGGAAAATCGAGACCTGGGCATTTTGACGGTGTGGGAACTGTGGTAGAGGAGCTTTTCAGACAAGTACAGCCTGATAATGCCTATTTCGGCGACAAAGATTTCCAGCAACTGGCAATTATCAAAAAATTAGTTCAAAAACTAAAGCTGCCTATCAACATTGTCGGAATGCCTATTTTTAGAGAAGAGAGCGGGCTGGCGATGAGTTCCCGAAATATGAGGCTAAGCCCTGAACAAAGAGATAAGGCCAAACTTATCTATGCTACTTTGGTAAAAACCAACGAGATGTTCAGAAAATCCAGCCTCTCTGATGTCAAAACCTTTGTAGAAAAAACCTTTGAGGACTCTGATTTTGAACTGGAATATTTCATCATCGCAGACGAGGAAACTCTGAAAGAAGTAGATAAAATTGAAAATGGAAAGAATTACCGAGCGTTCATCGTTGTTTTGGTTGATGGAGTCCGTTTGATTGACAATATCCACCTTAACTAATAAAATTAAATCCCGCCATTTAGCGGGATTTTTATTTATTTCTGTTCTGTAAATCTGGTTAAATTCACCTCGGGAAACAGGTCTTTTTTACCTTCAATAAAATCAAAAAGCTCCTTTGAAAAATAGCATCCATTCAGAATTCCTCTAGCCCCCAAACCATTGAAAACATAAAGGTTTTTGTGTTTTTCATGTCTTCCTAAAATAGGCCTTCTATCTGCCACGGTAGGACGAAATCCTACATTGATTTCCTCTACTTCGAATTTTTCTGGATAAAACTGAGACAGCCCGTTTATCAACTGCTCCTTCGCCTCTTCATCTACATTTTCATCGGTTCTTTCCTTATCGTAAGTTCCTCCGTAATAGTATTTTCCATTTTCCAATGGAAAAATAAAATGTTTTTTCTTAATTGTAAAATCCCCTTCCAGTGGTACAGAGAGATTTACCACCAAATGATGACCTTTATTAATATGAATAGGAATTTCTTTAAAATAAGGGTTCTGTTTTACCGCTATTCCTTCCGCAAAAACAATATTTTTAAATTTAATATCCTTATACTGAGAGTTTTCTACATCAAGAGCATCGTAATCAAATCTTTCTTTCACCAAATATTCGTTTTTTTGCAAATATTGTAAAATATCTCCAAAGAATGCCTCTACATCGAGCCTCGCAGAATGATTTACCCTACCTGAACTAAATGGATTTTTCACCACATCCAATTCCTCAAAAACAGGATGCAAAAAAGGTCTAAGGCTTTCTTCTTTCATCTTTTTCTGCCATAATTCTCTTTCCTCTTCATTATGAAAAATTCTTTGAATAGGCTTATTTATCAAATAATTTTTGCCTGTATACTGCTGTATTTCAGACAGAGTTTTATGCAAAAAATCTATCTGTTCCTTTGCCAGCCAAAAAGAAGTAAAACGCTTCAAAACCACAGGATTGATCATCCCAGCCGAAATCTGCGATGCGCTCTTCTTCCCTTCTGAAAAAATAACGAAATCTTTATTTTCTTTTAACAGCTGATGTGCAAAAAATAAAGCCGCATATCCATCTCCTACAATGATGTATTCTGTATCTCTCATAACCACAAAAATAAAAAAACCTAGGCAAAATTTGCCTAGGCTATTATGTTAAAATTATAATAAAATTAATAATTCCACATATCATTCTCCATCTCGAGAATTTGGTTTTTGATTCTTTCGCTCTCTTCTAGTTGAGCGTTAGCATCATTCGGGATGTAGTCTTTGATATTCCCTGTACCATATCCATTTTCAGATCTATAGATGATAGAAGAGAATCTTCTTGCATTCAATAAATCATCAAATGTAAGGTCAGAAGACAAGTTCTTATTGTTAAATACTACTGCATTTGCCAATACTTCTCTTGCACTTGGATAGAATACCCAGAACAAATCAATAAGCTCATCAGCATTACCAAGAGGTTCTCCATTAGGTCCTCTCAAGGCATTAGATGCAGGGTCTTTACCCATAGCAGAAATACCTAATAATCTGTATTTCAATTGCGCATCTCTACGATCGATGTACCACATACCTTTGATCTTCAGCATCTTTACATTTTCAGATTTAGTTTCATAAACATCTATGTATTGTTTTTTCTCTTCCTCTGAAATTTTTTCACCAGCATTGATTCTTTCGATATAAGAGTCATCCAAACGCTCAAATCTTGTAGCATTTTTGATTTCCTCTTTTGTCATTCTCTGTGTGAACATCTCATCTTTATATACCTCTTTAATAGAGCCATCATTTACTCCATCTAAAAGTAGTTGATACAAAGATTTTGTAGAAGCTACTAAACCATCAGAGTTATAATAGAATGGTCTATTGATTTTTTCGTTCATATCAATAATTTCCCATACCACCATACTTCTAACAATATCCTTATCCTCTACATATCCGTATTTTACAGGATTGTTTTTTACGGAAATAAGAGAATCCCCTTTCTTAACTGTATTCAAGTTTCTGTAGTGTCTCAACGCAGCTGGTGAATCTGAGTTAAGGATACTCAAAGAGTTTACTGGATTCAATGGAATCTCTTCCTCTTTTTTAACCTCTACAACAGGCTCTGCTGGTTGTTCTGGTTCTTCTTGAACAGTTTTAGTCTTTCCTGCTTTACCTTTTTTACCTTTTTTGGCTACAGCTGTCTTTTTAGCTCCAGCTTTCTTTTTTCCTTTTCCCTTCTGAGCATCTGCAAAGAAGAAAGTAAATACAAGAAAGAACAATAATATTCTTCTCATTTTATTTTGATATTAATTATATTTATTTACTACTGAACATTTATGACAACTGGGCTGATATTTTTAAGCATTTGTCCACCCAATCCTGTAGCAGTAGCTTGGATATCAAACACATAACATACATCACCGGCTCTCAATCCAGCTGTAAGGTTAGCAGCTGCACTTAGAGAGTTTCCGCTCACATACATTGCTGCTTTTCCAGGTGCTTTGAATCTAAATCCTGTTACTTGGAAACTTACAGGGAAGTCGAAATCAGGTATAGCTGCCGAAATCACCTGTCTTGAAATAGAACTTGCTGGCATAGAAACTACATTCTGAGATCTGATCTGTCCTTGTGGTGCAGGAACACTCTTAATACGGAATGGGAATGATTGAGAAACCACTTTTCCATTAGGTTGTTTTCCTGACACTGTAATGTTTACAGTATTTCCAGCTCCTGGTCTGATAACCCATTTACCTTTACCACCTGATACACTAGCACCTGGTGCAGAAAGAGTTACTGTAGAGTTATCAACACCTAGCATAGATGCAGACACAGGGTTTTCTACACCTCTATATAGTACATTCATCTTATCAGCAGAAATCAAAGCTCCACTTTGAAGTTTAACTTCTTCTGCTCCAGCGATTACTCTATAGTTGTGTTTGAAAGGTAATGCTACCATTTCTCCTTTAGAGTTTCTATATGAAACTGTACCACTCATTGTATGCTCTCCTACTCCTCCTCCTAGAGTTTTGTATCCCATACCTCTAGTTGTTCTATCAACTCCTGTGAACTGAAGATTTGGATCATCAGAATAAGTTCCGATGAATACTTTAGCTTCTACAGGCTGACCTTGGATAATTACTGTAGGACCAGCAACGATAGCTTCGTATGCATTAAATTTGATATCAGCATCCACTTTTTCCTGAAGCATCAATGCTAAAGCATCTGACTGTAAGTTTCTAGCTTCTGACTGGATAACTTCCAAGTTAGATAATGCAGCAATCAATGGTTGGTTGTGGAATTTATATTGTAACCATCCTTTACCATTTCTTGTTTCTCCTTTTGGAAATTCAGTAACCATTGTTTGGTTAGCTCTTTCTACTAGGTTTTTCATTTCTGGTACATTCCCAAAAGACTGAGCAATAAATGTTCTAAGATCATTTATTTGTTTTGTTAAGTCTTTAGCAACCTTAGAAGGTGCATTCTCGTCACCTTCATCAAAGAATTTATTTGTAGAATATTCTGTACCATTCAAAGCATTGAAGTTATCTTCTACTCCAGCTTTTTCATTATATCCTGCCTCTTTCTTCAATTGAGTTTTGATACCTTCTATTGATTCTACTAAAGCATTGATTTTTCCTTTCAATCCTTGATAAATTTCATAATTTTGAGCTGCTGCTTCATTAGTTTCAGATTTAGCCTTTAAGGTTTGCTCAAAAATTTTATCAGTTTTATTTTCAGTCAACTCTCTTGACTCTTGTAGAGATGAATTAGTATCAAAATAAGATCTAATAATCTCTTGGTCAATTTGCATCGCCAACATACAGATGAAAACCAAGTACATTAGGTTAATCATCTTCTGACGAGGTGATAATTTCTCTTTTGCCATTTTTTAATTTTTTTTGGTTTAAAATTATTTAAAAATCACAATGAGAAATTAAGCTTTCATCGCTGTTAACATACCTCCATAAACTCTGTTCAAGCTATTAAGGTTTGTAGTCAATCCTTTCAATTCTTCATTAAACTTCTCTGACTGTTCAGCTGATTTTTGGATGTCAGCTACATATTTTTTGCTATACTCAGACTGTTGTCTTCCATGTTCTAATTGTAGAGCGTATAAAGCGTTGATGCTTTCTAAGTGATTAGCAGCCAAAGCCATTTGCTCGTTATATTTGTGAGTAGAAGCAGAAACATCTACAGTCTGGTTAATTTGGTCTACAGAGTGAGAGAATTTATCAATTCCTGTTCTCAATCTTTCGAACATAGCAACATCTAATTTAGCATCTGCTAACATTTTATCCAATTTTTCAGATAAAGAAACTTCTAATTCAGAAATGTTAGATGTAACTTTAGACTCTACAGCCTTTCTTGGTTTTGGAGTAGCATTAGCATCCATCAATTCCGGATATACATTTTCCCATGCATATTTAGTTTCTTCTGCAGGTGGGTTGAATGCAAACACGATGAAGATGAAACATTCCACAGCAAGCCCCAATCCTAAGATAAAGTTACCACTTACACCTGGAATAGGAAGATGTGTCATTTTTACTAACGCTCCGAAAATTACTACCGCTGCCCCCATTGAATAAATGAAGTTTAACACAGCATCTTTTGATTTAAACATAACTTTTAATTTTTAATGATTATACTTTATTTAATTTTTTCTTGTTTTTTTATCTTCTTATTTTAGACGCTCCTTCTGGTATGTCTTGAACAGTTCTAAATCCTATGTAACTTCTAGCAGAGTCTTTACGCTCCCAGTCTCTAGAACCAACCATCAATAGGTATCCTATATCTTTCCAAGAACCACCTCTTACAGTTTTCTTAACATCTACATAAGCTCTGTTAGAGATGTAAGGATTCAATGTAGAAGAGAACTGATAAGTAGAGTTGTTATAAGGAGATTCTGTCCATTCAGCTACATTCCCTGCCATGTCATAAAGTCCATATCCATTTTTAGGAAACTTTTTAACAGGAGCTGTATACATATATGTACCTTTTTTCTCATCCTCTATATAGTTACCTCTCTTAGGTTTGAAGTTTGCTAAATAGCATGCTCTATCATCCATCAAATAAGGACCTCCCCAAGGATAAGCTGCATTTTCTAGACCACCACGAGCTGCATATTCCCATTCTGCTTCAGTTGGAAGTCTGAATTTCATAGGAGAATGTCTTCTCTTTTTAGATCTTGCATTAGAATCTGCTTTTGCTTTTGTTTTATAGTCAGTAAAAGCTCTTGCTTGATCCCAAGTAACCCCTACTACAGGATAATCTTTATATGCAATATGCCAGAAATATTGGTCAAATAGCGGTTCATTATAAGCATAATTGAAATCTCTCAACCATACTGTTGTATCTGGATAAACAGCTATACTCGTTTTCTTTTCTGAACGAAGTCCTTTATATCCATCTTTGATGTCTTCCCACTCATAACGGTAATGAAGTTTAGTAACATCTAGAATTCTCTTGTTATTTTCTCTCTTATCTGGCGCTACATACATAGACTCTAAAATCTCTGCATATTTAGCATCTGGATATTGATTAACATTCCAATCTAATGGAACTGACCAATCCAATCTTTTCGCCTCATTATAACCATTTCTTCCTCCTTGAGATTCCAAGAACTGCTGATATCCAGACTTATTCTCTTTATCTCCTTTTTGAGACAAATACGCGTAATTACGCCCTTCTCCTTTACCATCTCCAGAAGATTGTCCTCCTCCTGCAGCCTCTGCTAAAAGAGTTCTAGCAATAGAGTCTCTTACATAGTTGATAAACAATCTATACTGAGCATTAGTAACTTCTGCTTCATCCATGAAAAATGAAGAAACAGTAACTGTCTTTAATTGGGTTTTTTCTGGAGTCATTGTGAAGTCTTGATCTGCCTGTCCCATAACGAAAGACCCTCCTGGTATCGCTACCATTCCGTGCGGTCTCGCTGCAACAAAAGATTTTGAACTTTCTCTAGACACCAATTCTCCCTTGGTATCTGGTCTTCCAGAATTCCCTTTTTTTCCTCCTGAGGAACATGCCGCAGTTAGTAAAGCTGCGGAAACTAAAAGAACGATTCTTTTCATTATATTAAATCTATTTTTTATAATTTATTTATTTTTCAAAAAGGATAACGATTTTTTTCTTAAATTATTTTCCTTCCATCATATTTTTTTATTCCACTGTCACAGATTTCGCCAAATTTCTCGGCTGATCCACATTCACTCCCCTATAAACAGCTATATAATAAGCTAATATCTGTAATGGTATGGATGATACTATTGGAGAAAAACATTCTGATGTTTCTGGTATTTCTATCACATAATCAGACATTGCTGAAACTTGCTCATCCCCTTTATTAACGATAGAAATCACCTTTCCTTTTCGTGCTTTAATCTCCTGCACATTACTTACAATCTTATCATAATGACCTTTTCTTGGAGCGATGATTACTATTGGCATATTTTCATCAATCAAAGCAATAGGCCCATGCTTCATTTCTGCTGCTGGATAACCTTCTGCATGGATATAAGAAATCTCTTTCAACTTCAGTGCTCCTTCTAATGCAGCAGGGAAGTTATATCCACGCCCCAAATATAAGAAATTTGAAGCACTTACAAAATCTTTCGCCATTTTTTTAACATAATCATGTGTAGATTCTAGTACATCCTCTATCTTTTTAGGGATAGCATCCAGTTCTGTTATCAAACTCATGAAATCCACATTGCTAAGATTTCCATTATGTTTTCCTAACTTAAGTGCCAGCAAAGATAATATTGCCAGTTGAGCAGTAAAAGCCTTTGTGGATGCTACTCCTATCTCTGGCCCCGCATGGGTATATGCTCCTGCATCTGAGAATCTAGAAATAGAAGAATCTACAACATTACAAATTCCAAAAATAAACGCTCCTCTTTCTTTTGCTAATTTAATAGCCGCCATCGTATCTGCTGTCTCACCTGACTGAGAAATCGCAATAACTATATCCTTATTAGTAATAATAGGATTTCTGTATCTAAATTCAGAAGCATACTCCACTTCTACTGGGATTCTAGCAAATTCTTCTATAAGATATTCTCCTATCAATCCCGCATGCCAAGAAGTTCCACAGGCTACAATAATAATTCTTTCTGCTTTGGTAAATTTATCCAAATAATCCCAAATCCCAGCCATCTTTATGATTCCTTCATCTACCAATAGACGACCTCTCATAGTATCATGGATAGATTTTGGCTGTTCAAAAATTTCTTTAAGCATAAAATGCTCATATCCACCTTTTTCTATCTGCTCTAAACTCAGTTTTAATTCTTGAACTTCAGGAATAACAACTGAATTATCCACAATAGCTCTGATTTCTACTCCTTTTTCTAAAGAAATCGTTGCCATATGTCCGTCTTCAAGATAGATAGCTTCTTTAGTAAACTCAACGAAAGGCGAAGCATCAGATGCTACAAAATATTCATTTTCCCCTATCCCTATAGCTAAAGGCGAACCTAAACGACCTACAACCAAAAGCCCTGGGTGGTCTTTATGCATCACAGTGATAGCATATGCGCCATACACTTCATTCAATGCATATCTCACAGCAGTAGGAAAATCCACCTCCTGTGTATCCATTATATATTGAATTAGATTAACTAAAACTTCAGTATCTGTATCAGAAGCAAAAGTAAATCCTTTCTCTATTAGCATGGTCTTAATGGTATCATAGTTTTCTATAATTCCATTATGAATAATTGCTATTTTTCCGTTATTAGACAAATGTGGATGAGAGTTTCTATCACTAGGAACTCCATGGGTAGCCCAACGAGTATGTCCCATACCCACATGAGCAGAACCTTCCAAGTCTTTAGAAATACTAACCAAATCGGCTACTTTTCCTTTCGTTTTTTTAAGTTCAAAGTCATTATTTTGTCCCTCTACTATTACCCCTGCACTATCATAACCTCGATACTCTAATCTTTTTAGCCCATTGATTACTATATCATAAGCACATCTATGCCCTGTATATCCTACTATTCCACACATAATTTGTTCTAAATTTATTTAGTAACATATGTTACCATTAGTTTTGGTCTATTATTATTTGCAGCATTTGTCCCTACAAACACAGCTCTGTAAGGTGAGCTAACATTATTATTATAATCTTCACTTACCAAATTCCCATTTGAAGTAAGATACTCTCCAATATTGACAATCAAGTCTTTAGCTTCCGCTTCTTTTTCTACAATATCTTTGATGGTTTTTGTAATATCAATATCATAGTAAGAAGGGTTACTATTAGTAGAATAAGCTTTTACTAAACTATAATTACTATTACCCAACATTGTTTTTAGGTCTGTAATAAAATCAGTTTCTCCTTGTTTTCTTACTAAGAAACCAACTGGTTTAGTATAAGAATTATTCCATGTATTGGTATCTGTATACAATCTTACTTTTGCTGAAAGTATCGCTGCACCACGCTCTTTGTAAAGTCTTTTCAAATCACTAATACCTGCTCCATTCAGTTTTATTCCAGCTCCAGGACCTCCCATCCCTTGCATATATAGTAGAGGATCTCCATTAATACTATTGATATTAGCCATCACAGTATTAAATGTAGAACTTCTAGTATATGATATCTGGCTAAAATGAACATTAGAAGAACCTAAATCAAAACTAAAAGTATTTGATTTTCCCCCAGCTCTATAATACATAGTCATTGTCACTTCATTAGGAGCAAAGTTTATCAAGTAACCATCATTTTCTCGAACTGAAATTTTAAGCCCTTTAAAATAATTGATAAAACTACTTTCGTTGCTCAGCTCTGAAGCTCCGTTTTTATCAGCTATCTTCGTTTGAAAAAAAATTTTATCTAATTGGATTCTTAATCCTGCTTCTCTTGTCAAAAGATTTGTATTATCAGAAGTTTTATTTATACTAACTGCATAAACATTCCCTGAAAATGCCTTAGTCCCCAATGGAACTCCACTTGTAGTAACGGTGCTATTTGATAATTTTTCCGTCCCAACAGTCCCCAAATCAGTAGCAATTTCATGAACATCAATATTCATTGTAGTTGCTGGATTACCATATTTAACAGCTTCGTATTTTGTTAATGTCTGTTTTGCAGCCTGTCCTCCATGGGTTACATTTGTTG
>CAUQSG010000023.1:0-23031 GCA_963520725.1 uncultured Flavobacteriaceae bacterium | reverse complement strand
AAATCATCTCGAACAGAGAAAATTCTTTCCTTAGCTCTGGCTTTTTCCTCATCACGGCGTGCTCCACCGATACAAGCATCAAACTCAAATTCTTCTATCGTATCCAAAAGCGTATAACTCTGCAATGCATTTCTGCTGGCAAATTTCCCTTTTGGCTCAGTAAGTCCTTTGCTTTTTATCGTATCTTCTACTTTTCTAACAATGAGTTTTTCGCCTAATTTCTTTACTAAATTATCTCTAAATTCTAGTGCTTCAGGGAAATTATGTCCTGTGTCAATATGCACCAGTGGAAACGGAAATTTGCACGGACGAAAAGCCTTCAAAGCCAAATGCACCAAGACTATAGAGTCCTTACCACCACTGAATAATAATGCAGGTTTCTCAAACTGCCCTGCCACTTCACGAAATATATGAATCGACTCAGATTCCAACTGGTCGAGATAATCTAAAGTCCTATCTTTATTCATTTTAATCTCTATAATGATTTTATTTATATTCTATTTCTATTCTTTCAGTTTCAAAAACAACAGCCCAAGGCATCCAGCAATCCGAATATTCCGTGGCTATTTCATGCCCATTCGCACACATTCTATTAACCTTAGAGCCATCCAATCCACAGCAGCCACTCAGGCTATTTTTAGTATGATAAATGGAATTAACCAAATCATTCTTATTGATAATGATTTGTCCTATATCCACATTCCAATCCACACCATCATTCTTTTTATAAAATCCTCGCGGTAAATAGTCTGTCTCATCTTCCAAACTGCAAACAAAATCCTTTGGCAACTCCTTTAAACAAGGTGTTAAAATGATTCCACATTCTGCACATTTGATGACTATTTCGTTCATTAGGATTTTTACTTTTTATCTTCATTCCAGTGCAGTCCGCACTCTTTTTTTCCTTCATTCTCCCACCACCAGCGTCCTGCACGGATATCTTCGCCTTCTTTTATTGGGCGTGTCATCGGCTGGTCACCTATACTTACATAGCCCTGCTCATGGAGCGGATTGTAAGGGATTTGGTGTTCTTTTAAAAATGGTAAAAGCTCTCCTGTTTTCCAATTCAAAAGAGGATGAAACTTGATGATTTTATTCCCTTCATCCCATTCCACCATCGGCATTTGCTGTCTGTGTGGAGACTGCTCCGCTCTGATTCCCGTAATCCAAACATCATATCCTTCCAAAGCTCTTTTCAGAGGCTCCACTTTTTTTATGTAATCATGCTCTTTCCTCAGCTCTACAGATTTGTAAAATCCATTAACTCCATGCTTTCTCACATATTCTTCTATTCTATGATTATCAGCATAATAGGCTGGAATGAGCACATTGTATTTTTCATTGGTATTTACCCAAGTATCATAGGTTTCGTAGAACATTCGCCCTGTATCTATCGTGAAAATATCTATTGGAAGATTATTCTTAAAAATATAGTCTGTGATTATCTGGTCTTCCATTCCAAAACTTGTAGAAAAAACTACTTTTTTAGGGAATTTTTCAACCAACAAAGCCAAAGCCTCTTCTATGGGTAATTGTGGTAATATATTGGATAATTCTTCTACCTTCATAAACATTTATTTATCATGCAAAATTAAAAAACTTTATAGATAACGCCCCAAGATAGCAAAAAATTATTAGTCTGACAAATTAAATCAAACATATGATTTTTCCCTTTTTAAATCTGTGATGAGCATCGGATTGTCTTTTTTCATTTTATTGACAAGCTCCTCTACTCTGCTGGTTTTCGGATCTTCCCAAAGCCAGTCCAATTCCTCCTGAGTAATGCCCACCATCTGCAAAAAGGCAACCTCGCCATGAGGTGTTTCTATCGTGCCAAGCTGTGGGTCAGGCACAAAGACCATCCCTACCAATTTAGTATCACATTCTAAGCGAATAGGTCCATTAGCTGGAATAAAATGATAGGCTTCAAACCATTTTTTGCTTTCAAATACATAGCGAGCCAAATTCTGCATCACATTCATCGCCCAATAGGGCTCATGTTTAGCTCCATCCGAATCCTTATCCGCTTCAAAAGGAACCACACGAAAAGTAAACTCAAAGCCCCATCCACTAAATTCATTTTCAGCACTTTCAGGCGAATAATACAAATCACTCATCCCGTATGACACTATATGCCGATGAAAAGCCTGCTCCTCATTATCATAAATACTAATGCCATCAAGCGGGTCTTCTCCTCCGAGCATATGTTTTAAAATAGGCCCATAATGGCGAGGTTCCTGCTCTGAATAAACCTTCAACAATACCTCATCTATAGCATCCCAGCCTACTGAATCAGTTTCTTCAAATTTTACTTTGTATTGTTCTTCTGTGTATCTCATTTTTTTAAATTTTAATTTATAATTAGTTATTTTCTTCCGCTTCTTCCATCAATTTTAAATAAGTCAAATATCTTGATTCCAAAATATTTCCTTCCTCTAATTGGGCTACAACAGAGCATTTTGGTTCATTGATATGCAGGCAGTTATGGAACTTGCAATTCTTCCCTTCCTCAAATATCTCTGAAAAAAAATGCTGAATTTCCTCTTTTTCTATATCCACCATCGCAAACTCACGCACCCCTGGCGTATCAATAACACTTCCGCCAAAACTCCAAAAATGCATCTGCGCAAAAGTAGTCGTATGTTTCCCTTTGAGGTGCGCCTCTGATATTTCGCCTGTTTTTAAATCAAGTGTCGGTTCCAGCGTATTGACCAGAGTAGATTTTCCACTTCCCGAATGCCCAAAAAACACCGAAACTTTATCTTTCAAAAGGTTTTTCAAGGTTTCTATATTTTCTCCTGAAACAGAAGAAATTTTCAGGGTTTCATAACCTATATTTTGATAAAGCTGCTGGAGGTCTTCCAAAAGTTCCAATTCTTCGGCACTAAGCGTATCTATTTTATTAAATAAAATCAAAGGCTGAATGTTATAAGCCTCACAGCACACCAAAAAACGATCCAAAAAGCCGAGTGAAGTTTCAGGGAATTTTAGCGTGAAAATAAAACACGCCGTGTCTATATTAGAAGCGATAATGTGTGCTTCCTTGGAAAGATTGACCGATTTTCGGATGAGATAATTTTTCCTTGGTTCTATCTTTGTAATCCACGCGACATCAGAACTTTCCAGCTCAAATTCCACAAAATCTCCCACCGCCAGCGGATTGGTAAGCCTTGTTTTAAGGAGTTTAAATTTCCCCCGTATTCTCGCCTCGTAGATGGTGTTGGTCGCAGTTTCCTGCACTTGGTACCAGCTGCCTGTTGATTTTATAATTAGTCCTTTTTTCAAGAAAATATTTTTTAGTTTTTTTAAGTAAAATCAAATTTCATCAAATCCTCCAAATCCCTCAAAATTGGGTTAATTTCAGCAAATTTATCAAAAACTTTTCGCTTTGTAACTACTTCCCTTTTCAGGCTGGTGTCTGCTTTGTAGAGGATTTCTATTTTGAAATTATTTACTTTGTGTTTAAAGTGATTGAAAAAATCCGCCTGAACTCTCTCAAATTCATGCTTTGCGCTGTCCGAAGAATACAAAACTTCTATCTGGTTTTCATCCGCTTTACGAAGCTGGAAGGAGCTTATCGCATTATACGCCACTATATCACTCACCGAGAGGTCTTTTAGAAAATTGCGCCATTCTGTTTGCAGGTCAGTTTCCGTGAAATGATGGTCAGGAAGGTTTTCTTCCGTTTCGGAAAAAAGATTTAGTTCGTCTTCTTTCTCCTTCTTTTCCATATGTTTTTTAATGGAAAATTCAGAAGATTCCTTTATATTTCTGCCTATTGGCTGGGCAGCTTTTTTTACTTCTAATTTTGTGATTTCCTCTGTTGTAAGAGTTTTCGGCGCTGGCGCTTCAGATTTTTTAAGAGCAGGTTCTCGTAGTTTTTCTACATCACGAAACGGCGGAACCAGTATTAAGAACTTTTTTTTTTATCCATATCCACAGCGGTAAGGCTGGCAAGCTGCATAAGGGCAATCTCCACCGTAAGGCGTGGATTTTTGGAATTTTTATAGTTAATATCTGCATGATTGCAGATTTCTATCGCATTGATGAGCTGTTGCGCTGTCCATTTTTGGCTCTGTTCAGCATACTTTGCTTTGGTATTTTCGCCAATTTCTATTAAAGCCAAAGTGGAAGGATTCTGCGCCAGCATCAGATCTCTGAAATGACTGCCGAGCCCAGCGATAAAGATATGCGGGTCAAAACCTTTTTTAACAATCTCATCAAATTTCGCTAAAATAGCAGGAATATCGTTTTCTTTCGCTAAATCAGCCACTTGCAAATATTGGTCATAATCCAATATATTGAGAATTTCAGCAGCGTTTGCAAGGGTAATATTCTTCTGCGAAAAAGTAGTCAGCCTGTCAAAAATAGACAATGCATCGCGCAAGGCACCATCTGCCTTTTGGGCAATAAGAAACAGGGCATCATCTTCGTAAGCTATCCCTTCTTTTTCGGCTATTTTCTTTAAATGATTTTGGATATCCTCTATCGAAATACTCTTGAAATCATAGATTTGGCAGCGAGAAAGAATCGTTGGGATAATCTTATGTTTTTCCGTAGTCGCTAAAATGAAAATAGCGTGTGCAGGTGGTTCTTCTAGTGTTTTCAGAAAAGCGTTGAAAGCCGCCTGAGAGAGCATATGCACCTCATCTATGATGTACACCTTATACTGCCCTACCTGCGGCGCAAAACGCACTTGGTCTATCAAATGCCGAATATCATCCACCGAGTTATTAGACGCGGCATCTAATTCGTAAATATTAAACGCGAAACCTTCTTCATCAGTTGCTCCTGATTTTTCGTTGATTTTTCTCGCTAAAATCCTTGCGCAAGTGGTTTTTCCCACCCCACGAGGCCCACAGAAAAGCAGTGCCTGTGCAAGCTGATTATTCTCTATGGCATGTTCCAGTGTATCCGTAATATGAGACTGCCCCACAACGGAGTCAAACTCCTGCGGACGATATTTTCTCGCTGACACAATGAAATTTTCCATTTGACAAAAGTAATTATTTTTTTTGTTTAAGACAATTATTTTTTATTTACACTTGCCTATAATAGTATCTGGGTGGTAAAAATACCCATACTTATCATAATATCTTACCACTCCTATGGTTTTAAGAGAATCATTCTTACATTTTTCTTTATAAAAATATGCAATTCCCCTTTCTTCTTGGTGTAAATCTAAAAAATGTGAGCTTGTAGGTCCTCCATCATCTTCCTCATGGGTCAAGAAATATTCTGTATCCCATGAATATTCATAAATTTCTGTATGCTCTATTTTTTGGCTTATTAGATATTTTTTTAGTTCTTCTTTCAGTAAAGAATCATTTTTGGGTATATTTTTGACCAAAACCAAATTCATTGTTTCAGATTGATAAAATTCTATTTCTTCCTTCTTACAAGAAAAAGAGAAAAATCCTATCAAAAAAACAAGATAAAATTTCATCTAAATTTAGCACTTGAATTGGTACTTTCTCGCTCCATAAGAAAGTGGATTTTCTCTCTCAATCTCCACTAACCCAAAGCCTTTATAATTAGGATTTACGGAAGTTTTCAGTTGTTTTCTATGGAGTTTTTCATAAGTTGAAAAATCCACCACTTTTCTATTCCCAAGGGTTTCGAAAAGCTGCCATTTTTCCACAACGGATTTCCAGTTTTCATTTATTTTTCCTGAAAAAACCTTGGATTTAGAACCACTTCCATAAGCCAAAAAGCCTAATTCCTTCCCTGAAAGTTCCTCTTCTCTATCAAAAGACACCTGCAATGCAGACAACAGCGCCATGAAAACAGAGGCTGTATAGAGGTTTCCTATCTCAGAGCTTGCTCTCTGTGACGGCTCTATTTTTTGTTTTATAAAATCCAAATATTCTTCGGACTTGGCAAGGGCTTTTTTATCTTCTTCAGTGGTGTAAGGCAGGTTGTTTTCTATACTGTACAACTCTGTAAAAACTCTTTTTCCATGGAATGCATACGGCAGGTGAAAAATCAAATAATGCCAGTTTTCATAGGGTTTTACCAAAGAATTTTCAACCTTGTAATGTTCATAGGCTTCTCTGATTCTATTTTGGTAGCATTGATTAGAATACTGCCCATCAAAAACTGGTTCATCAGAGAAAATCTCGATTTTGTCAGGTGCTGTTTCTGGTGCGTTTTTAAGGTCAGATTTAGCAATTTCTCTTCTTGGTTTGAAGAAATCAAAAACACTCTCCGTGGCCACTCCCCACTTTCCTTCTATTTCCAGCAAATTTGGTTTCGCTGAAATCAATAAAGCCACTGCGCCAGCGCCCTGCGTATATTCGCCAGTTGATTTCAGTTCATATTTTGCATAGTCGGAAGCGATTACAACTGCTTTTTTATCGGGATTAACTTTCACAAAATCCAAACAAGTCTGCAATGCATCCACCCCGCCAATACAGGCAAAAGTCATATCCACCACATCACAATTCCCAAAACATCTCTCGCCCAGCACCTGCTCCACCATTTGAATTGCATAGGTAGCGGTAGGCTTTGCGGCATCCAAAGCACTTTCTGTTCCCAAATAAATCCTTGCAATATCTTTGGGCTGGATATTATAGTCTTTTATGAGCCTCAGAAGAGCCTCCGCCGCGAAAGTTGCCGTATCTTCGTGCACATCAGGAAGAGCCATCTTGTAAAGCCCAAGACCTTTTTCTAACTTAGCCGAATCTATTTCTCTATTTTCAGCTAACTCATTGATATTCAAATAGAGCGACGGCACATAGAAACTTGCCGCCTCAATTCCATATTTCATACTTTGATTTTCTGGTTTTTATTTTTTTCTTATTTAATTATTCTCTCCAGCACCCATTCTATCATCATTTTTTCAGATTTATGGTGGTCTGCTGCGAACTCTCCTCTTCTTCTGTTTGCAATCACATTATTAATAGTAATTGCCTTGTGTCCCAATAATTTAGACATTCCATAGATCGCCGAAGTTTCCATTTCAAAGTTAGTCACTCCTAAATCATTCAGCACTTCCAAAAACTGGTCATCCACAGCTCTCAGTCTCAGCTGTCTTCCCTGCGGCGCATAAAACCCTGGGAAAGTCGCTGTATTTCCTACATATTTCGCATCTTTGAAATATTCATACTGACTCTCTGCCCATTCCGAGAAATAAAGCATCGGTTTTATCTTTTCGTATGGGAATTTTGCCAAGAAATTTTTGCTAAATTCATTCTCAAACTGATAATCTTTGTAAAAATGAAGAAGCCCGTCTAGACCTACCACATTCTGTGTAACCAGCATGTTATCCACCTCTACATCAGGATTTACGCTTCCACAAGTTCCCATACGGAACAACTGCAAAGCCTTATGCTCAGATTTAAATTCTTTGTTTTTCAAATCAATATTCACCAAAGCATCCAGCTCATTCATCACGATATCAATGTTTTCCGTACCGATACCCGTAGACATTACCGTGATTCGCTCTCCTCTGAGCGTTCCTGTATGCGTGTAAAATTCTCTTTTATTTTTCTTAATTTCTACTTTATCAAAGTATTGTGAAACCTTCGGAACACGGTCTGGATCACCCACCAAAAGAATTTTTTCTGCGATATCTTCTGGCTGAAGATTCAGGTGATATACACTTCCATCTGGATTTAAAACCAATTCGGAGGCTGCTAATTTATTTACCATAATAATTTTCTATTTTTTATTCGATTTTAAATTTAAACTTCCCAAAGGTAAGGAATTTTATTGATTTCCTACCGATAATGTTCTTTTCTGAGGCTCTATCCTCCTACTCTCTTGGTTTTATAGCCCATATCAGAGAGGATTTTCATGATTTTATCGCGGTTATCTCCTTGGATGATAATCACGCCATCCTTCTCCGAACCACCAATTCCCAGAGCAGTTTTTATTTTCTTGGAAATATTTTTCAGTTCCTCCTCACTACCCTCAAAACCCTCTATCAGAGTGACAGGCTTTCCATTTCGCCTTTTTTTTTCGTATTTACAGATGAGCGGTTCTCGCTGCTGGTGTTGTTCTTCGGGCATCTGGAAGTCTTGCTCTACATGGTCTGGAAAAAGATTTTTCAGCTGGTCTCGTAAATCCATAATCAAATATATTATTTAATAAAAAACTCTCATCAATGTGAGAGTTTTTTGTTTTTGGTTTAAAACTATTTATCGTTTGTTTTATCCTCTTTTTTTTCTGGTTTTGGAGGTTTTGGTAAAAGAACTTTTCTAGAAAGTCTCATTTTCTTTCTGTCATCATAGCCCATGAATTTCACTTCTACTTCATCGCCTTCTTTATATGGCACTTTTTCTGTTCTTTCCCATGCGATTTCAGAGATATGAAGAAGACCTTCTGTTCCTTTAGCCAACTGGATAAACGCTCCGAACTCCATTACTTTAACAACTTTACCTTTATAAACTTCGCCAATCACAGGCACGAAAGTAATCTCGTTAATCTGAGCTACCGCTGCATTTATTTTTTCTCTATCCGTTCCAGAAATTTCTATATGTCCTATTTCTCCTCTCTCTTCTATCGTAATTACAGTATCTGTATCTTTCTGCATTTGCTGGATAATCTTACCACCAGGCCCGATTACCGCACCGATGAAATCTTTCGGAATCTCCATCATCACAAGTTTTGGAGCGTGTGGTTTCACATCTGCATTTGGCTTATCTATAGTTTTCAGCATTTCGCCTAAAATATGCATTCTACCATCTCTTGCCTGCATTAGGGCTTTTTCCATGATATCCATAGTAAGTCCTTGGATTTTGATATCCATCTGACAAGCCGTGATTCCCTCGGCAGTTCCAGTTACCTTAAAGTCCATATCTCCAAGGTGGTCTTCATCTCCTAAAATATCAGAAAGTACTGTCCATTTTCCAGATTCTTTATCCGTAATTAGTCCCATTGCAATTCCTGAAACAGGTTTTTTCATCTGAATACCAGCATCCATAAGAGCCATTGTTCCAGCACAAACCGTTGCCATAGAAGAAGAACCATTAGATTCTAAAATATCCGAAACTACTCTGATAGTATATGGAGTTTCCTCTGGAATCATCACTTTTAAAGCTCTCTGAGCCAAATTCCCGTGTCCAATCTCTCTTCTAGAAGTTCCTCTCAATGGTCTCGCTTCCCCTGTAGAGAACGGAGGGAAATTATAGTGAAGGAAGAATCTCTCATCATGCTGAGAAATCACAGAATCTATTCTGTTCGCATCCAATAAAGAACCAAGCGTTACCGTAGTCAAAGACTGAGTTTCTCCCCTTGTAAAGATAGAAGAACCGTGAGCAGCTGGAAGGTAATCCACCTCACACCAGATAGGTCTTATCTGCTGGTTATTTCTACCATCAAGACGGATATTTTCATTTAAAATCAACTGACGAACCGCCTCTTTCTGCACATCATGGAAGTAAGTTTTTGCTAAAACCTCTTTTTCTTCCAATTCCTCTTCTGTATATTTTTCTAAAAACTCATCTACCACCGCGCTGAATTTATCACTTCTCTCGTGCTTTGCAGATGGGTCTTTTGCTATATCATAATATCTTTGGTAAGCATAATCCCAGATTTCCTTTCTCAGCTCCTCATCATGAGTTTCGTGGCAGTATTCTCTCTTCGTTTGAGCTTTTTCTATTCTTGCCGCCAATCTCTCCTGAGCTTCTATCTGGATTTTAATTTCTTCATGAGCGAAAGAAATAGCTTCTATCATTTCCTGTTCGGTGATTTCATCCATTTCCCCTTCTACCATCACGATTGAATCTTTAGAAGCTCCTACCATAATGTCTAATTCCACTCCACTTTGTAGAGTTTCCCAGCTTGGGTTAATGCTTAGAACTCCATCTTTTTTAATCACTCTAACCTCTGAGAAAGGTCCATTAAAAGGTATATCTGTAATAGCCACCGCTGCTGAAGCTGCCAGCCCTGCCAAAGAATCTGGCATCACTTTTCCATCGTAGGAAATTAATGAAATCATTACCTGCACTTCCGCGTGGAAATCCTCTGGGAAAAGCGGACGCATTACTCTGTCCACTAGTCTCATTGTCAATACTTCATCATCAGAAGGCTTAGACTCTCTTCTAAAAAAGTTCCCTGGAACACGCCCTGCTGCGGAGAATTTCTCTCTGTAATCTACCGTCAAAGGTAGGAAATCCACCCCTGGATTTGCATCTTTTGCAGCTACCACTGTTGCTAAAAGCATAGTTCCGCCCATTTTTACCACTACTGCACCATCAGCCTGTTTTGCTAATTTACCAGTTTCTATGGTAACTTCTCTACCGTCTTTCAGCACGATAGTTTCTGTAATTGCTTGAGGTTTATTACTCATAAAATTTAATTTTTACTCCGAAATTTCTACTTTCGGACACCTGCGCCACTTCTTTCGGCAGGCATATTGTTAATACTCTATTAATTTTCGCATGCAAAGGTAAGTTTTTTTGAGGGAAAATTTACCATTTTATTAAAAAATTAAAAAAGCAACCCAAAATACATGAGTTGCTTTTTTATGTTATCTGAATTATTATTTTCTGATTCCAAGCTCTGCAATGATAGCTCTATATCTGTTGATATCTTTCTTTTTAAGATAATCCAGAAGTCTTTTTCTCTTACCTACCAATTTCACTAGTGATCTCTCAGTAGCATAATCTTTGTGGTTAGATTTCAAGTGTTGAGATAAATGATTAATTCTAAATGTGAAAAGAGCAATTTGCCCTTCAGCACTTCCTGTGTCCTGTGCAGATTTTCCATGTTTTGCGAAAAGTTCTGCTTTTACTTCTTTTGTTAGATACATTCCAATATTATTTAAATGATTATTATGTATGAGGCTGCAAATTTAAAAATTATTTTTTTAATCACAAAAGTTTTTTCTATCTTTTTTGATAGGTATTTACAATAATATCAAAGTATTGGGGAGAATACATACCTGTCATATTATATAATAATTTTTCTCTATCTGCATAATTTTCAGGAAGTTGGATATAATTAAGTTGATTAGCCACAATATGCCATATTAACTCTGTGCAGTATAATTTCTCGTCATTATCAATAACTCCACGATGGTCAAACGGTGTTTTTTTAGCCAAATATTTCTGAGCTTCTTCTACAATTTGTTTTCCTTGTTCTGCAGTAGTTCCTTTGGTTCTTACGACAAGGATTTTCTGAGGAGCAGAATAAACTAAAAATTCTTCTAATTTTTGTTCTTGCACACCATCAAAATCGCTGACATCAGAGGAAAGAGAATGGATAACATACCACTCATTATTTTTTTTATATAAAATCCCTGCATGAGTGACATCATAGTTGTCCTCATTCAAATTATCCGCGATAAAATCACTAAAAAAACCATATCCTCTTCTCAATATAATATCGCCTTCTGATATCTGTAACATATCTTTTTGTGATAATCTCGCCTGTCCTCTGTCTTTTACAACCTGCTTTTGCTCTTGTTTTCTATCAAATAAAAAAAATAAATGGTAGCCTCCAAAAAGAAATAAAAAAAAGCCTCCCAAAATCAATAAACACCTTATATTGAAATACTTAGGAGACATCTGTTTTATCTGTTTTATCTAATTTATCTTACTCTTCAACCGTATTAGCAGCTTCTTCAGAAGAATTTTTATTTAATTTTTCTTCTTTTTTAGCATCCTCTTTTTTGATGGTTACTTTCCACTTTCCATCTATTTTCTTCAAATCAAGAGCTCTTCCTTTTTCTTCTTGATCCATAGTATAATATACTCTCGCAGTATCTCCATCCTCTTCCACTTTGGTAATTGTAAATTTCCCTCCTTTTGCCTCCTCTTTAATTCTATTTTCAGCCAACTTACCCATTAAATTAAGCAAGTCTGCTGTAGGACCATCACAATATTTCTTAGCCTCATCTATATCACCTTTATTCAAAGCGGTTAGAAAGTCTGATGCTACAGACTTAGGCGAATTCCCTGAACATGCTACCATAAATAGAGATAAAATCAATAAAAGAAAATACTTTTTCATTGGTTTTGATAATTTAAAATTAATTCCACAAAAGTAGTATTTTTTTATAAAAATCAAATTTATACAGATAAAGATTTCATCGTATTGATTATTTAAAGTATCTTTGTGCGGAATATGAATCGGAAAAAATTTATACTATTAGGCATCGCAGCTGGGCTTGTTTTGGCTGGCTGTTCTAATTTTGGGAGTAAATTATTAGGCTACAAACCTGATTATAAATTAGGTAAAGTAAAAAAAATAATCTACTTCCAGCCCGCTGTTTTCCCTGAAATAGAAGAAATAAAACCTCCGACAAACCAAGCGTTTTTCAGTGCTGTGACTGACCAAATGAGCCTTTACAGCGGCAACATAAAAACCGTTCAAATGGACAGCTCTATGGACTATGACAATGTTGATACTGAGTACATTAAGGAAGTTGGAAAAAATAATAATGCCGAAGCCATAATCGTCCCAAAAGTAAAATATTTCAAAGTAGGTATTGGTAAATATATATTTTCTAATCAAGTATTGGTAAGCCTAAAACTCTATGACAGCGATGGAAATCTGATAATGGAGAACCAATATGACACCTACAAAGGCAACGCCAGACTCATAGGAAAGGCCGAAAACTCTATAAAAGTAGGAACAAAAGGAGCAATCAAAGATTTGATAAAAAATCTACGAAAACTCAAAATGTTTTAAACAAAAACTGCACTTACGAGCATAGAAATAACTCCCACAAAAATCCAGATTTTCAGTAAAATAGACACTGCAAAGTAGTTTTTCTTGCTTTGATTTCTTAATAAAAATAAAACAAAAACAAGGAAAAGAATCGTAGCTCCAAAATAATACGAATGCAAACCCAAATCCTGATTTGTCAATATAAACAATGCAAGAAAACCTGCCGATAAAAGTAGCACCTGCACAAGTTTAGATGTTTTTCCAACGCCATAAACTATCGGAAAAGTCTGATATCCAAGAGCTTCATCCGCTTCCCGACTGAGCAAATCCTTTATAATATCCATACTCAGCAGGAACAAGAACAAAAACGCTGACAAGAGAAAAATCCCTACTGTAAAGTACTGATAATAAACCAATATCCCAAAAAAAGGATAAACAGAGAGCAGTACATAGGTGAAATTATTCACCAGCAAAATCTTGCTCAGCTTATGGCTGTAAAACCAAATAAAAAACTGATAAACAATAAAATACAAAAATATTCGCCAAGAGAGATTCAATGAAATTCCCAGCGATAAAATATTCAAAATAAGATAAAAGTAAAGGAAATATTTTTTCTTCAAAAAAGCCTGCAACCTAGCACGAAAGGGCTTGATGATTTTATCCTTTTCCTCATCATAAAACTGATTTATCAGCCCGCCAGCTGCGATGCTCATCAGGGAACAAAAGATAATTCCATGAATTTTAACATCTGTAAAATCAACGGTTTTAATTATAAAAAAAGTAAAAACATAAAGCGAAAAAGTAAGAAAAACCAGCCTGAAAATCCTCACTCCCAAAAGCAGACTGACAAACTGCATCACCCTATGAAGAAAAAGGTTTTTCATTCAGAAATTGTTTAAAATCTGTAAATCACCTCTTTGTGAAATCCTTCGAGCATTTTTTCAGCTTTTTCGTAATCCTTAGTAAAGCCTAAAATATAGCCTCCACCCCCACTACCACAGAGTTTAAGATAGTAAGCATTGGTATCCAGACCCTTTTTCCATACATTGAAAACACTATCTGGAATCATCGGTCGGAAATGTTCATACGCCCACTTAGAAAGGGCTTTCATGTTCTTAAAAAATGGTGTCATTTCCTTGTTCAAAAAGGACTGAATGCAGGCATTATTATACTTGATAAACTCCTCTTTCAGGGTTTTTCTAAATCCTTCGTTTTTTAATTTTTCAAAGAAAATCTGAACCATAGGCTCTGTTTCTCCCACTACGCCAGAATCGATAAGGAAAATCGCGCCTTTTCCTTCGTTTTCTTTTGGAATTTCCACTCTGCCCACATTTTCCTTGTTTTCTATCAAAATAGGCAGGTTCATGTAGCAGATTAACGGATCTATCCCCGAACTTTTGCCATGGAAAAAACTTTCCAGCTCTCCAAAAACTTTTTTCAGTTCCTTCAATTCGTTTTTCCCGATTTTTTCAGGTTTATGCTGAACTACGGAATATCGGTCAAAAATAGCCGCTACCAAAGCCCCAGAACTCCCCACGCCATATCCCTGCGGAATATTAGAATCAAAAAACAACCCGTTTTCAATATCTTTCTTTAAAGCTGATAAATCTAATCTGAACTGCTCTGGAAGTTCTAATTTTACTAAATATTCCCAATATTTTTTCAGGGATTCATTAGATTTTTTTTCAAACTCTAATTCTAGAGCAGAAAACTTGAAACAGCCTTTATAAAAGCTGTATGGTAGGGTCAATCCCTGAGAATTCTCGATAATCCCATACTCCCCAAAAAGGAGAATTTTAGCATAAAAAAGAGGATTCGGCATTGTTATTTTATTTTTATAAAATTGATTTAACTAATATATTAAGCGACCACAGAATAACCAGCACTCCCACGCCTACAAACATAGCTTTTGTAGGGAGTTTTCCTGCCAGTTTTGCTGCCAAAGGCGCCGCCAGCATTCCACCAAGAACCAGCCCCAAAATAACCTGCCAATGGCTCAAACCTAAAAAAGCAAAAAATGTAAGCGCGCTAGCAAATGTAATAAAAAACTCTGATAAACTGACCGTTCCAATCACAAATCTCGGCGTTTTCCCTTTCGAAATCAGTGTCGTCGTCACCAAAGGCCCCCAGCCTCCACCTGCAAAAGAGTCCAAAAAACCACCAAAAAACGCCAGCCAGCCTACATTTTTGAGTTTTTTGGTTTCTTTTTTCTTTCCAAAAACCCTTACCAAAATTCTTACCCCCAATAAAAAGGTGTAAAATGCAAGTATCGGCTTGATGATATGGGTATATTCCAAACTAAACATGGACAATAAAACCGCACCTGAAACTGCTCCTATCACACCAGGGATAATTAGGAATTTCAGGAGTTTTTTGTTCACATTCCCGAATTTATAATGACTTAGCCCAGATGCCCCACTGGAAAACATCTCTGCCGTATGGATACTACCACTAATGGCAGGAAGCGGAATGCCCGCACTGAGCAAGGCCGCTGTAGAAGTAAGTCCATACCCCATCCCCAGAAGCCCATCTATAAGCTGAGCCACAAAACCTATGAGAATCATCCAATAAAACAGCTCGTCTATTTCTCCTACCAGCCATTTTATTCCTGTTGAAAATTCATCATAAGAAATAAATAAATTTAAAATATTCCCGAGTATCAGAATAAAAAAAGCAGCAATACTTGTAAAAGCAATCTTTTTCCAGCGACTTCCCGTATAGTTCTGAATATCAGCAGACTGAACATCATCCACTTGAATATAAAAATCATTAAACTCTGGATAAAGAGGCGCATTTATGAGGATTCCTCTATCTTTAGCTTTTTTTATGATTTGTTTGGTTTGTAAAGTATCTTTCAGCGTTATGAAAACCAATTCCTGATTTTCTAAATCCGATTTTTCAAAAGTTTTTTGAGCAATAGACAGATTAGCACAGACCTCTCTGAGTTCCTCTATCCTATCGTCTATCTGCTCCCCAACCACCAGAATTTCAGAATTGGGAGCATTTTCAAGGATATAAAGCACCTGCTCAAACGCCAATTCCCCACCGCCAACGATGAGGATTTTTCTGTCTACCATGTTTAGAAAAACAGGTAAATGCTGAGCTATATATTTACTTCCTTCCTGAGAATTCATCCATTATAACCCTTCAATCTTATCTGTAAGATTATCTATAAAGCTTTGTAACGGCTTCTCTACCATCATTTTAATAAATGGATTGAACTGCCCTTCGAATAATATTTGTACTTCGGATTTATTTTCAGAAACTGCATCCATCTGCCCTGTTAAAGCAAAATCCAAGGAAGGATTTCCTGATGTAAGCACCACCTTCTTATCCTCCACCATTTCTGAGATTTTCAGTGCGATTTCGGGCATTCCTTTTAGACCAAATTTAAAACCGTTTTCTGTTGTTTCAAAAGAAACTAAGCTTTCTGGCATCAGATGTTTGTAGTCTTCAGGTTTTTTCAGCATTTCAAATAAATCTTTTGTGGATTTATTTACCATCACTTTTCTTCCTTCTAATTTCATTTTTTATATTTTTGCAATATTAACTTCAAAGATTCAGCAAATGTATAAAGTTTTTATCAATGAAAAAAAATTATCCATCAATAATCTTCCTAATGATGATGAAAAAAATATCGCTTACGAGGATTTTACAACCATAGAAATGGCTTTGGATATCTTGGAAAACTCATCGTGTAAATCTGTAAACCTCTACGGAGAAGACCCTGATAAAATCTGGGATGATTTCCATGATTCTTTCACCAATATAGAAGCAGCGGGCGGCATCGTGAAAAACGATGAAAACAAAGTCCTTTTCATATATAGACTAGGAAAATGGGATTTACCAAAAGGAAAATTAGAGCCTAACGAATGCCTTGAACACGCGGCTGTAAGGGAAGTAGAAGAAGAAACAGGAATAGAAAATCTCAAATTACAGAATTTCGTAGGAGCTACTTATCACACTTACAGGGAAAGAGAAAATAATGCTCAGATTCTAAAAACCACTTTTTGGTATCTGATGAAAAGCACTGACAGCAAAGAACTTATCCCACAAACCGAAGAAGGCATCACGAAAGTAGAATGGAAATCCAAAGACAAAATCCTCTCTGAGGTTCTTCCAAATACTTTTAAAAATATTGAATTGATTTTAAAAGAAGCAAAAATCATTTAAAACAAAAAAACTCTCAAAATTGAGAGTTTTTTATCTTAAAAAAGACCGTTTAATTCGGCATCTATTCTATCCAAAATATATCCGAAATCCTCTTCTCTTTCCACAAAATCCAAATCATTTACATCTATAATCAAGAGTTTTCCTTCTTTGTAGCTATTGATCCATACTTCGTATTTATTATTAAGCCTCATCAGATAATCGATGCTTATTCCCGACTCGTATTCTCTTCCTCGTTTCGCAATTTGTTTGGTAAGTGTAGAAATATCGGCTTTCAGATAAATCAATAAATCTGGTGCGGAAACGAAGCTCTTCATCAACTCAAAAAGAGATGAATAATTCTGAAAATCCCTTTCTGAAAGCAGGTTCATCTCGTTAAGATTTTCCGCAAAAATGTAGGCATCTTCATAAATCGTTCTATCTTGAATGATATTTTTTCCGCTCTCTCTAATCTCTTTGACCTGTCTAAATCTACTTCCCAAAAAGTAAATCTGCAGAGCGAAAGACCATTTTGACATATCTTGATAAAAATCATCCAAATAGGGATTGTGATCCACATCCTCAAACTGGGCGCTCCAGCCGTAATGTTTAGCAAGCATGGTCGTAAGTGTAGTCTTTCCTGCTCCTATATTTCCTGTAACTGCTATATGCATATCTTCTTTCTTAAAAAATGAATTTTATAATAAACCCTAAAACACGCAGCTATTTTACTTTTATTTCGTAAATCTTATCCCAGTTTTTCCCTGTAATCAGCATATTATCACCCTTAAATGCTATTCCGTTCAGCACATCATCAGCATCGGTAGAGTGTTTTTTATTGATTTCTGTCAAATCTATTTTGCCTACTACTTCTCCATTTTCTGGGTTTATTTTTAGGATGTATGGTCGCTGCCAGATGTTTGCATAGATAAATCCATCGTGATATTCCAACTCATTGATTTTTTCATAAATCTCTGATGGTCCTGCTACAGAAATAGTTTTCACTATTTTCTGAAGATTGTCTGGAGATATGAAATAGATATTCTTTGTCCCATCAGAAAGAATGAGATTTTTCCCATCGTAGGTCAGCCCCCAGCCCTCGGTCAGTCTGCTAGGGTAATTAAATTCCGATAGTTTTTTAAGAGTGTTTTTATCATAAACAAAGCCCTTTCTGTGCTGCCAAGTAAGCTGATATATTTTATCCCCCACTATGGTGCTTCCCTCTCCAAAATATTCATCATCCAGTTTGGTTTCTGCTGTATTGGTCGTAGAGCCCAGTGTATATTTTATCACCTTGGACTCCCCTGTCTGCCCATTACTTCCATAAATGGTATTTCCCTCCAACTGGAAGCCTTGAACGAAGTTTTCAGCATTATGTGGATATTCTGCCACCACCTCATAAGTCAGCTCTTTTTCAGGAGTTTTTGAAAGCACATTGATAACCGCGTCTATGGATAGATTTTCCCCTGATTTAGTTCTCACATTGATAGTCACAGCATTATCCCCCAAGGTAAAAAACGCTGGGTCTATCTTCAAAATCGCTGTTTCCTTGTCCCCAAAACTTATGCTTATACTCTCCGCATTATCAGTAACTTCCTTTGGGAAAGTAATCATATCTCCGAAGTGGTATCCTTTGGTCTCCATAGCCAGATTATACTCATTCATACTATCTAAAATCATCTTGTCTTTGCTACAAGAAGCCAATAATACCAACGCCAAAACGCCCTTAAAAATACTTTTTTTCATCATTTAAAAAGTTTATCTAAAAATCGCCCAAATTTAAGGATTTTTTGAGTTTAGAAAAAATTTAATTTACATTTCCGCTAATCTACTTATTCACAATCTCTTATCCAAACCACTTTCAGAAAAAACTAAAAATCCCTCCAAAAGAGGGATTTCTTTATTTATTCAGCACCTTTTTCAGGCGGTTGTAGATTTCTTCATATGCTTCGGTCACCTCGCCCAAATCTCTTCGGAAACGGTCTTTGTCCAGCTTTTTCATGGTATCTTTATCCCAAAGACGGCAGGTGTCTGGTGAGATTTCGTCCGCCAAGATGATTTCTCCATTTGGTGTTTTACCGAGTTCTATTTTGAAATCAACCAAAATAATGTTCATTTTATCAAATAAATCTATCAGAATTTCATTGATTCTGGCTGTCAGCGCATACATTTTGTCTAGTTCCTCTCTCGTCGCCGCACCCAAAAATATCGCGTGATAATCGTTTATCAGCGGGTCTCCCAGCGCATCATCTTTATAGCAGATGTCAAAAATGGTAATCGGTGATTTTGTCCCTTCTTCCACGCCCAAACGCTGAGCCATACTTCCCGCCACATAGTTTCTCACAATCACCTCCAAAGGAATGATACTCACCTTTTTAACCAGCTGTTCGCGGTCATCTATCTGCTTGATGAAATGAGTAGGAATTCCCTTTTCATTCAAATATTCAAAGATAAGCGTAGTGATGGCGTTATTCATTTGCCCTTTTTTGTCCACTTGTCCTTTTTTTTGGGCATTGAACGCCGTGGCATCATCTTTAAATCTTACCACCACCTCATCAGGCTTTTCTGTGGCGAATATTTGTTTAGCTTTTCCTTCGTAGAGCATTTCTTTTTTTAAGTCCATTTTTATTAATTTTTTTGAGTTGCTAAGTTAATTTTTATTTCCTTTAATTCCAAACGATTTAAAACCGAAAAAAGCCCTTTTCAAACAACATCTGTCTAAAAAAGGCTTTTCATCATTATATGTTAATCCAAATTTTCTATAAGTGTGCGCAGATTTTTCAAATCTTTTTTGGATAATGAAGGGCGGAGTTTTTCTATCTCCAAGACACTTCTTCGCAGCGCATCCAGCGTGCCGTCATAGTAGACATTGTCCACCTTCGGATAAAGGTATAAATCACATGTCTGACCCATGAAATGCAGCAGCTGTTTCTTCAGCTCCTCATTCTCAAAAACAGAAACCTGTCCATAGATATCACTGCAGAACTGCGGAATGGCCTGTTTCAGGTTTTCTGATTTCAAGGCAACATCAAGAGCCAAATTCGGTTTTTTCTCCATATGCATGGTCTTGTAGGCTGACTTGTATTTAGGGAACTCTCTTGCTTCCGCTTCAAATTCTTCTGGTTCAAGAGCAGTCGCTCCCTCTATCTTCGGTGCTTTTTCAGGGTCAAACGCCTCTACTTCTTTCACATATTCTTGGAAGAATTTCATTAACTTTTTATACTCTTCCTTACTTATATGTTTGGTTTTCAAATGGTTTTTCAGGATTGATTTATAATTTAATTTCAGAAGAGCTATAGTTTTTTTTCTGCCCTCTCCCGATGTATAATCTTCTGCACCGAAAGCTGTAATCTGATAAAATAGTGCTACATTATCTAAACCATTGTTTTTATATGCATTCGTACTATATACATTCAGCAAAGGATCAACAGCATAGCCTTCTTCTGATGCATCAATCACTGAGCAATCATGTTCTTCTTCTCCTCCTGCTTCTGCTATTGCTGCTGCTTTTTTTTCTCTTTCAATAAAACCTTTTTCTATCTGCTTGGTATCCAAAGTCATAGATAAATTCAAAGGTTCATTTTTAGCTAAATTAAAGGTAACCTTATCTCCCTTTTCTTTAATAGATATAGAAAGTATCAGACCTTTTTTGGTATTTCCGCTGAATACTTTACTAAAATTGTCAAAACTGCTGGTTTCATCCACACAGACCTCCATAATAATTTTTTCTTCTTCACTCAAAACTCCATCGTAGTAGTTACAAGAAACTCCTCCTACTTTTCCTTTGTTATTAGTTTTAGTAAAATCAACCTTAATGTCTACATCTTCTATACTTAGAGGACTCATTGCTATAGTTCTATCCACTGGATCTATTGTTGTCCAGAAAGGAGATTTTTTCCCAAAAAACACATAGTAACTACCGATAGCATACGGATAATCTTCCATTTTAGGTTTAATTCTCAGCATACCATATGATGAGGAATGATAATACTCCAAAGTGCCCAATTCATCCAGAATCCTTCTAGCTTCTTTACTATTGGCTGCATCCTGTTCATAGACCAATTTTCTATCAAATTTCACGGTTTCCATCTGCCCAAAAGCAAGCGAAACCACGAATAAACTGAGTGTAAAAAATAGTTTTTTCATAATATTTTATTTTAATCTGTTCCCTTAAAAAAATCACTCAACTAAATTAAGGTTTTTTCAGAAACGAATAAAATATTTTTTCGTTTTTCTAACAAAAATCATACTTATTCCTTCGGCAAAATAGGATTTCCTTTTATATCCAAAACAAAGTGCTGACCGCTTTTGTCCGTTGCTAAGAAATATATAGTAGCTTTGTTTCTATTTTCTATTTTTCTATCATCTATTTCTTCCGATGAAGTATAAATTATTCTATAGATTTTATACTTTTCCTGCGGTTTTATCAGCCATTCTTGCGTAACTAAATCTACCACACCTGATTTTTTAATTTTTTTGATATTTTCATTATCCTTTTGAACACTATATCCTAAAACTCCACTATATACTTCTTGTAGTAATTCTCCATAAAGTTTCTTTTTCCCCGATATAGTCACCAAACCTTTTTTACCATCGAAACCTTCTACATAGAAAACATTCTCTCCTGTCTCCCTATCTTTATAATAAATATCTAATATTTCTTTAAAATGAAAAGCTTCCTTCTCCTCTCCTTTTTGGTTAATAAGTACATTAGTTTTATCTTTTTTAATAATTATGATATAATATTCTCCTTTATACAATATTGGCTTTGATATATATTCATAATCCTTATTATAGGCTGTCATTCTTCCTTGTTCATCTACTTGAAAACCAAGTTCATCTGTTTTTTTAACATCAAACCATTCTGGAATAGAACAAGCTATTACAAGTGGCAAAATATCATAATTTGTATTAATCATCATTCCATAGACCCACTTCCCTATATTTATATCAGCCATAAATTCAGGATTAAAAGTGCTTGGTATTCTCATCACAAAATCTGTAAGGATTTTTCTGGATTTCACATCCATCAGCGCCCATTTTTTGCCGTCTTTAGAGTATGGAACCAAATCGGTTGGGTTGTAGTTTTTTATTTTGTCTATAATATATTTTTGCACTATCTCTTCTTCGCTCTGTGCAAACCCCAATACACCTATACCAAGCATCAAGGCTAATAAAATTCTTTTCATTTCTTATTCTTTTTTATTTTGTATGCAATTTACGGATTTTTTGTAGTTTCTCTATCAATTTTAAAGCATAAAAAAACACCTTTTAGAAAGGTGTTTTTTTGGTTAATTTTTCGGTAAAATAGGATTTCCTTTTATATCTAAAACAAAACGCTGACCACTTTGGTCGGTTGCTAAGAAATATATAGTGGCTTTGTTTCTGTCTGTTTCATCATATTTTTTTAATTTTTCTGATGAAGTATAGATTATATCGTATATTTTATACTTCTCCTGCGGTTTTATCAGCCATTCTTGTGTCATCAAATCTACCACACCTGATTTTTTAATTTCGTGAGAATAATCATTATCTTTCTGAACAACATACCCTAAAACAATATCGTTTTTAGTAAAATTATTCATTAGTTCACCATAAAGTTTTTTCTTTCCTAATATGGTTATTAAACCCTTTTTACCATCAAAATCCTCCACATTAAAAACATCTTCTCCGCTTTCTTTATCTTTATAACCAATATTTGATATTTCTTTGAAATGAAACCCTTTCTGTTCTTCTCCTTTTTCGTTAATGAGTGTCCAGCTGTTATCCTTTTTAGAAACTACGGCATAATATACACCTTTATGTGATACTATATCTAGTATGTATTTATATTTAGGATTACTAGCAGTTTTTTTTCCTGTTTCATCCATTTGAAAAGCAGGTTTATTTATTTTTTCATATTTCCTATACCCTATTTCTGGTGGCAAAGTTTCCCTTCTTGACTCTAGCTCCATCGTATAATCTGAAGTGACACTCCCTATTATATACCTTTTAACATACATACTGATAGATAATTTTGGTTTAAAAGTACTTGCCCAATTCAACACATAATCTGTAAGTACTTTTCTAGATTTCACATCCATCAGTGCCCAATCCTCACCATCTTTGGAGTATGGAACTAGGTCTGTAGGTTTGTAACCTTTTATTTTATCTACAATATACTTTTGTACTATTTCTTTATCACTCTGTGCAAATCCCAATGCACTTATAAAGAGCATCATGGCTAATAAAATTCTTTTCATTTCTTATTCTTTTATTTTCATG